>CAYXBC010000049.1:0-45902 GCA_964463255.1 uncultured Candidatus Peribacteria bacterium | reverse complement strand
TACAACTGAAAAATGGCAAAATATATAGGATAGGTACAGATGAAGCTAAAAAATTACAGGAAGCAATCCTTCATTCGATGACATAAAAAACGAAACCATTGAAACAATTTTTATCTCTCACCATCAGATATGTTGCTCAATATGCAATTCGATCAAGAAGCATCCAAGATTGCCGGAAAATTGATATTTTCATGTCCAGACTACGAACTCAGACAAGAAGAGATAACCCAGTTAAAGAAAGATAAATTAGTGAGGTATATCCAGGAAGAGTTATTGCCGGAAAAAATTCCTTGCCAGATACTTATGTTCCTAGAACATCCGACAAAAGCCAAAATAATATGTTTCAATCCAAATTTCATAATGCCGGAAAGTATATTCGAAAATTATTTCCTCAATCAGGACATAATAGAACAATGCAAAAAAAATGGATGATTCCGATTGGAATTTCTTTTGCCATTGGACAAGAAAGGCATCAAGATTGATTTTTCCTATGAATCCTAAGTTCATATCTACAAAAAAAGGGGGTAGAGATTCCTACCACCCAATACGTCTGATTTTGTTAGCGAACAAGCTGAAGCCATTCAAGGATTACAAATAAATCCTGAGGAATAGTGACACTAATTTCGGGATCGTCTTCGATACTTCGATAATCTTTGTTGCATACCATTTTCCTATAGGATTCCAATCTTGGCTTATATGAAATGAAGGTCTGATGTTTCTGGTCAGACCAGAACCACTGAGCATTCTTATAAGCAAGAGTTTCATAAAGGAGAATTGGATCAGATTTTTTTCGTTGAACCTTTTTCAAAAGATCGAATTCCTTTGATCTAGGGTCTCTCCTAATCCGATGGATAGCCAAATAATCGACCTGCTGTGGAAGCATTTTCTTCTTGAGTCTACGTAGCATAGCAAGGGCCCTATTGATAGAGCTTTTTGTTAAAATGATTTTTTCCATACGCTGATATTTTGTTTTTTATTGTGGGGATACACCATACATTTTTTGTCCAAAAAATCAATGTCATATGACAAAGTATTTACCAAAGAAAACAAAAAAACAGACCCTGGAAACAGGATCTGTTGTGTATGCAATCACATTCTTTTCATTCTCAATGGCAAATCATGGAGCTGACCAGAAATCTTTTCGGATTTGATCAAGATGATATGCATCGTCTGAATGACATACTGAGGGATTTCATTGAGATTTCGACGGATATTGATCATAATATCTTCAAGATACCGGATATCGTTATAGATATCCATAAATTTCTGATAATATGCTTCCGAAGAATGCACCTTGAAATACACATGCATTTGCCGTTTGTGTTCCTTCTTCAATTTTTCAACAACGGCATTCGTTTTTTGGTAAAGAGATTCAGCCCTAACCTTTTGCTGTTTCCTTCTTATATTTTCAAACACGGTATCACCGAGTATAAAAAGAAGAATACCAGCAACAAAAACAATCATAATAACTGAATCATTCGTAGCACCCTTATCGGATAGAGTCCCTTGATTTGCAAACATGTTGCCGCAAATCATCACCAACACACTACACAACCACAACTTTTTCATACCCGCATATTTTTCGTTGTTTATACAGCATATATAATTAATACAAAAAGTCAATGGAATGTAAAAAATACAAAAAAACAGACCTTGAATACAAGGCCTGCAGATCGTTTGAGTTAATTTGGATGCTTCATCACATACTTTGCAAGCTTCACTTGATCTTGAATGAGTTTTACCTTGAGGAGAAATTCCTTGTAGGTAATCAAAGCAGAATCAGGCTTATCTGTAATATTCTCGTGCATAAATTTGACCAGATCATTCACTTCTGAAATCTTGGATTGGATATCATCAAGCATCCGCCTATTGGATTCGATACAAGCAGTATCATAATAAAGCCTGGCAAGTCCACCAAAGTCATTCTGAATCTGATAATATACAAGAATGGCGTGATCAAATGATGCAATAGCCCTCTTTTCCCGTTGCTTCCTCATGATAATCTTCACTACATAGACAACTACATACGAAATCATCAGAAGTGCAAGAACGAAAAAGAAAGCATAGGTATCCAACCTATCGAGATCATCAACCGATAATTGCTTCTGGTCGGTGATGCCGCAAGCGGAAAACACAAGAAACGATAAGATGATGATGTTTTGTAACGATTTCATATATCTAAGATTTATATTTGTGCTATAAAATTTATTTATTAATCATAAAAAGTCAATTGAATATATATTATATTAAAAACAAAAATATATATCCAGAAATACTAACAAAAAAAGGGTTGACTTCATACACCAAAAAGATATATCAACATCAGTTTTCTATGAAAGCCGTCGATTCGATTCGACGGTAAAAGGGGCTATACAATATGAGGAAAGAAAGGAGTAGTTTTCTTTCACAGGGTTCCCGGACCAACAGCTAAGGTTACTAAATAGTATAAGTATTGTATCTACTACTACCGAAGCTTTGGAGGCATGCCAAGTACGGGTTGAGAATGTGCAGCAATAGCGGTACCGACCAATATGAAAGCTAGTCCCTTTAATGGGACATGACTGATAGTAGAAAACTATTTTTGAATAAGCCTGGGAGATTTTCCCCAGGCTTTTCCTTTTGAGAGAAACTTGAAAACCCCACAAGAAAAACTACAACCAATAAGCATTTATCTACCATCATCACTATATATAAACTATTGTGAATAACAGTAGTGAGTAATACTACAAAGTCCTACATTTTACATTCTACATTCTACTCTCATGCATACTATATTCGTCATCTTCGGATCTACAGGAGATCTTGCAAAAAGGAAACTTTTCCCTGCACTCTCCAATATCTACAAAAATAAGAACCAGACTATAGATATCATCTGAGTCGGAAGAAGACCATTTGAAAGAGAAGAGTTTATCCAATATATCAAGCAAGAAACCAATGAATTCATCGAAGAAAAATCAGAATTAGATAATTTTCTCCAAACCGTGAACTATTCCCAAGTAGAAATCAATGAAAAAGATGATTATCTACGTCTCAAAAACGATATCGAAAAGCTAAGAAAACCAGACTCACAGATTATCTTCTATCTTTCCATCTCCCCAGAGTTCTTTTGAAACTTTATCGACAATTACAAATCAATCTGACTCAACGACGTGAAAATAATTTTCGAAAAACCATTTGGATCAGATCTAGCTTCAGCGAGAGCATTAAACGAAAAGATTAGAGAAGTGTTTGATGAACAACAGGTGTATAGGATTGATCATTATGTGGGCAAAGAAGCAGTACAAAACATAGTCGCTTTCAGATTTGCCAATACCATCTTCGAACCGATACGAAACAATAGATACATCGATAATATCCAGATTACAGGATCAGAAAGCATTGGAGTCGGAGAGAGATGAGGCTATTATGACAAATCATGAGCGCTCAGAGATATGCTCCAAAACCACTTGTTCCAGATGCTGGCACTGATAGCCATGGATGCACCATCACAGTTAGATGAAGTAGGAATCTGACAAGAAAAACTCAAAGTATTTAAGAGCATCAGACTGGGAGAAAATTTTTTGGATAATGTAATTTTTGGACAATATAAGAGTTACCATAAAGAGAAATGAATCACATCCGATTCCAGGACGGAAACATTCGTAGCAGCCAAGATAGAAGTAAATTCGCTAAGATTCGTTGGTGTGCCAATCTATGTCAGGACGGGGAAATACATGAAGAAAAGGATGACGACGATAGTCATAGAATTTAAAGAAGTACCAGACATCCTCTTCAATAAATATGGACATGTAGAAAGGAATAGAATCGTCTTGGAAGTACAGCCGAACGAATGAATTAACATCCATTTCAATATCAAGGAGAACGGTAGCAGCAAAGAAGTACAAAGAGTAAGATCAAAATTTATCAAAGAAGTACCAGGCAAAGAAGCATATGAAAAATTGATTGAGGATGCTATTGTAGGAGACAAAACGCTATTCACAAGCCGAGATATCTTGGAACAGAGTTGGACGATAGTGGATGATATCGTTAATTGCAAAAATAATTGTCCGATAATTTTTACCTATGAGAAAGGAAGCGACGGACCAGATGAAGCTGATGCACTAATCACAAAAGACGGAAGGAAACGATATAATTGCGAAAATATATAGACAAAAAAACACCCGCGGAAAAACCGCAGGTGCAAACAATAAAATGCTAAATAGGAAGAGGAATCGTGAACGAAAATTTCGAACCTTTCCCGAGTTCACTCTCTACCCAAATTTTGCCACCATTCTTTTCGATCAAATCCTTTGATAGGATAAGTCCGAGACCAGTCCCCTGTTTTCCAGACACATCCTCACTCACGACAGTTTTTCCCACCATAAATAAATCCTTGAGTAATGTGGGAGACATACCGTTACCAGTATCTCTGATAGAGATAACCACTGCTCGGTCATATCTTCTAGCATCGATATACACAGATCCACCTGACTGAGTGAATTTGATAGCATTGGACACTAGATTACGAAGAGCAGCCTCTATCATTTGTTCATCAGCATAGACATCGAAAACTTCTTTACAATCAATCTGGAGATGTATGTGGTGATGGAGAGCATTAGATTGATGAAAAGAAAAGACATTAGCAATCAGCTTATTACACGTGAATAGTTGAGGATTAGGAGTCCATCTACCCGTCTGGAGACGGGCCCACTCCAATAATCTATCCAGAAGCTTGTTGGCATGTTTGGAAGCCTGGAGGATATATTGGAGATACTCTTTTCCTTCTTCAGTAGCCAATTCTGTTCGATCAGTAATAAGTAAGTTTGTAAACCCAATAATCGCAGTAAACGGAGATCGAAGATCATGCGCTATAAGGTCAAAAAACTTGTCCTTGGTAGCGACTAATGAAGTAAGTTCTACATTTTTTCGAAGATGATTCTCAATCAATGCGACAAGTAGATTCCATTCATAATCTGATGTATTAATCTTTTTCAAGAGAGTAGTATCTCTTGTCTCGAGTGCTGTAAGAAGTACTGCTATCGGTCGTATTATCTTTCTTTTGATAATTATCCAAAGAGCTAATAATGCGATTAGGATACACAGCAGACTAACACCAAACATCAAGATGTGTGCATGACGATCAAAAGCAACAATTTCTTGTACCTGCGGTGAATAGAAATCCACATTATGTTGAGGAGTAGTAACATAAGCATGGATTTTATCGAAAGAGTTTGCATCTCCCGATTCTTCCACGACATAAAGCAATGAGATAATTATGATAGAGAAAATTACTACCAATCCTATTGCAATCATCAATTTCACATGCAATGTCAAAAAATTTGTTTTCATGATTTTTGTTTTTACTTATTCGTTTATTTAACTTTTTGGTTTGTCGGTATATAGTAGACATTAAGAAATGAATTACAAGGGAAATGCAAAGGTAATTGGTGTTGAATAAGCGTATTCATCAAGAGAATCTTAGAGAAATTGATGCAAAAAATATGACAGCAGAATCCTTATTCTTTATAGATGACGCTAAGAGGTAAAATTTGCAAAAAATAGGGGTTCTGGATATAATTGAAATAATCGGATAATAGCATCTCTCCGTTTTATCTCTCATCACGTTATCATGAAATTAACCTTTTGTTGAGCAGCGAAAATCGTTACCTGATCATGTTACCTCATCGAGACAGGAACGACGAAATTCCTTATAGACTGCGGCATGTTCCAATGACCCAAAGACATAATGAAACTCAATTATGAACCATTTCTTTTTGACCCAAAGACGATTGATTTTGTCTTGCTTACCCACGGACATATCGATCACTGCGGACTAATTCCTAAATTATATACTCAAGGATTCAAAGGCAAAATATACACCACAGCAGCGACGCTTGATGTCTGCTCAATTATTTTGGAAGATAGTGCAGAAATCCAGGATAAAAATATCCAGCAAGAAAACAGAAGAAGGATGAGAACAGGTCAAGAGCCAAGGAAACCACTCTATACCAAAGATGATGCCAAAGCATGTATGAAATTATTCCAAGCTATTGAATATAGAAAAATAATCAACATCACAGACACCATCGAGGCAAGATTCCAGGATGCATGACATATCCTATGATCTGCGAGCATTGAGCTCTTCGTGACGGAATGAAATACCAAGAAAAAATTAGTTTTTTCATGAGACATAGGACAATGGAATACTCCTATAGTCCAGGATCCGACCTTGATAGCAGATACAGATTATCTCTTTATGGAATCAACCTATGGAGATAGAAGACACGAAGACACCGCAGGCAAAAAAGAATTATTAATAAAATACATTACGGAAACGTTTAAGAAATGAGGGAAACTTTTGATCCCATCGTTTTCTGTAGAAAGGACTCAAGAACTCCTCTACTTTTTCAATATTATCATCAAGGAATGAAATTTTCCAGCAGAAAAAATATTTTTGGATAGTCCACTATCCATCAAGGCGACAGAAATTTTCAAAAAACATACAGAAGTATTTGATGAAGAAGCATTACACAAATATCCTCATGCATTTGAGTTTCCACAGTTGGAATGTACAGAAAGTGTAGAAGACTCTATAAAACTCAACACCAACAATAGTCCATGCATCATCATAGCAGGAAACGGGATGTGCACCGCAGGCAGGATAACACATCATCTCAAGCACGGACTCCGAAATACTAAAAACACCGTGCTCTTCGTAGGATATCAAGCAGAAGGAACCTTAGGAAGATATATCCTGGACGGAGAGAAAAAAGTAAAGATGATGGGGATAGAGGTTGACGTCAATGCAAAGATAGCCAAAATAGAAGGATTTTCCGGACACGCAGATAGCGATCAACTGATGAAACGAGCAAAAGGATTCACCAAAGCACCAAAAAAAACGTTCATCATCCATGGTGAATGAACAGCCCAGACGACATTAGAAGGAAAGCTTGAAGAGATAGGTTTCGTTTGTCAAATTCCAAGCTTAAAAGATTGTATAGAGCTATAAAAACAGTAATACTAGAGAACTATAGAGTATTTAGTTCGTTAGTAAATCATTATGATAAATCTCGAAAATAAAACCATAATAATCACATGAGCTGCCTCATGAATAGGAAAAGCTATCGCATTGAAATGTATAAAATATGGTGCAATAGTGTTAGCTTGTGATATAAACAAAAGTACATTAACGAAATTAAAAAACGAATGTAAGGAGGGGGAAATACAAATTTTTAATATCGACGTTTCCAAAATAGAACAGATTACTCAAGTTTTTGATACATGTAAAAAACAAAAAATACATATTGATTGATTGGTAAATAATGCAGGCATATATTTGGGAAAATCAATTTTCGAATATACAGACGAAGAAATAAACAAAGTAATCGAGGTAAATATAAAATCTGCAATTTTCTTCTCTAAAAATTTTGCTCAATATAAAATAAAAAACAAAGAATACGGTAGCATTATAAACATATCTTCCGTTTCTGGTCAAGAATGAAGTTCTGATGCAATATATGGGCTATCCAAAGCAGCGCTAATTGGACTGACAAAAAGTAATGCAATAAATTTTTCACCTTATATTCGTGTCAATGCAATTGCTCCTGGAATAGTAGAGACAGCTATGGTAAAAAACATCCCAAAACAAAGATTAAAATCTTATAGAGAACACGAACTCATCAACGATCCAATCGATGTTTGAGATGTAGCAAACACGGCAATATTTCTTTTATCTGATGCTACAAAAAACTATACTGGAACTGTTTTTGACATCAATAATGGCTGTTATTTACGTTAAAATATATACATACTAACATACGAAATTACTTGGTATTTTAAGCTAAATACAGTTGATTTCTAAAACAAAAAACATACCTATTATTGTTAATAACAACTTCGTTGGGATTTTTATCTGTTCGGAGAAAAACATGGACAAGAAAATGGTGATAGGAACACGGAAAGAGAATATAGCCGTAGTGATTGCGGGAGCGATTATCGCAATCGGAGTATTTTATGTAGTCAAAAATCCTGGACTCTTCACCGCAAGCGTACTATCATTACAAGAGAAAGCATTTATCATAGAAAAATGACGAGATATCGCATACAAGACGGAGAGTGGATACGTAGATATCTTTATGTCAGAAAAAATAGCTACACCAGCCAAGATAGATTTTACCGTAAGCTTTGATAAAGAAAATATCACAATAGATCCACAGAATCTGAGCGGACAAGCGACACGGACCATAGAACATCCTGACGAAAGCAACATAATTATACATGCAGTACCAAATCAAACCATAGACAAAAGCAAGAGTCTAGTGCTTTTGCCATTTTCAGGAAATAAAGAGGATATCCTCGTGAGTGAAGCAGTAGCCAAACTCAATGACGGCACAGACAAAAATTTATCCATCGGATCAATCAATATCATAACTTCACATTCAAAATAATGCTTTATCCCTATTTCCATGCCATGAAATTTTCATATAGAGCATGTATCGCGCCGCTTCTGGCGATTTGACTACTAACGATAGGATTCGTAGGAAATGCTGTACAAGCAGCAAATCCTGATGCATTCATCATAGATGTAGCACCCAGCACATTCAAAACGAATGAAACTGTGGATATGACAATCAAAGCCGTGACATCCAATGGAGATGCGATTAAGACGTATCAAGGCGATGTCTTTATCGAAATAGTAGGACTAGTGGATACTGCTGATTATACGGTGCCGAGCGATTGATTATATACGTTCTTACCGGAAGACCAAGGACAGAAATTGTTCTCCAAAGGACTTGCGATCAAGAAAGCATGAACATATACAATCAAGGTATACGATATCAGCGATGAGACCATCATAGGCCAAAAGACAGTCATCGTAGAAGCTGAAACAGCAGCAACTACTATGGAAGCAATAGAACTCATCTCTCCTGTGCCATGATGAATAGAAAAGAATAATATCGCGAATGTCCTGGCAACCGCGCCTGGATTATCCAATGCACCCTATGATATCTCTATCAATAATATCTCAGTCGCCCAAGGCATGACGAATGCGAACGGAGATATCAGCGCATATGTAAGCGGAATCATACAATGAGATAATCTCCTACAGATAAAAATACTCAATGCCGAAAATGTGGTAATCGGAGAATCAAAATCGATATCATTTGATTACGAACCTATCAAGGATGGGGTGTTCAATAGTATAAAGATAGCTCCAGATGGTGCTTTGAGACAGGGTGAGAAAGCAAGCTTTACGATGAATTGTAGCGAAAGCGTAACATCAGCACAGATAAAATTGAGCGATGGAAAGTCAGTCCCTATGGACAAAAAGAGTGCATGAATATTCACCAAAGACATCGTCATGGATAAGGAATGAAAGATTCAAGTGGATGTTGCCCTCATCGTCCTAGGTCAGACAAAAAATTATACGGGAGTGGCCACGATGTTGATACAGACAGGAAGCGCTATCGGCAAAGTTAGATTATATTCCGATAGTATAGACAAGAGCAAATTGAATGTAACATGGGAAGTCATAGGAAGCGCGCCACAGTTCAAGATAGAATATAGTACAGACAGAAATAATCTGTCAGATAACCAGATCGTGCAGACCAACGAAATCCAAATCCAGAACCTTACCATCGGTGATACCTATTATTTCAGAATCACCCCGCTCGATGGTAATGGGAACCCTATCGGCAATCCATCAGAGATATCGGAAGTAAAAATAGGAGACGGATTGAGTTGCATAGTCGATGGAATTACCGTAACTGGTCAGAAGATAGGTGATAAGTATTATCTCGTACGATCAGCAGTAAATAATATAGAAAAATATATCATCTACAGATCGGAATTTGAAACACAAGATATAAGCCAGATACAGAAAATAGGAGAGACAACAGGAACTATGTTCGAATATCCTTTCAATGCCAATTCCAAAACGAAAAAATATGAGTATTATCAAGTCGAAGGACTCTGTATGGACGGCACATCACTCAAGATCGATAGCATGAAAAAGATACAGACAGGACCAGCGGAAAATATATTGTTGATCATCGTGATGAGTTTCTTTTTCTACACCATCTACAGACTCTATGGACTCTCTAAGAACTAAACAGGAACAAGATGAATGGTGCATTAGTCCCAATGGTTAGTTTTTAGTTATTAGGTAAATGTGACTATGACAGAAATCAAAAAAAAATATAATCACCTCTCTACAGAATCAGAACTCCTCAAAAAGAATTATTTCCAAAAAGTCTTTACGACAAAAAAAAATACTACGAAACGGGAAAAAGTCATAACTCAGCTCCCCATAAGCATAATCAAAGACACTTCATTGGAATCCATTACCGGGATCATCAAGGAGGATATCCTAGCAACCTATCAGCGAATGAAAGGGATGAAGACTAAACTTTTGCCAATTTTCGATGATGAAGATAAAGAGATCAAAATAGGAAATTATGAAAATCTACTTACCAAAGCAGGGATATTTTTTTGAATCGACATCGACAATATCGTTTATTCCGAAAGGAATACTAATTTCGTCAGAAATCTGTTCGTAGAGCTAGTACGTGAATGACAGATCTATGAAGATTGCTCGATAAATTATCGGAGTGTCAAAGAACAAAAGACATTATGAACAGATGAAATACAGCACAAAAAGATCAATACAAAAATATATAATCTCAGATATTTCGTAGACACGAAGAATATTTCTCTCATAGTGCCGACTATACGGCCAGAAACAATCTTTGCTGACGTGGCACTTGCAGTAAATCCAGACGATAAGAGATACAAGAAACTACTGAAAAACAAAGTAATCATACCTATCATCAACAAGACTATACCAATCATTGCTGACTCCTCAGTGGATCCGATGAAAGGGACAGGTATCATGAGAATAACTCCAGCACACGACAAGAAATCACTGATGATAGCACAAAAACATGGACTTCAAATAGATAAGTTTGCAATAGACAAAAACGGATGCTTTACAGAACTAGCAGGTGATTTCGCCGGCAAAAGCGCCCATGAATTCATCAAAAACATCATAAAGAATCTTGATGATATCCACAATCTAGAATCCGTAAAACCAGTAGAAGTAGAAATGGTGCTCCATAGAAAGACAGAAGAAAGAGCATGGAATATACTTTGCAACCAGTTATTTATAAAGACAGAGAAAGAATTGAACGAGATCAGATCAGCAATCCAAGAGAAGAGAATGACCATAGTTCCTGAAAAATACGAGCAGAATATGGAAAACATACTCCAAACGATGGAGTGTCGACCCGTAACAAAGGAAGACTCGAAAGGATATTCCTTGCCTCTCCGAAAAAGCACATCAGGCAAAAGCTATTTCATCTCAGACAACGAAATTCTCAATCTGCCTGCCAAAAAGACCAAGAACAGATTTACCGTATTTTCATTGATTATATTCAATCTCATCGTAGATGGACGCATGAAACTACAATTCAATATAGAAGAATGTATAGACGTACTCCTGAGCAGAAGCCGCACATGAGAGAAAAACACACTCCAGACCTATATAGAGATCTTCAGCGAGACGCTACCAAGATGATATGCGAAAGAAATCAATGATCTCACAAAAATTATCGAATATACAGAAAAAGATCCTGGAAAAGGAAAATCCATAAATCATTTCGAAAAATTTTCAATAGCATTGACGGAATGTCTTGAAAAGTCCGTAGCTATATCATCAAACAAAAAATGATTATATACATTCGAGATGGATACCTTAGTCTCCAATGATAATGGTCTGATCCAGCAAAAAGAAAAAATCGAAGAGACGCTTTGACATGCACTCATTCTTATGAAGATGATGGATGCTTTCGATGATACGAAAAAATCTCCTGAGAAAATACTATGCATCGAAGAACATAATATCTTCGAATTTCTCAAAACAGTAATCATCTGATATAATGTACAAAATAAAATGCTCTTCGATACGTGTCATATACGAGAGGAAGAAAACATACAAAAGCATAAGAGAATTTCATTCAAGGAACTCATCAAGAATCATTGAACGGATTGTACGAGACTCTATGCTATAGATCCGAGCAAAGATATCTCATTATATGAGCAGTTCATAGGTAAACTCCGGAACGCATCCAGATTTATCTGACAACATGCCTATGAAGCCAAATGAGCTAGAAAAATTTCCGATTTCCAGCAGCTGACAATCGCACTAGAAAAAAAGAAAGCAAGCCTAAACGAATTTGAATCACGGATACTCTCAAAGATCATCGAACTACAGAAAGATTATGCCGAAGCCATGAAAAAAACATCATTTCATGATATCCAAAACAGGATGATCCAGATTATCAAAGAGGACTTCTGCGACAAATACCTGGAGATACAGAAGCATCAAGATACAACAAACGGAGACAAGGTGACCTTGTGGTGATTGGGAAGTATATTGCAGCTCTTGCATCCATTCGTACCTTTCATAAGCCAGCAGATACGGGAACTTTTAGGATTTGAAGGACCAGTAGTTATGCAGAAGATAGAGGATAAACCCATGGATATCACCAAAAACTATAAGACACAGTTATTTATGGATATCATAGATAGGTTTCTCAGTATGAAACAAGCAAATGGATATGCAAAGCATGATGAAATAGAGATATGCTTCCTCGCTCCATTAGATTTTCTCCAATATCTGAGGAGTCAAGAAAAGATAATCTCCAAGCTCATCAATACATCATCCATTGATTACCTCGAGAATGAAAAAGAACTGAACGGCTATTGTACAGAAAACATCATCAACATGACTATAGGAATCAAGGGACTGCACAAAGAATCAAAAGTAACAAGTAAGAAAGAAGATATCCGTGAAGCATTGAGCATCAAGGAACAGAAAATCCAGCAGATCAGGACAATTGTCACCTGACTCTCATCAAGCGGGGCTGATCCTGAAATCATCAGAGATAAGAAGAAAGAGATGACGAAACTCAAGAAAGATATCGAAGAGCTCCAATACGAACTTCAAAAAGAAAAAGCCAACAAGTAAAATACTATAACACTACTCCCAGCTAGAGAAAAGATAATCAAAAAAAAACGGCCCTTCGACCGTTTTTTTCATTATATATATATATTGATACTCATGTTTATTTTCCAAGAATACTCTTGATCACTGCTTCGAAGTTTTCTGTAGGATAAGCTCCAGCGAGAATGGAATACTTACCATTCTGATTGTCCACTATAACATTTCAAGGAGTTCCATTGATTCCAAATCCTTGACCTTCTTGTACTTGAGCATTTACCGTTGCAATTGTTTCTGCACTGCTAAAGCAAGAAGTGAATTTAGCCTTATCAATACCAAGATTTACCGCCATGTCCGTGACATTTGTTTCAGTAAATTCGGATGCTTGGAAAGCTACAGCAAGATATGCATAGAATTTATCAGCACCTCCAAGTTTACCTACACAAACCGCACCTTGTGCTCAGATAGGAGCAGTAGGATGAAGTTGTGGCAATGGCATCTGTCTAAATACCATATTCACATCATTAGGATATTTCTTTATAAGATTCTCAAGCGTCTGAGCGTTGTAATGCCTCTTACAGAAAGGGCAAAGCATATCAGAATACTCGATGATAGTGATTCTTGCATCTTTATTTCCTAGAATATATCCATCTTTTTCGATAGATGCAAATTTTGTTTTATCTCCATCCGTCAAAGCAGTCCCTTCAGCAGCCGGCTGAGCTGTAGTAGGTTGTGTAGCAGTATCAGTCGTTCACGCAGGAGTACCAGCAGTTCACATCTGACCCAAAATTTGTTCTAGCGTAGTTTTCTGTTGTTGTTTGTAGGCATCTGCTGTATAGAGTTGTTCAGCCATCTGCATATTTTCAGATCCTCCGACTTTCAATGTTTCCAACCGGACTGCATCTTTCTTGATGAATGCAGCATAGATACCGATAAGGAGATTGAGTACCAATAAGCCGATAACAATCATTTTCATAGTTTCCTTCTTTTTTTCTGTAGTCATTAGGAATATTTATCAAGATAAAATTATTGCGTTGCTGCCTGCTGAGTAGTAGTATCAGGTTGTACTGTAGGTTGAACTTCTGCTTGCGCAGCAGGAGTACCAGCAGTTCACATCTGACTTAAGACCTGCTCAAGCGTAGTTTTCTGTTGTTGGATATACGTTGGTGATTGATAGAATTGTTGGGCCATCTGCATATTTTCAGATCCACCGACTTTCAATGTTTCCAATCGGAATGCATCCCTCTTGATAAATGATACATAGATACTGAGAAGGATATTGAGTGCCAAAAGTACGATAACCACAAGTGTCAAAGTTTCCTCTTTTTTCTGGATTGTCATATGAAGCGATTATCAAGATAAAACTATTTGTTATGTGATTACTGAACTACAGGCTGAACGGTAGGTGTCGTAGTAGGAGCTTGTTGGACAGTAGGATTTTGTTGGACAGTAGGATCTTGTTGAACAGTAGTGGGTTGCGCAGCAGGAGTAGTCTTGCTTTGATACATCTGAAGTGCCTGCTCGATCTGTTGTTTCTGTTGGGCCTTGAATACATCTGATTTGTAGATCTGTTGTACCATTTTGTAATTTTCCTTTCCGCCTACTTTTTCAGATTCAATATTACCATTCATTTGAACACACAATACTCGGATAAGGAGAAGTGTATTAAGCACAAGAAGGACAGGGACAAGAAGATGCTTCATGTTTCATCAGCAACATTCCATACCGCATGTATCCTTTGTTGATAATTTTTTGGTTTCCACCATAACTGCAGGTGTTTTAGCGGCTTTTTTTGTAAATACCATGTTGAAGTAGTTAAAAAAACTAAAAAAACTTTTGAGTTAAGGTAGTCATTTTACTGAGGAATACAAGGTCTTGAAAGTCAATCCAGTCAATTCGAATTGACAAAATATAAAAAAAATTAGATAATCAGGCAAAGAATTAAAATCTAAAATCAATATAAATCCCCTTCGAGGATAAGAGAATTTTGAATTCTAAATTTTGGATGTTGAATGTTTGAATTGCTAGAATGAACTATTGTATCTTACAATAGTGGATAATAAGACAAAACTTTCATCCAACATCCATCATCTAAAATCTAAAATCAATATAAATCCGTAATTCGTTTTATAGGTATGTGCGTCCTTTGAGCTCAGAAGGAAAATGTTCCTGATCGATTCAGCTTGTGTCATATCCTTCCGATGTATCATGTGCGTATTTGTATCATTTGCCATAATCAAGTTCTTTCATAAGTTTGGTAGGCGCATTGCGGAGATGTAAAGGAACGGGGAGATTACCATATTTCTCGACATCCTGTTTGGTAGCGATAGCGGTGCGATAGGCAATATTATTTTTCTTGGCTTTGGCGAGATATATCGTCAATTGGAAAAGCGCAACATCGCATTCAGGCATTCAGAGCTTAGCAACCGTATCATACACTTGATTAGCAAGTAGCAAAGCATTGTTGTCTGCAGGTCATATATCCTCAGATGCAAAACGCAAGAGTCTTCTCGCAAGATATAATGGATCCTCTCAGCCAACAAGCATCCTTTGGACCCGATAACAAGCTGCATCACCATCACTATCACGAAGTGATTTATGGATAGCAGAGATGATATTGTAATGCTCTTCGCCGTTTCTATCGAAATAGATAGTTTTTTGTCATGCCTGCAGAATTACTTGATCAGTGACTACGCCATCCTTAGCAAGAAAGATTACTGATTCGAGGACATTCAATGCATTGCGAAGATCTCAGTTGCCGAGTTTGCTGATAAGAAGAATATGTTCGTCGGTAAATATGATTCACGGATGTTTCTTTTGGATCAGAGGAAATTGTCTTTTGATGAATGCAAAGATTTCTTCATCACTGAGTTTTTCAAAGACGAATACTCTGCATCTGCTAAGTAACGCATTATTGACGGTAAAGCTGGGATTCTCTGTCGTGGCACCGATGAGGATAACAGTCCCCCTCTCTACATAGGGCAAAAGTGTATCTTGCTGTGCTTTATTTCGACGGTGGATTTCATCTAAAAAGATAATTGTTGATTTGCCATATTGAAAATTGACTTTTGCTTGATCGACCAATTTGAGTAGGTCGTCCTTCTTACTGGTGACTCATGAGAGATAGAAAAAATCTGCATGTAAGGTCTGAGAGATAATATGCGCTATCGTTGTCTTACCACATCACGGAGGACCCCGAAAAATCATAGAGGGAACTTTGTCGGATTGCAAAAAAACGCTCAGTGGTTTACCTGGTCACACAAGATGTGACTGTCAAACAAAATCGTCTAAGCTCTGGGGTCTCACAAAAGATGAAAGCGGTTCGAACGTCATTATGCAAAAACTATAAGAGAGATTATGCTTCAGCAGGTATTTCTAGTTTTTGTTTTTCTCCTTCGAGTTCTAGTTGATCTATCTTGTTGGCAATTCTATCATCCAGATAGAGCCGATGGCTTACTTTTCCTACCTCATCCAGATCCAAGACTTCAGGAGATTGTATGATACCGATAGTCTTAGCATCTATCGTGATGACGTAATTGAGCTTATTATCTGCACCAAGAAAAGAATCTACGGAGATATCCTGGATATCATATTCACCTGGATAATCGACCAAGGAATAAGAAATCTTATCATAACGCATATCATCTCCGGGCACAGAAGCCAAGTTGATATATTTTGGGTCAGCAGTTTCGTATCCAAAAAGTAATTTGTTTTCGATAAGAAATCCATTGGTGTATTTTACGTGAAGCATGAGCGTATATTAGGATAATAAAGGATGTACAGAGAGTATGTTATTGGAAGAAATTTGGATTAATGAGACGAAGGATAACACCTGAAGAACCGAGCAGAGCTATACCGATGATGACATTGATAATCATTTTCTTGCCTCAATCACGATCTCCCGTAGCAATCATGACACCACCGATAACGATGAGGACAAACGAAGTAATGAGAATAACCGTCACAAGAATTTTAGTAAGGCTTCCCATAAGCACAGGAAATGCTTTTGATCACACAGCTGCTGCCTCTTCTCATACTCAGACTGCACCACTATTGCTTTCTATGCAATTACCAATGAAAGGGATACTAGTATTGAGTTTAACTCCACAACAGACTCATTTGGTATTACAAGAAGTACATGTTCAACTAATACATTTAAAATTGGTTTCACAAGAAGGTGGACAAGCTGCTCCAAACGAATAATTCCCTAATCAAAAAACCATCAGTGCAAAGATGATAATGAGTAAGGAATATCTTTTCATAGAGAAGTAAGAAGCGATAAAGTTATGCTACAAATGGTGGGTATTATGTTAGCATTTCATTGATAATCTCGTTTACAAGCGCTCCATCAATCTGGCTCTTATGATGAGCCATCAATTCTTTCATAAGCATCCCTCTCTGTGTCCTAAGATCAGTGACATTGAATTCACTGATAAGCTTTTTGATAAGATCATGAGTCTGCGTCTTGCTCAAGGTAGCAGGAAGATAGAATTCCAAGAGGAACATCTTCTGTTTTTCTATTTCTACTTCTTCAGATTTATTAGCTTTTTCGAGGAATCCAATGGTCTCGAGAATCTCTTTGACCTCTTTCTTGATGATAGCTATGATATCAGTATCTTCAAGCTCTTTCTGGATTTCTATTTTCTTATTCTTAATCTTGGCAAGTACGAGATTGAGGACTATTTTCCTGGTCTCATCCTTGGCTTTCATCGCCTCTTTGTAATCATGCACCAGACGATCCAATAATGACATATATTGAGATTATAAAGATAAATCATTTACTGAGG
Source organism: uncultured Candidatus Peribacteria bacterium (assembly GCA_964463255.1). Lineage (GTDB taxonomy): Bacteria > Patescibacteriota > Gracilibacteria > Absconditabacterales > Absconditicoccaceae > CAJBLF01. The sequence goes on along the minus strand of CAYXBC010000049.1, from coordinate 28,136 downwards.
AGGGGATCCGCCAAAGGCGGATTTATCCGCCAAAGGCGGACAAGCTCGAACCTGCACGCCGGCAGGCGGGTTTATCCGCCAAAGGCGGACGCCCAAATATAAATCACACTACAAACCTTTTAAGAATTGCCTTCATACTCAAGATTTCAAAAATTTTTCTCTTTTTCTTGCTTGTTTACTATCTTCAAGCGTTTCTGTATAGAAGATCTCAAATGGTAAATAAGCTTTTGTTGAAATGTTCTTTCAGCTATTATGCTCTTGGATTCTTCTTTCTATATTATTGGTCATTCACACATAATGATACTCCTTTATTGTACTCTTTAAAACATATACAAAATACATGTTAATAATAGAGGTATAAATCATTTACTGAGGAGGGGACTCGAACCCCCAAGCCTTACGGCATACGCACCTCAAGCGTACATGTATACCATTCCACCACCTCAGCATAAATTACTTATCATTCCACTTTATCCGCCTCAGGCGGGCACCTCAGCATAAATTATGTATCATTCCACTTTATCCGCCTTAGGCGGGCACCAAAAGATATGCAGCAAATCAAAAAATTTTTATAGACACCAAACATAGGGATTCCAGGGAAATAATCAAGCATTTATTAGACGTTGAGAGCATACTGATCAAGTTACGTGGAAGTATGGATATTATTGTCCGACAATGACTTTGGCTGGTCTAATGACTTTTTGCTCTCCATGTTTTTCATAGACAAATCCTCTTTCAAATTCACTGATGATCTTACCTTTCTGTTTTTCATCCTCTACCGCTTGGACACTCACCGGCTCATGTAAGAAAGAATCCGGGACCAGTCCCACAGATACGATGGATTTAATATGAAGATGTTCGAGTGTCTTGAGAAACTTATCATACACCATCTGCACTCATTTGGTAAGTGGATCGTCTTTGTGTTCATCAGTGATATTCTCTAATGATTTTCTGAGATCCTCAATGAACGGCAAAAATTTCTTGACGACAGCAAGCAAAGATTCGAGTTCCATATGTTTGCTCGACTCTTGCATTTGTCTCTGATATCTGTCAAAATCCGTTTTGAGATTAATATATTCATACTGAGACCTTTTGGCGATATCCTCGAGTTCTTTTTTTTCTTTTTCCAACTGAGCAATCCTCTCTTCCAATTCATGATATCTCTTATCATCTTGATGCTGCTGAGCTTCTTCCAATTTTTGTTGGAGATCATCAGTATGTTTTTTTGTATTCATTATCAATAGGTAATTAATCAGTAAAAGAAACAGCTATAGGTTTTTGATCTAAGGAGTTGAAATATTCTGCAAAGGTCTGATGGTCGTCAGCAAGCTGTTGAGCTAATGTAAGTCACATATACCTCCGATGTCGTCATTCAATCATTTTACCATCGATTTCCATTCATTTCTGGTAGGTATTGTGGAATCCGTACTTGGCAGCATTGGCCTTGAGCCAGTCAGAATATTTGTTGGGGTAAGCTGCATCCAAAGCGTACGATCTACCTCATCTAGCGACGACTTTGAGATCAAGGGCAAGTCATGCTTGATGTTCGCTGGTACCTATAGGGGCACATCTGATGAGCGCGCATCATTGCTTGATAAGATAATCCTGCAATCCTCTACTCCTATATGCGCTCACAATATATAATCTATCTCAGCTAAATGCATTCCAAAAGTTCCGCGCCATATCTGCAAAATACAGGGAGACATCATGTCTTAGTTTGAATGCTTCAGAAGCATTGGCAGTGAAATCAGAATCTATAGGGACGAGATCAGAAGGCACATAAGATCCATCATGGAAGGGATGATCCACGGAGAGATATTTCTGATAGGAATCATCACGTTCTAGATCGAATCACGGAGCCGAATGTGAAAGTCAGAATGTAGGGACTATAGGTTCATTATTAGGGAGAGTAAGTGAAGAGAATGAACTTGCCTGGGCAGCATTATGGACCAACGCCAAAAACATCAAGGTGAAGGTGAAGGTGAAAAAACCCGCAGATAGCCATATCTTTGCACGTGGTGAGAGCATAAGTTCCGATATCAATAAAACTATCAGCTTGTGTATACATAATCCTATATGTTTTTCAATTTTATTTGAAACATAAAAAAAATCCCCTGCGATAGCAAGGGAGCATGATAGTTGAGACCGATGGTCTGATATCTATTCAGAAAGAGGAAACGACTGAGAAACAAGTTTCCATAAGACTTCATGGACATCCTGTTCGGATTGATTGGCATTGATAATATGCCAATAATACATCTTTGCGAGATCAAGATGAACATTTCTTACGTTCTGGGTCAAAAGAGCATCCTGTTCATGTTTATGGTCTTTTTCGATGCCGGAGACAAATCTCTCACCATCAAAAAGGATACAGAGATCCTCAGAAAGAAGATGGGAATTGAGTCTGATAAGAAAATCTTTATCGACACCCGCTCCGACACCCCAAGCGATACCAGTCCCTTTATAATCTTCCGCAATGATCCAGGTACCTGCATCAAGTTTAGCTTTCAAGGCAGGTTCGTACTGGGTCCTATTGAGGGCATGGCACAATTGGAATTCACGAGGAGAGAAACCGTAGGGATTCCCCAACCTTAGATATTCGTTGAGCATTTCACCGGAAGGTTTGAGATCATAGACCCCATATTTAAGGAATTCAGCAGTGATGCCATGTTCCTTGAGTCTTGAAATCAGAAGTTTCACCTGAGTACTCTTACCCAAGTTATTGATTCCATAAAAAACAATGAATTTTCCTTTCATGATTTCATATGTTTGTTGATAAATATTTTATTTCTGTTTGCTCCTTATATGGTAGCAAAGAAGAATGAAAAAACAAGTAAGAAAAAACAATCAAAAAAGACATTAATCATCATCGAGGTAGGATGGAAAGAAAGCATCAGAATTATCTTCTTCAAGAGAATTTCCTGAAAGAATCTGCCTTATCTGATCTACAGTACTTGGATTTGTGATTTTTGCTCATGTAGCTTTGGATGGTTGAGATGGAACGTTCGTTGTCTTATCTTGATAATATGCTTTCTTGAAACGGTTTGGATATCATGAACATTTTTTTGATAAAGTCTCAGCCGTAGCAAAGAGACTAGGATTGATATAATTAAATTTTGTGCTCATCAAATCACGTTTTTGAGTAGCTAATTGTTTCCTTTCGATTTGATTTGAACTTTGTAGCTGTAATTGATTTTCTTCTCTATCAAGAAGAGGGATTGCAAGTGCCCGATCCTTCAATTGCGGCGTCGTCTTATTATATTCATCCAGATATTGGGATCATCCGAAACAAGAAGTAATGACCTCAGACTGCAAGATGCTCTCAAGATTATTTTGAAAGAACAACTTCCATGCTCATAGTGCTCCAATAAGCTCAACAGGGGGACTAGCTTCATTTCATCCTAACGAATTGAGAATCTCTCATACAACACTATAATACAATATTGTTTCTGTTTCAGGTGATCATGGATTCTGTTTACACCATTTCAATCTTTTTAAAAATTCAGTCATCTTGAGTCAGGAAAATCACCTTTCTCCAAACCGATTGAAAAATTTGCCTACAAAAAATTTGACGGTTTCTGGAGAACTGATTTTATTTGCGGGAATTGCATTCTTCATATTTTCTGAGAAAGCCTGCATATTCTGTATTTCATCACCATTTTGGCCAACAAAACCATTCTTATCAAATTTTATCATTTTCTCTACCACACTCTGACTTTTGGTCAAGATAGATCACGTAAGGGAAGAAGTATTTTGTTCAACATCCTTATCCAAACCTTCATTTTTTTCATTAGTGTTTTTGATATATTCTTTAAGCAATAATTTATCTGAAAGATCCAATGCTGGATCAGCATACAAATCAAGCAAGGTCTTGCCCTCAGCATTAGGTCATTCCATCTTAAGGAAGTTACTCAATGCATTTCTGACACCGGTATTTTTGGCAGTATCTCATGTTCATAAAGTAATTGATTCATCAGTCCATGCAGAAAATTTCTTGATAAAATCTGATGGTGAGCTACTATTCCTAAAAGAGAATGTAGATGGATCATATCATGTTGTGTTAGTAAACGCTTTATTACTAAACATATCGAGAATTCTCTGAATCTTATATTGTTGTTTGATATCTTTTGCAAAAATTCATGGAACAAATCATCTTGTTCTACAGATTTTTTGTATATAGGATTGGGTAGAGCTATAGGTCATATTGAGAAAAACTCCGGAAAGAATACCTGCCAACACTGCAGTCTCAAAAATCTGCCATTGCGTATCATTGATTGCCTTGGTAGCCATGACCTTGAGGAAAGGAAGTGCCTGTTGGGGCCTATCTGCCAATAATCTAAAATACTCTACTCTAGCGAACTCAAAGTTATTATCTTGTGCTTTGGTAAATCATTCTTCCACCGTATTTTGTTTGTAGAATCAGGTATATGCTCATTCCAACTCATCACAAAATTTTTTGGAATATTTATCTTGAAATTTATATTTTTCAGGATCTCACATTCCCATCTCTCTACCATCCATAACATGGACGATATATCTCATTTCCAGTTCCACCAATTGATTCTTGATATCATCTGCCCATGCACCACCATAAATATGTGCATTTTGTTCAAGGTCTCTGATTTTCTTTTCTCTGATAGCAAGATATCTATGTTGATGATCAGCACCCAATAACATACCAATCCACTTTCCATCAGCTATAGGTAAGCTTTTTGCATACGGTCATTTCCCTTTTTTGAGATGTACCAACAGGATAGCAGCCAGTTTATAATGGGGAACTATTTGAATTGCTCAACTAAGCATAGGAGCAATGATTTTGCTATAGAGCTTAGCATAATCAAAATCTTCATAGAATTTGGTCCGTTTCTCGACTTTTTTCCATATTCTATTGTCTCTTTCAAGGAATTGTTCCATCCCCATAGATTCAAACGAAGAAGATATCCTGGAAAAAGGAGAAAGGAATCATCAGATATCAGTCCAAAGCTGACCCTGATTGGTAAGGATATCGTTGAGTTCCTCGGTTCTTTCGTCGTCATATTTTTTGACACCATCTTTGATCTTACTTGCTCCATTTTTGAAAAAGCTGATAATATTATTGATACTAAATCAACGAACAGTAGTAGGTATCTCTTCAGCGCTTGCAGTAGCTTGAGTCGTAATAGCCTGGATTTGTTCCTTGCATTTGGGTTGCAATCATTTCTCTTTGACGAAAAGAATAAAACTAGCATAATCCATATCACGAGCAGGAAAATTTTTTGCATAATTACCAGGGGTGGAATCTCATGAAACAGTGATAGTACCATTAGCGTTAGGGCGTATCTTATAGAGGATCAATTTTCCACTTTCTTGATCAAGCGATTCACCCACCACTTTGGGCTGATAGATACCAAAATGACTAACATCTTTCCCCGTATATTCACCAAGCGTATAAGAAAATGCAGATCAAGTGAATTTCACGGATCCAAAATTTTTATCCACATCCTTAACGAGAGATCATGTAGTCATGATAGCCATTTGCTGATCAAATGATTTTCCCTTCATATCAGGTAATTTGTATAGATTATCACCAAAAGCCTTTTTGATATGTTTAAGAGTATCAAGATGCATAGGAAGCTCCTTAGTAGCTCATTCAGATTTTCCTAAACGCAATTCTCCACCATGAAACTTTACGGTAAATGTTCATTTATCGGTATTGATATCAATTATTTCCATGTGTATCCATGCTTTACCGACCTCTTTGGGAGGAACTTCACTATCAGCAAAAGGTATACATATTTTGGATCCTTTCACAAAGCCGTGATTGTCTTTGTATATGTCTTCAGTAAACGGATATCATTTGATATTTTCCCATGCAGTAGAGAACTGTTGTTGCTCTGTTTGGGTTTTGGGTTTTTCATCTTCTTCGCTCAGGGGATTTTCTTTATCTTCTTCTCATTCTTCTGTGTCTTTATAGACCTCAAGTTTACCAATCTTTTGAGCTAACTCATCTTCCTTTTCTGATGACATGGAAGTATTCATACTTTGTTGTCCAAGCACATATCCAAAAAGCAAGGCTCAGAAAGCATCGCCATTGAGATTGAGTTGTTTGTCCAAAATTTCGATATCACAGAGGGCTTGTTCATTATCTTTGATTACAACAGGAATAGGTATTCTTTCTCCTTCATGCGGTCGAGTAACAAGTGATCTCTCTTGATTGGGTGAGGTGATAGGTTGAGAATAAAGATATAGTTCTTTTCCTGTATAGTCCGCCCTATTATTTTCTTCTAGAGGCGCATATGCAGAAAGATATCATTCGACTATTTTCCCATTTTTTTTGATTCTTACCTTGTAGGCATCATTGATACGGTATTTTTTTCCGTCTCTTGCAGCAAAATTAGTATAGAGAGAATCAAATATCATACTTTCTTCAAAAAATGCGGCATTGATCTCGGTAAGTTGGGCGACAAAGTTGAGAGGAATATTTTTGATAGTTCATGCAAGATCATCCAAAGAAGGGAGTTGTTTACGAGTACTAGGCAGGAATTCTTTTTTGAGAAATGAGAGAGAGACAGGACCTTGTTTTGTAGGGATAGTGAGATCCATCTTATCGAGATTAAAGAGATCCTTGACGAATTGTTTGAGATCATCTTTTTGGACATCGAGCAATTCAGGGACTTTGTTGATAATAGTATCCTCGAGCTTCTCTTTTACAAGGACATCAATGAGATGTTGTTTCTGGTCAGGAGCAAGGAGAGAAAAATTGAATTTGCTTGCGACCAAAGCAGCAAAACTATCAGCGAGCAGAGTATCTTTAGTTTTCAAAAACGCTATATATGCCTGCCATTTACGCTGTTCCATCTCTTGTCTAAGTAATGTGCTTTTTTCTTTGAGAGATTTTTTTTGTTCAGGAGCTGCTGATGATATCTGTCATTCCAATGCTGCGAGCTGACGCTCTATGGAAGAAATATCAGCTTCATATGTAGAATCAGCGATACGAACATCCTTCATGTTGAATGGATAGATTTTGAGGATATCATTAAAGTACGGAGGGAACTCCTTAAATGTATCACCAATTGCAGCGATATAATGATCAATGGTTTCTTGTCTATTTTGTATTTTTTCAAACAACTGACGAGTCGCTAATTTATTGAAAATATGCCTAAAATATTCTTCTCGTTCTCAAAATCATTTGGTATCATCAAATGTTCTTCATCATTCCAAAAGTTGATGATAGATATCTCCATTGGTTACCGTCACTTCATCAAGTTTCTTGGCCAATGATTCATCAATTTCGCTCGCATGATTATCAAGAAAATCGCGCCATTCATCTCTAAAATTAAGGAGATCTTGATGAGAATCAAATAGAGTAACTGGCAATGGAAATTTGGCAACAAAATCACTTCTAAGGCTACCTTTGAGCTCTTTCATTAATTTAGTGATTGCTACGGTCACGAGTATTCTTTCCGTAGGATTATACTTTGGTGTCAAAATACGTTCAGCATGTCCAGCAGAAGTTTCTCCAAGGGTAATACTCTTTTTTTCAAGAAATTTTTTCCAAAGAACAGGAAGTACATCTATGGTCTTAAGCATACCGGTAGGAGAGATAGCAAGAGTACTCGCATCAAATCCAACAAGAGTAGCAAAGTCATCAAACGTAGTAGGAGGAACATTATTTATTGTATCTTCACAAAACTGCTTTAATTCAGATAAACTTTTTTTTATAACATGCTGTTCGGTATCTTCAGGCTTAAATTCTTCATGAAGTTTACTGGCATTTTGAGAAATATTTCCCAATGAAAATCATTCATCTTTAATGGTCTGGATATAGATAGGTAAATCTTCCTTAGAAAATTTATCAAGAAGGTTCGGATACGCCTCCTTGAAATATTCCCAAAACTGATCCAAATATTGTTTATTCCCATATTTGTCTATTCTCTTCTCTTCAGAGTATGATTCAAAGCTAGTAAATGCTTCCTTAAGCTCATCCAAAAAAGAATCAGAAATGTTAGCAATTGCCTTTTTCACTGCATTTGGACCCATATGTTGAGACGTATTTTGATCCTTATCTATGATAGGTTTTGGATTCTTGCCTTTCTTTTTTGGCATAGGAGGAAATATAATGAATTAAATACTTGACATATTATACTGATTTCCTGGAAAAAAGCAAAAAAAACACGGTCAGTGAGACCGTGTAAAAGGGAATGATTGTGTGAAAATATTTCCTACTGAGATTACGGTTGAAATAAGGTTTCCGGAACAAAGACCACTTTTTTGACTTGAGAGAATTGGAGTGCCGTTTTCTTAATGAGCGTAGAGAGGATAAACATACGAGCAGATCAGCCATCAGTAAATCACGGAACTTCTGAAAATTGAAGCGTCAATGTTCCATCACTCGCTAGATCACTAGAGAGCAACATAAATTGAGCATTGGGAAATTCGGTAATAAATCACTGTTGCTGTTCACTAGCAGTCAGATTTCCTTTGATCAATTCATTGATGGTATCTACCAACAGGTTATTGCTCGCAGGAAATATACGATATACAGGAAGAAGAGAACCGACATTTACCTGTTGTTCTGGAGGCAATTGTTGATCTACCGTCTGATTGAAATAATATAAGGCAACCTTGGTCGGAGCTGTTGTCTGAAATACAGGAGTCTGAGAAGATGTTTCAGGTTCAGATCAAAGTTTTTGGGTAAGCAAGATAAGCTGGGCCTGTATCGCATCAATTTGCTGGGTGAGACCAGTATTTAGAGACCCCGTCACACATAGCTGAGGTGATTTAGCAAATCGGGAAGCTACTTCTCTACTAAGCGGCTGATTAAACACTCTCACATATGATCGGAACAAAAAAATGACAAGCAACCAAAATACGGAAGTCCAGAAAATTTTTTTCATACCTAATGATGAGAGAATAAAATGCCGGACGATACAAACGAAACAGGAAACAAAACGATACCTATTTAGTTAATGGTTGAACAACAGGAGTAGGAGTAACAACAGAGGTAGTATCAGCAGGGACAACGACTGTTGTAGCTTGGACTGCGCTAGGAGTCTGACCAGCTAAGGCATCAAGTTTAGTCTGCATATCAGTAAGCGTAGATTGGATAATGGTTATTCAGCTCATGATATCGACCTGTTCGCCAACCGTAGGGATTGCTTCTCCACTCGTGCTTATCGTGGTTGTACCAAGCCAAGTGCTGACAAGAGCAGCCATATTTGCATCGAAATTTTTGATATAGAAGGCAAATCCAAAAAATACGATAAGCCAAAAAATAGAAGTCCAAAAAATCTTTTTCATTATAATACCTATAAAGAATAAAATAGTGAAAAAAATTCTATTGTTTTCATACGGAAAATCAAATTATTTTTGCGGCTGCAAGATTTTTTGGAAATCTGCGGGAATAGGTGACTCAAAGCTTATTTGATCATTTTGGAAGGGATCAAGGAAACTATACTTCCGACAATGAAGCAACTGCCTATTGATATTCAAGGATTTGGAAAGTATTCTATTGACTGAGGGATTGCCATAAACGATATCACCAAGGACAGGAAATCATTCACTACTGACATGAATCCTAATCTGATGCATCCTTCACGTATGGATTTTGACTTTCAATAAAGAGATCGGTCCGAGTACGGGATGTTTGATGGATTTTTCCAACCGACATTCTGTCTTGGCTTCCAACCCATCATCGAAATCCACTTTGACTTGTGATCTATCAAGTGCTTTGTTATAGGTCTTGGTAATCGGTTTTTTGATAATAAGATGATTAGGAAATTTGCCTATGACGATAGTAAGATAATATTTATCAATATCCCTTTCTCTGATGATGGTATTGATATACTGCAATGCTTCATAACTTTTGGCAGCAATCAAGACTCCTGACGTATCTCTATCCAACCTATAACCGAAGGAAGGTTTGAAGGTAGCAGTTTTATATTCTGCAGCATATTTATCTAGATAATCATTCATACACAGATCATTCCGATGTTTATTTCATGGATGCATAGGGATACCTGATGGTTTATCGAAGACTATCCGATGACCATCTTCATAGAGGATCTGTTGTTTAATCTTTTTGATGTCTACTTTTTCCAGTTTACGGTCTTTGGGGCTCACCAAAAATGATAAATCTTGGCTTCATAACTGTACAGAATCATTTATTTGTACGATATCGCGCTCTTGTATTCTATATTCTTCTTTTACTCTTTTACCATTGACTTTTATCAATCATTTCCTAATTGAACTATAAATGTCCGCCAGACGAACCTGAGGATATTTTTTGAATCGTTTCCTCAGAAATCTATCAAATCTCTGGTCAGAAGCTGTTTTTTCTACAATTATTTCCATCGGGAAGCATAATCCGAATAAAATTGGCTAGGGAATAGCTATATATACTCTTACCCTGTCTATTTACAAGAAGAGCTCAAAAACAGAAGGAATATATAGACAAACAGCTATATATCTATAAAGGATGTATGAGGTGGGAAGCCAAAAATCATATGATCAAGGGAGACAGACTGCAATCATACAGGCTTTTCAAGATAATGGTTGAAAGCGACTATACAATCTTTCTTGATTTTTGGAGAGAAATAGATACCACATAGGAAATGTCCTAATTTTTCTTAAAATATTGATTTAGTATGATATTTCACTAAAGACTCCAAGACAGAAATAATAAAGTTAGAAAGAATGATAAAAAAAGATGGATACATTGATCATTGGATCAATCATAAAACATTTATCCGCTATGGCGGCTGTAGCTCAGTTGGTTAGAGCGCTTGCCTGTGACGCAGGATGTCGCGAGTTCGAATCTCGTCAGCCGCCCCATACAAAACGACACGTAATTGTGTCTTTTTTTTATTATTCCAAAATTACGATGACACATGATGTCGTCCCGGAGAAAAACCAACCATGAGATACAAAAAAAACCGTCACTATCGGACGGTCATAGATGAATAGAAAAAAACCATATTACTGTTCGCTACGTGCAGAGCTGGTATCGATATTTTTCAAAAGCAAAGTTGATTTACAAGATGCGACATCAGTCTTGTAGACAGCCCAAGCACTAGTCCTAGAAATATTTAGGACGGATTTGATATCCGTCATGGATTTTTTATAGGTCGTCCATGCAGTGGAGACAGCAGTTTTGACTTCTGATTTAGTGGACTTGTCCCAAGCGGAGAGCAGTGCAGACTTTCTAGCAGATAATACCGTGACGCTATCATTTTGATATACGGTATAGGAAGAGAATATTGTATTTTCCCTTTTGGTGAGAGCAGATTTGATACAGGTAACGACTGATCAAGAAAGTTGTTGTCCTGCAGGGATGAGATTACCTGTCTTTATTTCGGTAGCGATAGCAACGGCACCGAGGACCAATCCAATCATAGGCAATGCAAACAATCTTTTCATCAACACATGATGAGTGAATAAAAAAAGATGATATGGATATAAGTATAGAAAAAATCCCCCCTATTTCAAGTCTTGACTATAATGAGTGACGAGGTAGTATTTGTTGCCTACCAAAGCCACTCCCAGACCTATCTCAGCAAAATCACCTACAATGGCATTATAGTGAGGGCTATAGCTTTTGCCTTTTTCAGCCATGAAAAATGACCATGATTTGGTGATGGCTTTGATGAAGTCTTGTGTGCAATCACTTGTATTGCACGAATACATATTTCGTCAGATATTTTCCGTAAATAAAGGATATCCGTTATGTTCTAATCCAGAAAATACGATTCATTGGTCGGAGAATCGTGCTTTGATGCTAGCATAGGAATAATAGCCATCTGTATTTTTTCTCTTATGAGTGGTCGTGCGAATATCAGCAAGATGACGTGCCCAAGTAGAAGCGGTTCATTCAAGAGCAGGACTATAGGTAAAGAGAGATACTCATTGGGCCTGTCTTTCTGAGTTATGCAATGCCAACCAAGCATTTCTTACTTTGGCGAGATCGAGGTTAGGGATAGCTATTCAAGAAGAGACAAGCGAAGATGAAAGCGTATGTTTCTGGAGAGCAAGCAATTGGGCTGATACATATTCCTTCAATGACGTATAGAGCGTAAACTGAGATGTATCGTTACGGTTTCTTAGAGCGAGCAGTGTGAGATTAGCGAGCACTTTTTTATCATATATAATTTTTTCCTGAAGAGAGAATTTAGCTTGTTGGGTCTGGAACTGAGCAATAAAATCATCAGCGGAAAAAACAGCAAAAGATACACCAAACATCAGAGGCACCAAAAACATGGATAAAAGCATACGAAGAGAACGCATAAAGATTTCCAAAAAGATAAAACACCAAAACTATAAAAAAACATCCCGGAAATACAAGCTCAGGGATGTTTAGCGTAATCAAGTGGCTAGGAAAATATAACATTTCATTTGGGTTGGAATTCATCCAAATCTTCTTCATCGTCATCGATATCAGCCAGACGTTTGGTACAATCATCACAACGTTTGACGAAGGGATCATCGAGCAAGATAGCCTGCACTACCATATCTTCTATATTTATAGTTTCTGATTTTGAATCGATGAGAAAGACCACTTCTTCGGTAGCAGGAGTATCTTCTTTTTTGACCTCATCTTCAAAAACGAATCTGGAGGTATAGAGAGAGACATCAACTTTTCTGAGAAACGAAGTCGAGCAGCTATCGCAGGTCTCATGGAAACGGGCAGTAACATCCATCAAGGTACCCAACAAAGACGTAGCGTCCAAAGACTGGATAGTGAATGTCGCAGCGATACCGTCTTCATCCAAATTAGGCAATTGATCAGAAAATTTATGATCGAAATGGATTTCATCATGTCTTCCTGTCTCATTGAGGAGATCAGCAATCTTGATATTAAAAATCTTATCCTTCATTTTTCAGGACGAGTCCTTCATTTTTCAGGATGAATTCTTTTTTATTCAGGACGAGTCCTTCATTTTTCAGGACGAGTCCTTTTTTATTCAGGATGAATTCTTTTTTATTCAGGGTAAATCCTTCTTCTTTGAAGATACATCCTTCTTCTTTAGAGAGAAATTCTTCTTTTCTCAAGATGAATCTTTGAGCTTTCAAGAAATAGATTTTTTGGCAGATGAATCTTTCATTTGACCTTTAAAAATATATAAGTAAAAAGCATACTACATACCCAGTATAAAGTTTTACAGGAAATTTTCAAATCCGATATCAATGGAAAAAATTAAAAAAAATACAGGTGAAATCAAGGAAATCAAAAATAGCGCACTGAAATCGGATCAGCAGAGCATAATTTTTGAATCGTTCAAAAACAAGGTGCAATCAGGCCAAAAAGTCCTGGTAACAGTGAGTGGCGGTGCAGATAGCATGTTGACTGCAACTCTAATGTACAATTTCTTTTTAAAGAATAAATATAATTTACAAAAATTATTTTTTATACATTGTAATCATACGATAAGACCAGGAAACCAAGCAGATGAAGTATTCATCAGAAAATTTTTTGAAGGAACGCAAATCCACATCAGCAAGAGAAAAAATAATACCAAGCATACAGAAGCGGCATTGAGAGAGTGGAGATATGGAGAATTCAAAAAAGAGATAAAGAAACAAGATATCAATCGATTGATCTTTGGACATAATCTGACCGACCGTATAGAAAGTACATTTCTCAATCTCCTTCGCGGAGCCAATCTCAATGGGTTCCTAGCTATGCAAGAGACAGAACAACATCATCTGCTTCCAGGGACACAGATACGGAGACCAATCCTATGACTTTCCAAACAAGAAATCTTGGAGATATGCAAACACAACAAACTTCCCTTCGTCACTGATCCTACAAATATCGACACAACCACAAGCCTGAGGAATAGACTGAGAAATAAGGTACTTCCAGAACTCTATGCACTAGCCCACAAACAGACAACGAGAGGCAATACTTTTATCGAAAGCATGAAAAACATCTATCAGCAAGTAGAACGCTCCGAAACCCAAAATAACAACATTCTGAAACCCATTCATCAATCACCGTATCGAAATGCAACATTCGCCTATCAACGGATGAGAGAACCCGCAGAGATAAGCAATGAATCACTGATAGACGTCATGAAGACATTACATATCTCCAATAATATCACTGCTCCCCTGCTCAAAGAACGGACATGATTTCTACAAAAGAATGAAAGTGGATACAAATACTTCAACAAGACCTACCTCTTCAAATCCCACGGGAATATCTATTTCATCTCTGCTCCACAATTCTTCTGGAAAAAAACGATTGAGAAGAAAGTAGAAATACATAAGCTCTGAACGATTAGCCGAGAAGGATGGAAAATAGATATTACAAAAAAAGAATATCTCGGTAGGAAAATAAGATTTCCAAAAAAAGGCGATCTCTATAGGAAGAAGACACGGAACGAATATTGTATCAATCAGAAGATTCCTATCTTTCGAAGAAATTTCCTACCAATCATCGCAGACAAACATCAGATAGTCAGTGTAGGAAAGATACTAATATAGCAAATTTTATTCTCTTATCAGCGATATGGCAATACTTGATAGTAGAGTACCATCAGGAAACATACGACAATTGATTATCCTGTGATATCTTGTAATCATATTTCTGCTCATATTCATCCATCGCAGGATGGTCAGCAAACAAAAAAAAACACAGGAATCTCTGGTTATGCTCTACGATACCATTCGATACCAGCTAGCAAAAGAACAGTACGCAAATCCAGCATTCCAAAACATCAAAGGTATAGCAAGCATCATCGAGTCCGACCACAAACAATACACAGCCCATGCGAAGGCAATTCAAGACGAGATTACTGCACGAGAAGATAAAGAAGGTCATGAGATTGTAAAAGTAGAGATACGAAATATGATAGAGAAGAAATCAAAACAGCAAGAGCGTCTAGGAAAATCAAAAAGAAAGCTATCACTTGCACTCACGATACTCACACTCGGCATCTATAGAATCTTCCTCTAAGAAATAGCAGTGTATGCTCTCCTCACCTTGAGGAGAGATTTTTTTTAGAATAAAAAAAGTCCGCAAGAGCGGACTTAGTATGGACAACAAGAATATATATATTAACGTTTAGCTTTGGACTTTACACTCCTATAGATGAGATAGATTACCAATGCGATACCGAGAGCGACCAAGACATTCTCTTTGGGTCAAGTAGCAGGGATATTCTTGATGGTAGGCGGAGTATAGGTAGTGGGAGTCGTAGGTGTAGTAGTGGCAACGATTCAGTTAGCTACGAACGTATAACGGTATTCTTTACCTCAGTTGTTGGGCATGAAGTTTACGATATATTCTCCATTCCTACTAAGCGTGAAGGTATAACTTTCATCGCTCATATTGACGCTAGAAAGTCTTTCAAAGACAGAGCTCGTAGGATTCCAAAGGAAAATGTCGACTTTATCAGAACCATCAACAGCAGTCCGTCTCAGGGTCGCTCTATTGCTCGTGATAGTATGAGTAATATTCGCCAAGCTCATATCAGCACCTGCAGAACTATGAACTACAGAAGAATCTGATGGTGATCATTCGCCCGATTTAGCGATAGCAAGTTTAAATCGAAGTTCATTGGAGATTTCGCCGAGTATATTGTTCTTATCCTTCGGGATAATAGAGAGATAATAATAGGTATTAACATCCAAAGCATCTCAGGTCACACTGAGATCCATGGTTATCGTGTCAGCCATAGTAGTAAATTCAAAAGTCTTTTCTTTCGATTGATCAAGCAGAGTCGTATTTTCCAATATTTGGGATAAGGGATATTTGGAAACCATCACGGTATATTTGGTAATCTTATTGCCTTGTTCATCCACAATTACTGGAGATCTGACAACAATCTTACTACTGCTTATAGAGTCGACAGATATCTTCTGACTAACGAGATATCAGAAAGGAATCTCTGTACTGAGATTATCAAGCCAAGACCGTAAATCGCCTGTAGCAGCAGTGGTGATGCCAAATAACAGCGATACAACAGCAAATATACTTAGAAGCTTCTTCATCATTTTTGTTCATATATAAAGTAAAATTCAGTATTGTCTGGTATGTATATGGTTATTTTCCCTTCAAAAACAAAAAAAAATAAGAAAATGCCAGGCGCATTAATTAAATTAGCTAAGAAAATACTTGACTTACAAAGAATACTTGAAAATTTGAGTAAGGTAGGGAGACGAAAAAGAATATTCCGATACCAGAGGGGAGAAAGTTCCACCAAGAAAAAAATTTGCAAAATTTAGTGAAACCACTATACTTGATGATGAAGAAATAAAAAAAATCCCCTCAAAAGGATAAAACATCGTTTCAATATTTTACTCACTTAAACAAAAAATGACAGAAACAGAAAAGTCCAGCACAGCCAGCAAAACAGCAGCCAAAGCTGAACCGAAAGCAGTCAAACCAGCAACTAAAACTGCAACAACAAAAACTGCAGCACCCAAAAAAGTCAATAAAGACGAAATGATGCAGAAACACCAGCAGATGGTACAATTCATACAGAACCTTATGGGAACGATGGAAAATGACATGAAAAGAATAAAATTAGCACTCAACCAATTGGCAAAATTCGATCCAGAAGACCCAGAAAGCATAGAATACAAGGAAGCAGAAAAAACTATGGGAAACGAGAATCTCAAGAATTATTCAGAAGAAAATGCTGAAGTGATAGAAGGAAAATTCGACGGCTATTTCATGATAGGCGCTGACCAGAAGAAATATCCCGTACCCATGAACTATTCAAGCAAGACAAAACTTGTTCCTTGAGATTTGCTCAAGCTAAAGATATTAGAAGATGGAAAATTCATCTATAAACTCATCCAGCCAGTAGAAAGAAAACATATCAGAGCAATGCTCTCCAAGACTGACGACAACAAATTCATAGCAATCACCGATGACGGAAAGAATTATTTTCTGAACCAGGCAGCCGTAACCTTCTTCAAAGGAAAATCAGGAGACGAACTATACATTTTGATCAATGATAAAGAAGATATGAGTTTCGCAGCAATCGAGGCAATCATCAAAAAATAATAATATCAATCTGATACTCTAGACATCAATATAAAAAAAGAAGCTTAATGGCCTCTTTTTTTTATATGTATGTATCTTTTATATATCAATTGTCCTATTTTTCAAAAATTATTTTCATGCTTGTGCTACCATATGATTCCAAGAATCAAATTTCGTCTTCTGTTGGATAAAATCATTGAATTTAGGAGTATTTACTTGTTATAAGTCATTTTGCTCTACTATAAGGAATCAAGAAGACGTAAATAAGTCTGATATAGAAGAAAATGGAGTGTATTTGGATATAAACATTGGAGTAAATATTTTATCTATATCAAAACAATCTACAGGAGGAGTATCCAATGGAGCAAGTAAGTCATCTAACCAATCTATGCTAATCTGTATCATAGGGGGAGAAAAATGAAACAATCTATTAGAGATAGACTATTATTTTCCCACAAAAAAACAATAGTTTTTTCATAAAAAAAATAATGACATAGTATATGTGTCATAGTATATAAAGTGAAAAAAATATAATTGATTTTGTAGAGAAAATAAATAATCATTAATAATGATTATTTATCATATGAACATACAAAGATAATGACAAAAAAAATAGACAAATATCATAAACTCATATTAGATTTTCTCGAAAAAAATAATGGAGGGAAAAATATAAGATTAAGAGAGATAGCAAAGCATACAGAGCTTAATCACCCACAAAAAGTACTCAATAAAATACATCAACTAGAAAAATTATGATACATCAAAAAAAATTATGAAGAAGGAAAATATGATATATTTAGAGACAATCCAATTCCAGAGTTTACGACTATACCCATATATTCTTCAGATCAATTTGGGAAAAAATGATTCACCATCCCTATTACAGAGCCTATTAAAAAAGTAAAAATACCTTCTGATATCTTATGAATAACGGGAGATGCAGATTATTTCTTTATAAAGATGAAGTGAAAAGATTTATGACCTGCAATAAAGCCTAATGATCTCGTGCTTATAAAAAAAGAAAAAAAAGTAATAGAATGAAAAAAATATTTAGTAGTTCACAACAATAAACCAAAAATAAAAATTCTGCAAAAAATAGGAAAAGAAAAATGTCTGGTATCGATTGATTTCAATGTTGACAATGAAGGACCAATCATGATAGAAAAAGATATAAAAATTCTATGAGCACCCAAAAAGATCATTACCTCGATATAACCAACAAGTTTTGTTAAAAAAAAAAAAACATAAAGATATATTTTTCTTTTTTTTAAAAGTAGAAAAAAACAAAATGAGGGTTTATAAATGTTCTTGAAAAATTCTTGAAATTTTCTTGAAATTTTCTTGAAATCTTCCATACATTTAGTATAAGTTATTTTGTAATAAGTCATAAAAAAAATAATGACAATATAAAAAAAAGATATCACCAATTAAAATTTTGTAAAATAACTGATTACAGCAAAGACGTAACATCTGTAAAAATAGATTTTATATCTTAATACACAAAGATGAGTGAAAGAATAATTACAAACTCCAAAAATCTCCAAAAAAAATTTACAGAAATTTATGAAGATTTTTTTACTAAAAATAATCTGATCATCAGTAGTCCTCAAGTCATAAATCGATGACACATCACTCATCTCAAAGGAATAAAGATCAAGATAACACAGAAGATGTCGACCAAGATGTATATGGGCATTAATATAAGAAAAGACGATGAGATACACCTACAGAAATATATAGAATATATAAGCGCCGAACAAAAATTTAAAATCAGAAATATAGAAATAGAGGAAAACACAAAACAGACTATAAGGATGAGAGATACTATCAAAAAAAAATTATCGGAATTCGGATTCACCAAATGAATCGATATCACCGTACTTTCAGAGAATCAAAGAGGGACAGGTGTCGCTACAGCTACGATCGAAGCGATGTTACTCTCACTCACCATACATATACTCTGAGGAAAGTTACTTCCAGAGCAGTTTGATGACTATGAAAAATTTATGAAGAGCAAAGAATATATAAGCATCTCAGCCATGACCCAAGAATTAATCTCCACAATCACATGAATACCCAAAGAAGATATAAACAACACCGTAATATTCACTGCAGCGATATACAATGGGAACTTATGTGTCTGATACGACAACAAAAGACATATAGAACATATTCACCCCAAAGTGCTACATATAGACAACAACATATGCGTACAACATATAAATCCAGAAGCCGAATATGCATTAGAATGTAGCATCATAAACATTGGAGCATTCTTCGATGAATTCTACAACAGAGAGACCTACGCTAATTTAGAAAAACAATACCTTGACGCATGCGAGAAATTTCAGATAGGACATAATAAAACATCCATATTTCTAGATGAGACCAATTTCTTATATCTCAATATACTGGAAGCGGAGAAGGAATCTTCATTACATCCCACGGACGAAGAAAAGAGCACCAATCTCTTTAATCAAATAAATAAGTTATGATTATATCAGACATTCATAGAGAATTACATGACACTATATAAAGAGATAATGACAACATTCCAAAATAATATCACATTCGACGACGAACAACTATGACTACTCCCTATTTCCAGCTGTAAGCCATGAGGGACATTCAAATGTTTCACCAAAAAACAGAAAAGCAGGGAAACACTAAAGAAGACAGTAGATGAATTACGCAAAAAGTGATTTCCGACAGCAAATCTGCAACGGATGTCATGGGAAGATGGCATAAGCAAAGAAAAAATACAAATAGAGCAATATTTGGAGAAAGGAAATGTTTCTAACTATATACATGACAATGATGCAGTATTGGAACTATGATCGGATGAAACAGAACAGAAGATAATAGGGAAACATAGAGAACTTATCAGACAAAAAGAAGAAACCATGATTTTCGACTGCATAGATGGGAAAATCTACATCAATAATGAACTAACCAACCACAAGGAGATACTGAGTCAATCCGGAACCGTAGAAATCATGAAAGTGATATTCGAAAATATGGGGAAATATGTAAATAACTCCAAGTTACCAGTTTCCAGTTACACCAAAAACAAAAACGAGATGGTCGGAAAGATTATCTGACCCTTGCAAGAACTAGTCAAAAAAAGATTTAATGAAAAATTAAATCTAGAATGTACGGGGAATATTATGGACTTTGATCTCAAACTCACGCCAAACAAGATACACATCTGACTACTCAAGAAAATAATCAATTAAAAAAAACGGTTTTATCTCATACTATAAGACATGACCGATAAATTGATTATGAATTCATTCCATCTCAAAGAAAGATTTCCCGAAATCTATGAAGACTTTTTCACCAAAAACAATCTCATCATCAGTTGC
Organism: uncultured Candidatus Peribacteria bacterium; assembly: GCA_964463255.1. Classification (GTDB taxonomy): domain Bacteria; phylum Patescibacteriota; class Gracilibacteria; order Absconditabacterales; family Absconditicoccaceae; genus CAJBLF01. The sequence goes on along the minus strand of CAYXBC010000049.1, from coordinate 7,796 downwards.
CCGCAAGTCATCAATCGGTGACATATAACCCATCTTGCAGGGATCAAACGAAAAATAGCACAGAAGATGCCTACCAAGATGTATCTAGGGATCAATCTAAGAAAAGACGATGAGATAATATTCCAGGAATATACCGAATTTTATAATAAAGAACAGAGATTCGTCAAAAGAGAAATGGAAGTAAACAAAGGGACAGCGGTATATATCAGAATGAAAGAGGTAGTGAGAAAGATATTATCCGATTTCTGAGTAAAACAATGAATCGACATCACAATACTCTCAGAAAATGAAACAGGTACAGGTACAGCCATAGCTACAGTGCAAGTGTTGATCGTATCTATAATGGCACATATTCTTTGAGGAAAATTACTTCCACAGGAGTTCGAGCAATATGATGAACGGCTCATAAGCAAAGGATACAAAAGCGTTTGTTCCACAACGACTGACATACTGGCAATGGTAAAAAATATAGATAAAGCGGATATCAATCAGACTATCATGTTCACTGCAGCGATAAGCCATGGAAATATGTGCCAATCATTTCCCGCGGTATCATTTTTGGAAGAGAAACATCCGAGACTTTTTAGGATAGATAATAATGCATGCAATGATCATCATAACCCAAGAATTATGGATATGTTGGATTTTTGTATCATAAGCTTCTGATCAAGTTTCAACGAATTCTACAATAGGGATGTTTATATGGATATGCAGAAAGAATACGATAATATAAATACATATTATCAGATTGATAATCCGAGTCCATCCATATTCATGGATTACCAAAATTATCTCTATGCGAAAATCACCGAAGCAGGCAAAAATATAATGATAAATCCCACAAACGACGAAACATTCAATTTATTTCTAGATCAAATAAATAAAGTATGATCACAACAGGTGTTTATCGAAAATTATATGGATCTCTATAGAGAGATCACATCTACATTCAAAAAAAATAAAATCTTCGAGAATGAAAGATTAGGGATGATACCGATTTCAAGCGGTAAGCCCTGAGGGACATTCTTATGTATCTGCAAAGCGCAGATAAGCAGAAATACCATACAAAAAACGGTAGATGAATTACGAGCACATGGATATCCAACGGCACATATCACCTATATCTCGCGAGAAGATGGCATAAGCAACGAACACCCCGAGATAGAACAATATCTGGACAAAGAGATTATCTCCCAATACATACAAGATAATGATGCGATATTGGAATGCAGATGATGAGCAGAAACCAATAATGGGAAAAGGATTATAGGGAAACATAGAGAATTACTCAAACAACCCGAGAATAGTATCGTTTTCGACTGCATCGATGGAAAGATATACATCAACAACGAACTAACCAATCACAAAGAAATACTCACCCAATCTGGTACCGTAGAGATTATGAAAGTGATATTCGAAAACATGGGAGAATATGTAAATAATTCCAAATTACCAGTATCCAGTTATACCAAAAACAAGAATGAGATAGTCGGAAAGATCATCTGACCCTTACAAGAACTCGTCAAAAAAAGATTCAATGAAAAACTGGATTTGGAATGTACCGGTAATATAGTAAATTTCGACCTCAAACTCACCCCAAGCAAGATAAACCTCTATCTGCTCAAGAAAATCATGCAGTAGATACACAATAAACAAAACAATAGATATACCCAGAGGACAACAAAGATTTTTGCTCGAAATTTTTTTATTTCTCCTTTATTTTGAAAGAGTTTTAACTATGCTCTTAAAAAGATAGTTTCTATAAATATATTGGACAAAAAAATCTGTAAAATACATGATTACAAGAGCAAGATGAATTTTACACCATAAGCCAATACAATGACAGAAAGACTAATCATGAACTCATCAAATCTTCAAAAAACTTTTACAGAAGAATATAAGGAGTTCTTTTTCACAAATAATCTTATTGTAAGTAGTCCTCACGTAATCAATCGATGAGACATATCAGCTCTTGAAGGGATAAAAACAAGAATAGCCCAAAAGCTGCCGACAAAAATGTATATAGGAGTAAATAACAGAAACGATGAAGATATAAACTTCAAAACGATTACAAGATTTCTAAATAGAGAACAAAATTTTGAAAAAAAAGAGATTGAGACAGAGCTAAGCAGAGAAAGTAACGAAAAATTGAAAAAATATATAAAAAAAAAATTATTGGAATATGGTTACAAACAATGAATTGATATAAACGTTTTATCAGAGAATGAAAGAGGGACAGGCATTGCATCATATTCGATAAGAGCATTGCTCATAGCATTTATAATTCATATATTATGAGGAAATATCTTACAAGAAGAATTAGATGAATATACTGCGTTTACTAAGTCCAAAAAAATCAAAGAAATATATACAACAGCACAAGACATTATAACAGCAATCTGGGACATACCAAAAGAAGAGATAAACACTACAGCTCTTTTTATTGCTAGCATAGATAATGGGAATATCTGAATAGGATTGGAAAGCAAAGACTATCTCAAAGAGATGCATCCAAAAGTAGTACAGATTGAAAACAATATCTGTTTGGAACATGTGTATGGAAATTTCCAGAACCCGATAGAATACAGCATTCTAAATTTTGGCTGATTCTTCCATGAATTTTACAATAGAGACACATATATTCATGCGCAGAGATGATACGATAGTATTCTCAAAGAATATAAAATGTATCAGAAAAAAACGAGTGCAGATGTAGATATGATGAATATCCTCTATCTCAAAGCATTCAAATCTGCAAAAGAGACTATAATAAATCCGAATGATGATATCCTTATAAAGGATTTTTTTGCTAATATAAACAGAATCGGCATCTATCAGACATTTATGGAACAATATATGAATACCTATAGAGATATCGCAACAACTTTCCAAAAAAATATCTCATTCAAAGATGAAAAAATCGGAATCATACCAATTTCTAGTGCCAAAACATGAGGAACATTTTTGTGTATCACGAAATCAGAAAAGAGTAGAGAGACCTTAAAAAAAACAATAGATGAACTTCATGCTATCTGACACACAACCGTAAATTTTCAATATCTTTCATGGGAAGATGGTATAAGTGAAGAGCACATGAACATAGAACAATACATAAACAAAGGAAAATTTTCTTCATATATACAAAAGGATAATATGTTTCTGGAATCTGGATGATTAGCTGATCTTGGAAAAAAAACAATAGGAAGCCACAAAGCCTTGCTTGAAAAAACAGAAAATACCATTATTTTTGATACTATAGATGGAAAAATATATATCAATAATGAGATAATGAAGCACAAAGAGATATTGACGCAGTCAGGAACCGTAGAGATAATAAAAGTATTGTTTGAACATATGGGAGAATATGTAAATAATGCTCAATTGCCGGTATCTACGTACACAAAGAATAAAAACGAGATGGTAGGAAAAATCATCTTACCATTACAAGAACTCATCAAAAAAAGATTCAATGAAAAACTGGATTTGGAATGCACGGGCAATATCATGAACTTCAATCTCAAACTCACGCCAAACAACGTACATATCTGACTACTCAAAAAAATACTCCAGTAGTTTCAATCTCTTTACGTTTACTGTATGAAAATCAGACACAGAATACATAAACACACACAAAAGATTGGCCAACACATAGTCAAACATCACAAAAAGTATATGCTAGCTACTATGTGATATTTACTTGGTCATCTTTTTTTTCTCAAGATATTCATTTTCAAAGTAGTAATCCTCAAACTTGTCTTGGCCGTACTCGCTATTTTCGGTATCTATACCCAACATACCACATTTGCAGCAGCTCAGAGCATATGTATCAATAACGAAAAAATTATCCCGCTCTCGAACTGTGAAATAAACTTCACCACCCTCAAGGATGCACTCGCCTATTTGGAAAACAAAGTAAATATCACCAATGCCACCATCTATGATCCCATCGACTACCAGATACTCAAGGACACCTTAAATCATTATTGTCCGGAATATGTTAGCAAAAATATAGACCAACGCATCCAAGAGATAATAGCACAGAATCTCTCTTGAATTTCTCAACAGAAAATAAAAAGATTATCTGCACTCTCAAAAATTTTTGACATCTACAAGAAACATGCAATGCAGACAGGAGAAACAGAGATAGATACTGATAAATTATGCCAGCAGAAGTATATAGATTATGCACTGACTGCAGAAGCGAAGAAACAATTCACTGCCATCTTGGACAAAGCAGATCTGAGCAAGACAGAAAATTCAGTCTTTGAGAGCACAAACAGAAAAAACGACACTATACTCTGACCTCTGCTTGACGGACAGATTGCTGCAGCAAAAAGCGGAAACAAAACACCAATAGATCTCAATATCACAAACCAAAAACTCTATGCTAGCTATTACAAAGACGGGAGTTATAGCAAGGATATAAGCAATAAAGTAGTCCAACTGACCGACGCCGTAATCGCTGCAAGTATCCAGAGACTCCAAGAGAAAAATGCTCTAGACGCATCAGATATCACTGCACTCAAGGGCAAAATAGCCGTAAAATACACCCCGGACTGCAGAAAAACACAAGGATACTCGATTATCACCCAGAAGATAGGAGGAAAAAACAACGTGGTCTGAACAGATATCCAAACTATAAATCTCAATATCAATATCTGCTTCAACTATCAATATACTGAAAAGCTCACTTCATATATCCAAGACATCACCATCCATGAAATTGGCCATTATATCTATTATGCCAAAGACAAGAATCCCAAATCTTTCGAAAAGATATGCCGAAAAAATAGTAAGATAGCCTGCCCAAAAACAGAATTCATGTCACAATACGGACAATCCTGACCAGAAGAAGATTATGCAGAAGCATTCCTACACCGGTCCCTAGGAGATAGTGCGACCAAAAATATCTATACCGGATATTATTATTCAGGGAATTATTATTCAGGCGGATATATACTGCAGACCAAGAATATGCTTGGAGCAAAGCTGGAGCATTTCGCTACGCTCTTCTAAAGGGAAGACAAAGAAAAGTTTGATAAAAAAAAGACAGCCCTAAAGGGCTATCTTTTTTGCTTTATGTTTTTGTTTGATTCACGGGATATGGAATATTCTGATCATATTCATAACGTATGCTAATCGCATGATCATCCAAAACACTTACCAATCTACGTTGAGTATCTTTTTTCCGTATCTGCCAATCAGCATATGTCATATACATATCTTCCCATCATTCATCAATCAGATCTTGTTTCTCCATACATATAGATACTACATGATAAATTTTTCTAACATGATGAGAGGATAATAATTCAATAATAGAATACAACAAAACCTGGGACAACAAGGGTAGTAATAACGAAATTAGCTATGCATATATTTTGGTAAAAGCACAAGAACTATCTACCGGCTGCCCTCATCAACATAAGCATCACATACCCTCTGAGTTCATTGAGTGTAGGATTGGTATTGCTTATGATAGCATTTGTCTTGAGCGCACGTAGATGATTGAGATAATACGGTATACCTCCGTCATAGACACTACCATAGAGTATCCTAGAGAGTACGGTTCCAAATTCTGCCCTTGTCACCGTTCCATTAGGATTGAAGGTCTTAGCTGGAGTTCACCCTGATGTAATTCACATAATACCAAGCTGACATGCTAGTGTTGCATAGAATTTCGCCTCAGTAGTCTGATTAATCATATCGACAAAGGTACAAACCAGTCAGGTATTTGGAGCCTTATTCATGATTCTGACTGCATAATTCACCATCATCTTGGCCATATCTTTTCTAGATAATAATCCATCCAGATTAGCACTTTGTATGGTATTCATAGTCGTGATGCCATTGGTGAATGCATAGAGATAAGCGGAATTGAGTTCTGCAGAATATGATGAACCAATAATAGTTCATGAAGTTATTCATATTCATGCAACCTCACCGGACAATCCTACAGTTACGATATCACATATTCAGTCATAGTAGCTCGAAGTATGATCTCAATTTGGACAGACATCTTTAAATGTAGTGGTTGCTCATCATCATCCACCGCCGCCGATTGATGAGGTTGTTTCTTTAACTCCTGCAAAATACGAGAGTGTATCAGTAAGGAAGGAACACATAAGCGATCCATTGAGAGTACAAGTCGCATCTGGTGTATTAGCTACCCGATTATTACCATCCTCTGATCTATAGAGTTTCAATACCTGACCTACTGTTCCTGATGGAACAATAAATGATATCCTGAAATAATTTCATGCATTAGCACTGAGGGAAGCTCAACTTGCTCATGCCTGGATAGTTTCGAGAATAACTCTCGTAGTAGTAGTACTTCATACAGTTTCGGTCTGTAATGGGATTCCTGTCTCTCAAAATTCAGCGACTCCGGTCTCTGATTGTGGAGCCAGAAGGATCTTGTTCCATGTACCACTTGCCGTAATCTCAAGTCATCAGAGATCCAACTCCAGTGTATTTGATCCACTCGTAATAATCAAGGTTCCTGTAGTCGTAAAGGTAGCTCAGGTAGTAGTAGCATCGACAATAGTGGCTGATCAATCGACAATGACCGTTCAGGTAACATTGTCAGTAGTTATAATCTTTGGTGTAGTGAATGTTCCCGTAGCGGAAAGATCTCCAGTAGCGGTAGCTGTAGTAGCGAACACCCTATAATTATACGTAGTATTATCAGTTAATCCATCCAAGGTGATAGTATGAGTTGTACCTGTGCTTCCTGTCTGAATAGAGGAAAGCGCACCTATACCATAACGGACAAATCCTAATGCCGCGATATTGGTAGTAAAGTGTATTTCAGCTGATGTTCAACTCAAGACAGTGTAAGAGATAGCACTTACTACAGGGATAGGATTGACAACATTGACGATTCTCTCACCTGTTACGGCAGCATTGCCATGAGAATCGCTAACAGTGTAATATACGCTATACGAACCAGAGACGGATGTATTGACGGCTCATGAATCTATCACAATGAATGATGAGATATCGCCGCCATCACCGGTATCATACGCTGTAGCACCGAGTTCTACATAGGGACTTCAGATCACTATGCTCTGTGGATTATCACCAAGCAAGGTAAGGGCGGGCGCTGTAGTATCTACGACATTAACAGTCCTGATGACTTGCACAGCGGCATTACCGCTCAGATCCATGACATCATAGGTGATATAATAGGTACCGATGATATTCGTATCGACAGTTCCGCTGGTGACGATGCTTGAAGTGAGATCGCCATCCTCAGTATCGTACGCAGTAGCTCCAGCATCACTATAACTCGAACCGACTTCGATAGTTCCAGAAAGAGTGCCAAGCAAGGTAATAACAGGGATGCCGACATCTACGACATTGACGATTCTCTCACCTGTTACGGCAGCATTACCATGGGAATCACTGACAGTATAATATACGGTATATGGACCAATCACAGATGTATTAACTGCTCAGCTATTGATCACTATGCTTGAAGTGAGGTCACCATCACCAGTATCATACGCTGTAGCACCGAGTTCGACATAAGGATTTCAGACTACTATGCTCTGCGGATTATCACCAAGCAAGGTAATAACTGGCGGTGTAGTATCTGCTACATATGTTCACGTTCATTTCGCTGCATTGAAGGTAGCCGTAGCTCATGATAATGTTGCTACCGCGTTATCTACATCTAGCTGCGTAGCTCATGCGTCATCATAGACTAATTGTGCGGTCTCGATCGCTCCCGTATAGGTCGCCATATCTCATGGAGTTACTCGTTGTGTTCATGATGCGACACCGGCTCCAGT
>CAYXBC010000048.1:0-2599 GCA_964463255.1 uncultured Candidatus Peribacteria bacterium | reverse complement strand
TTTGTGCTGTTGCAGAGTTACGTTCCCATTTTTAACTTAGTTTCTATGTACTTAGCCCGCGGACTCAATTTTTTCATCCCAATTCCCGTATGCGACCTGCAATAGTTATAGTAGGATAGCCAATTTCGGAGCATGTAGTTTGCTTCCTCAATACTAATTAGATATGGTCGATTTCTTACTTCTCAAAGTGCTTCGGTTAAATGATATCTCTCTATTTTGCCGTTATGCTCTGGATGATATGGCTCATTTTTAATATGATTTATATGTAAATCTTCAAGATATTTTGTTATTGTTTTTGAAAATTCTCTTCATTGATCGGTTCTTATGCTCATTATTGCGAACGGATATCTTTTAATTAATTCGTTTATAAAGCTTTTTGTACTCTCTATATTTGCACTTTCGTACGCTCTAGAATATGTCATTCTTGTACAATCATCTATGCAACTATATATTACAAATTTTCTATGATAACCGAAAGGATACCAGGTATCCATTTGTATTTCCATTCACGGTATTTCTAAAGTATACATTTTTCGCTGCTTCTTTTCTTTTTCATAAGCTTTGTAATATCTAATATTTCTTCTCTTCAAAATTCTATAAACAGTTGTTTTATTCATGTGAATTCAATATTTTTCATCAAGCCTCATTTTTAACCTTTCTGGTCATTCTTGCTTATATTTCATCGATAGAAAAGCGACTATTTCCTCAGTCTCTTCCTGGGTTCTATTGTAAGTCATTCAATTCTTCGGTCAGGGCTTTGAGCGGATGAGACCTTGGATCCCATTGTATTCATACCTACATCTTCGTTTGTTGATAGTTCTAACAGAAACACGTAGAATTACAGCTACATCACTGGCTTTCCTCTTCTTATTTATAATATCTTGAATTAGATGTTCTTTTAGCTCGGAAATGTCAGGTGTAATCATGAATATATAGTGGTTAGAAAGATAAACTAACCAATTATACTCCATTTTCTATTTTGGGAACGTAATTGCTGCAACTATTACAATTAAGTCAATCTTATTGTGAATAATATTATTTCTTTACGGCTTTTTTGATTTCATTTAATAATTCTATCTGTCATTCCTGTAGGAGGACAAAATGTTGATTTACCCTATACTTCCTTCCATTTCCATTTCAACTAACTTATTTAATTCTCCTGCATATTCGAGTGGGAGTTTTTTGATAACAGAAGAGAAGAATCCATTGACGATCATAGTGGTCGCTTTGTCCTTTGTAAGTCAACGAGCCATGAGGTAAAAAAGTTCAGATTCATCTATTTTTCATGCACTGGCTTCATGTGCTACGATAGCGGTGTCGTTGTCTGATTGAATTTTTGGAATGGTATTTGATATTGATGTTTCATCAAAAAGTAATGCGTCGCATTGCGTGTTGTTTGTCGCATGATCGGCTCATTTTCCAATGATCACGAGTCCACGGTAGGTGTTGATTCCTCATTTTCTGGAGATGGATTTCGCTACGATATTTGATGAGGTGTATTTCCCTATGTGGATAGCTTTTGAACCTGTATCTTGGTGTTGTCAGCTACTTGCAACTGCTATGCCGAGCATATCTGTCTTGCTGTAATCTCATTTTAACACTGAACATGGATAGAGCATCGTTTTACATGAACCAAGATTTCCATTGACCCATTCCATATATCCATGCTCCTCTATCACTGCTCTTTTGGTATTGAGATTGTAGGTGTTCGTTGATCGATTTTCTACTGATGAATATTTCATTTTGGAATTTTTTCCTACGAATACTTCTACCAATCCTGCGTGTAATGATGCTTTATCAAATTTTGGTGCTGAACATCCTTCGATATAGCTTCCTTCAGCATCATCTTCTATGATGATCATGGTATGTTCAAATTGTCCTCATGCGTAGGTGTTCATACGGAAGTATGCTTGTAATGGATCTGTCAATTTAACTCATTTAGGTACATAGATAAATGTACCTCAGCTCCAAACAGCACCGTGTAATGCTGCGAACATATGATCATTGGCAGGTACCAATTTCATGAAATGCTTTTTTACTAATTCTGGATATTTGATTACTGCTTGTGACATATCTTCGAAAATTATTCCTTGTTTTGATCGTTTCTCTTGAATTTGATGATAGACATTCAATGAGTCATATTGTCCTCCTGCACCCGCTAGATATTTCTGCTCTGCCTCTGGTATTCAGAGTCTTTTAAATTTATCTTTGATTTCTGTAGGCACATCTTCTCGATTGTTTGCATATCATTCATGATCTTTGTGTGGCTTAGCGTAGTAGACAATATCATCGAGATTCAATCCAGAAAGATCTGGTCCTCGTGTCGGTAGTGAATGATTTCTGAAGATTTCTAATGATTCCAGACGATGTTGTAACATCCGTTCAGGTTCTTCTTGTTCAGCAGAAATCTTCCTAACCGTGTCTTCTGTGAGACCTGTGAGGTAGAGTTCGTAGCTTATGTTGTCTGATGATTCTAGTGTTGATTTGAGTGACATATTTTCATAGATAATTAAAATCCTGACTGTAATTCTATCATTCTATAATAGATTCATTTCTTTTTTAGAAGCTCTTGATGTGTTCAACTTTCCACTATTTTTCC
>CAYXBC010000047.1:0-23474 GCA_964463255.1 uncultured Candidatus Peribacteria bacterium | reverse complement strand
CATGGCTTATCAATACACTATTCCTTGCAATTTCTCTGCTGATACTACTTGGATTTTTACCAATTAACCCAGCAATTTCTTTCTGCTTTTTTCACTCTAGAAGATGAAAATATAAATTTTCTCTTTCTTTTTCAGAAAAATATGTATAATGTTTCATGAGAGAGGTTATTAAGGGGTTAAATAAGCACTAATACCTTAACTAATCTCTCTTTTTTTTGTAACTCAATTTATTGCACTTGCTACTTGATTGTAGCTAATTGCAGCAATTATAACAAAATTTGACAGATAATAAATTATATATATAATCATAATAATAATTTTATATACTACACCATACATATGAAAAAATCAAAAGCTGTACTATGACTTGCTACACTCGGATTAGTTGCTGGTGCACAAGAAGGAATAGCGGCAAACGCCAAAGAAACCAATAAAAATATTATAGAGGTCCTACAAAAAAAGACTGCAGAGAAGCATGATTCAAATACCTATGTAACGACAGCAGCTGATTTTGGAAAAGGCATAGAAAAACAAAAAAATGATTCTCTAGATATAACACAAACAGTTTCATTATTACAAGACAGTATAAACGCATTGGTAAAATCGTATGGAAAAGATGGACTAAACAAAAAGATCAATGAGATAAAAGAGAAATATCCCGATTTCGAAAATTTATCAGAAGCAAAACAAAAAGAGATTGTCATGGAAAAATTTTTGGATAAGCCTGAGTCAATAAGTGAATTTGTTTGAGATATTGTGATCTTGATACTCATCATAAGATTGGCAATATGACTTTCAAGTTTATGATCTGGATCTAGACGTAGATAAAAACCGGATATATAAAACTCAGACCATATAGTAAAGGTAAATGTAATCAAAAAATATAATTGACATATATAGTAAAATAAATATAACCACAAAAGATAGTAAAAATAAAAAAAATAGAAAATATGAAAACTGTAGTAAGGAATTACAAAGCTATGTTTTGGAGATTCATAAGAAGTATAGAATCAGCGGCAAAACCACTGTTTCAATGGATACTCATGTCGGTGATGATTGTACTGATGGGTGTAGTATGGGTAGGAATATCATATTTCACCCACGAGCACCAATATGTCGTGATAGTACTTGATGCACTATGGATGATGATATTTGTTTTCATCGTACAAAAAAACCGCTGTCATCCATTGGTTATTCTGAGTTTTTTCATAGTATCAGTATTGATAGTATTGACACTATTAGGTGCACTATGGAACATTCTCGTGTTTATTTTCATAGTATTCCCCTTATCATGTATGTGTGTTTCGGCGCTAAGCCGATAGTACCCGTGGGTATTCCCACGGTTTTTTTACATAGAGAAAAATCCGCCTAAGCGGATTTTTTTGTTCCCGTAAGACCGGGGATATGATAAGCATGGTTATGCTTCTACTTTTAGACTAATGTCCGTCCTATCGGACCTCACGACAAATATTTGCCTAAGTAAATGCCTACATATTGACCAATAATAGCTATTATTCAGCCACCGTTGGTCAATTTTTAGTCAATCATTCGTCAATCATTCAGCAACCTTTAGTTATTTTTTAGTCCTTAAATTTCTCCTTGAGTCTCTTGATAGTTTCTGCTCTTTTCTCTTGTCTAGCGACTTCTTTTTCAGCAGCGACTTCTTCTCTAGTTTTTTTGACTTTGATATCTTCTGTAGGTTCAGATGAAGCTGTCTTAGATGTCTTATGTTTAGCTAATTTTTCAGCTTCTTCTGGATCTTGATCAACTTTGACGGTAATCTCTTTCTTAAATTCCTTATACAAGAAAGGGACAACATACGTTCCAAGAGCAGTGATTTTCTTTTTGAGTTTAAGATAATGTGGTTCGATAGTAGTACCATATATGCTATTTATAGCAGTAACGATATCTTGTTCATCGACTTTAGCATAAAGTGTACCCTCAGCATTAGCCTTCCTTACAAGATTGATATTTCCATCAGTATGAAGCTTAACGAAGAGATCATCCAAGTTTTCAGCCTTCTTTTTTCTATCACTTTCAGCTGCTTTCATTTTCTGTGCGTATTTGTTCTTATTATTAGCATCTGCTAATACAGCCATAGCTTTCGGTAAGAGAACATTCCTAGCGAAAATTGGTTTTACATTGACGATTTCAAATTTTTCTCCGAGATGTTTGTCGCTCTGCAAGAGGATGACTTCAACCGTCTTGTTTGCTAGTTTTCTTTTAGGCATTGGTATATCTATAATAGGTAAAAAGAGTTTTGATAGTTAGCTTCGCAAAAAATACAAAAAAATTACGTGAAGACTATATATGGATTATCTAAGCGATTTCAAATGGAAATAGAGAGATTATTTGCTGTCTCAGGTTCCCTTGATGATAACTTCCTTGATTTGGATGCCAGCACTAAGGAAAAGGTTCTGCAAGACATATTGTGCATTTATCTTAGCTGCCTGAAGGATATTTCCACTCAATGCTTTTTGGATCATCAAATCGCCTGCTTTTGTTCTCAGAGAGTTTTCCATATCGATATCGCTTTGGGTAATGATTCAGAGTTGTATGCTTTTGGTCGTTCAGGTGAGCGTGACTCCGAGGATTTCAGGATCCGCCAATACTATAGTGACCGTGCCATCACGAGAGACGAGTATAGATCAGGTGGTAATATCATGGATAGTATATCAGGCGCTTACTTCGCCTTGGACATCAAGCTTAAGTTTTTCTTTGAATAATGCGCTAGATATAATCTTATCGACTCATATATCAGGGAGTAGGCTTGCGAATTGTTGTTCTCATTCTATAGTTTCCGTAAAAGATTTTTTGACAGTTTCGAGCGTATCGACTTTTGCAAGCTCATTCATAATCGAGACAGTCGTCTGTTTGATGACGGTAGCTCATTTATATTGCAACCATAACCAAAAAACATATACAAAGACCAAGACAAGCAAGATAGCTATAAGGTATTTTACCAGACGTTTCATGAGAGATACATAAAAAAAACTAAATAATGGATTTAAATCCTAGTTAAATCGGCATGAAACACAATACCAAACATTCAACCTGGATGCGGTTCGTGATAGGATTCCTTTTCCTAGGCATGATTGTGTATGGTAGTATCATATATATTCACGGAAACACAAGAGGGTGACAAGTCTGTAGTTGAGACAAGTGTTTTAGTGTAGAAGTAGCGCGCACGCAAGCCCAGCACGAGATTGGCCTGATGAATCGCAGCGTTATGGCTGAAGACAAGGGGATGCTATTTATTTTCGCCAAAACAGATCGCTATGATTTTCGGATGAAAAATACGCTGATACCCTTGGATATGCTACGGATCGATGAAAACGGTATTATCGTGCATAGTGCTACGGCGCAACCCTGTGAAGCAGATCCTTGTAAAATATATGACCCCGGAATTTTAGCAAAATATGTCTTAGAGATAAATGCGGGTATCGCAGCAAAATATGGATTGCAAGAATGAAATAGACTAGAGTTCAGAAATATTAAATAAAGTCTTGTATATACTCACTTCTCAATTCTTTTATCCTCGTAGAGGGCTTGTTCTGGAAATTGATTTTAGATTTTGGATGAAGGTATTGTACACTTATCCACTATAAGAATACACAATAGTTCATTCTAGCGAATCCTAAATCCAGCATCCAACATACAACATTCAAAATTTATTTTAGGGAAAATTCCACATTCCACATTCTAAATTCATCCTCATGTTACCACAAAAACTCCGTTTGACAGGCAAAGACGTAATCTATATCACCAAAAAAAGACAATACATCAGTCAGGGATTGTTCGGTTTTTTCTATATTAAGCAATATTCTGGAGTCAAATATAATCAGTTTTCTTTCCATGTGACGATAAAATTATCCAAAAGATCCGTCGTTAGGCATATGATCAAGAGAGCGATAATGCAATATATCCAAGAGCATGATGTGGTAAAAATCCCTATCCATGATGCATTTTATAAAATTTTCATCGTAGTATCCAAAGAAAGGGTAGGAGAAATTGACAAAAAAATTGCAAATTTACCCAAAAAAGATACAATTATCTATATGCAAAAAGAATTTGAAAGAGCATGGAAATGATGCAACGACAGACTATATCAAAAAAAATAATTATTACATTCTAAATTCATTAGTAACCCATGTCATTCTGAGTGTAGTCGAAGAATCTAGTAATATTACGTATATCCTTTATGATATTCAGGATGACAATAGTATATATTCAATTCAAAATTCTTTTTATTCTTTAGTGATGAAATATGGCTTTGATCCACAAAATCATCAAAGGCTGATCTGATCGGTTCAAATCAATCAAATCTGATAATAAGAAAGAACTTTTGGAATTGGAAAGATTAGAGAAAAAATTAGATGAACAGAAAAAAAGTGAGAAAAATACGATAACTGCTCCCTTTGTAGTGACCAATAGGATGTTTTTCAAATTCTGGGCGTTCTGAATACTCGTAATATTCTGAGGATATATGGTCTTCAAATCATTGGATATCATTTACTTGATATTCATGGCATATATAATCTCTCTCGCGATAGAAGCTATCATAGATTTCTTACAAGGAAGGATAAAATACAGATGAATAGCCATAGCACTAGCATACCTCTTCATAGTTATCATATTCTTATGATCTCTAGTATTTATCATTCCGTTTATTCTTAATCAGCTGTCTGATATTATTACATTATTCATCAGTAATATCTCACATTTCCAACAGGTACTGATGAGCAAATCATTGATAGGCGTGATCCAGGATACGCATCGACTTCCCGGAAGTCTCAAGACGGCTTTATTGGATTCTTTCAGTAATCCCGCTGTTGTATCATGAGTACAGAATCAATTGGAGCAGAATATTTCTCAGATTGTGAGCATAGGGACTTCCTATGCAAGAAATATAGGAACGCTGGCAGTGACTGCTGTAGGTACCTTATTCAACTTCATTGCACAGACATCGATAGTACTGACGCTAGCAGTATTGTTCTCCATCCAGAAAGATTCGGTCATGAAGTTCATCGCAGGCCTCTGAGGAGAAAAGAAATATAAACTAGTATATATGAAACTTGAAAGAATATATAAGAAACTCGGTATTCGGCTAAAATCTCAATTTCTTCTCTGTATATTTATCGGTATCATGATGTATATAGCATTATGGATACTTTCCTTCTTTGGAATCGATCTACCCCAAAGAGGAGCGCTTGCAGGTATAGCAGCGATGACGGAACTCATCCCGTACATAGGACCATTCATCGGATGATCAGTAGCGGCATTAGTAGCACTCATTCACTTCGGTATCTATGGAGCATTGACGGTAGTAGGTATTGTATTTTTGATTCAACGATTTGAAAATAACGTATTAATACCCTTATTGATGAACAAGACGCTCGGAGTCAATCCAGTAGTCATTTTTATCAGTATGATTATCTGAGGCATGATTCTGTGAATAGTAGGCGTATTCTTTGCAGTGCCTATAGCAGTGATTATCACCCTTGTCATGGAAAAAACATTCGAAGAATAATATTCAATCTTTTATTTTTCTAAATCTTATAATTAGATTATGAAAAAGAAAATCTTGTGGTGGTATTATAAACTATTAGGTAGATTGGCCCATGAATATATCGAAAAACACAACCCCAAAGTTATAGGGATAAATGGAAGCGTGGGGAAGACCTCTTGCCGTATGATCGTGTATCAGACCTTACAACAGTTTATTACTAACAAAAAAATCTACACTTCACCAAAGAATTTTAATGGGGAACTCGGACTTTCTCTCTCTATTTTCCAAATTGAGAAACGAGAACCAAACATCTTGTATGTCATTATGACCCTCATCAAACTTATCCGAAAAAGATATTACTGACCCAAACCATATGATATCATCCTCTTGGAATACGGCATCGACCGTCCGGGAGAGATGGACTTTCTTCTGACGATAGCCAAACCACAGATTGGAGTATTTACCGCTATAGATGCAGTGCATTCGGAACAATTCGGCAATCCAGGCGAGATAGCCAAAGAAGAGGTCAAGATGCTCAAGAACACTTCGGAGATAGGATTTCTCAATGCAAATGATCCCTATGCTATCCAATTAAAGGAACATCTCTATATGGATTATATGACCTATCAAACAGAAGGCAATGACATCAAAGCTGATATCACCTTCAAGGATGAAAGATTTATTCTGACCGATTTTAAAGGAAATATTGGTGTCCAATGTAATCTTCGGGTCAAAGAGAGGAAATATAGTATAAGTACAAATATCCTAGGCAAAGCAAATTATGGATATATAGGAGTAGGACTGGCTATCGCTGGCGTCATTGATTATCAGTATGCGAGAGCAGAAGCAAGAGCCGAGAATCCAATCTTGAGAAACGGTTCCCATGAGATTTTGGAACTCCGTTATCATCTCCAGCCAGGCAGGCTTTCTATATTCCATGGCATAGAAAATAGTGTCATTATCGATTCTACTTACAATGCTTCACCACTGAGTGTCAGAAAGATTATCAATACCGCCTACGCCATCAAGATGCAACTATTCCCTCAGAGGAAAGTTATCCTCGTACTGGGAGATATGAGGGAACTCGGAGAGCTTACAGAAAGAGAGCATAGACTCATTGCTGGCTATGTCAGCCAGGTAGCAGATCATGTGGTGTTGGTCGGAAAATATATGACCGATTATCTTGCAGATGAATTAGAGAAAGTAGGCTATGATCCGAAGCGTATAGAGAAATTTTATGACGCCAATATCGCAGGCAAGCATATCCAGAATCTATTGAGACAACAAAAAGAAAAAGACTATCTCATCGTATGCAAAGGAAGCCAAAATACTATTTTCTTGGAAGAAGCAGTCAAACACTTTCTCTTAAACGCCGAAGACCAAAAAGAGCTCACCAGGCAATCTGATCGACGGCTACATAAGAAAAAGAGATATTTTAGCTAAGTATTTATAGTATTGAGTATATAAATATGGAAAAAACGTATAAGCAATGCCAATCATAATGCAGGATCTTATTGATACTATACTAAAAAATGAGATGAAACGATATTGATTTTGTATGATGGATTCTGGATTCTGGATGAGGGTATTGTCTACTTATCCACTATTGTAATACGCAATAGTTAATATCAGCAATTCAAACATTCAACATCCAACATTCAACATTCAAAAT
Source organism: uncultured Candidatus Peribacteria bacterium (assembly GCA_964463255.1). GTDB lineage: Bacteria > Patescibacteriota > Gracilibacteria > Absconditabacterales > Absconditicoccaceae > CAJBLF01. The sequence goes on along the minus strand of CAYXBC010000047.1, from coordinate 16,293 downwards.
TAGGTAGTATATTATTCTTCTTCCTCTGAGTCAGAGGATTTTTTTATTAATGGCATAAAACGGAAATATTCGAGAAGCTGAAGTCCAGTAAATCTTCCTACAGCGATATTGATGAGGAAGATAAGCAAAAGAATTTCGGGGAATGCTAGGAGAAGATGGGTAAGAGCGGTCCAGAAAAAGAGTCCATAGACAGCAAATGAGACGGCGAGGAATTCTGCAAAGGCAAACCACCGTCAAATGCTAAAGAGTTTAAATCATTCATTGAATATTTTATCGCTCACGAGGATGATAAAGACGATAGGGAAAATAATATAGCCGTTGGTAAGCAGAGAGATATCTATCCGATTAAATCAGAAAATAGCATGAAATCAGAGGACAGAAAGAAGGATGAAGAAATAGAGTATAATGAGCAATGCACTTTTGGCATTATGGAGGAGATACACCTTTTTGGTGAAGAGCATGATAAGTATCTTAGTCAGCAAACCTATACCAAGAAACATTAAGCTCAAGGGTATGCCGAGCAGGGACATGGAAACAGCAAAGAGCAGAGGACTATAGATGCCAAAGACTGAAAATCACACAACCTGTCTGAGGATACTGATTACCAAAGTACCCAAAGAGAGGATGAGAAACATAGTAATGAGTTCTACAGGGAAGCCATGATAAATGAGACGATCTACCAGATACGAGATAGGGAGATATTTAGGTGTCTCATGAAATGATAAAGAGAATGGAGTGATATATGCTTCTGTATTATTTATTTTCCCCAAAGAAAATGTCGAAAGAAAATTGAGGAGTTTATCTTCAGAAAGGGTATATATTTTAGTGATTTCTATAGGTTTGATGTTTTTGGCCAAGACTCTTTTGAGGAAGAATTTATTGCTATCCGTGACGAGATAAATGGTTTTGTCTTGGAGATTGAGATCATCAGAAGTATGAAGTTCACCCAGGACTTGAAGAAGGATATCAAATTTTGAAGTATTGATGATGATTGCTTTGCTGGACTGTATCCCATCGAGATTTGCTCTGAGTCTGCTACGAATATCATCTTCAACGAAGTTTTTATTCTCTACCAGGAACACTTCCTGGAGCAATATTTTTTGTTTATCGAAATTCAATTGGAATCCGAGATCGAATTCTTCTCATTGTTTACCTATATACATAATATTACTCTGATAATGTACTCAGGTTGTAGGAGCAGAACAATGTGCCTGTCATTCACACGTGGTGGAAGTGAATTGTGCCGAAGCCGAATGTATAAGGAAGATGCTTCCAAGGGATAATGCAATACATACGAATATTTTCTTCATGGAGATATCATAGAGTAATTAAAAGTGTTTCTCAAATATTCTATCTTCGACAAGAGTATATCCATTATGAAGATAGAAGGGTAATGCATAGGTGCTCGATTTCAATCTAATGCCACTAGATCACCTATCTTTCGCCTCTTGTTCGAATCTTTCCAATAATTGCTTCCCGACTCATTGTCAGTGCCATGGAGGGGATATATAGAGATTAGAGATTTTTTCGGGAGTTCATCTTACCATTCCTATAATATGATCATGCTCTTTGGCAACAAAGAATATAGTTGATGTTTTGAGATGGGCTGATGTATACGAATAATTATAATTCGGACCATAGAGCTGTTCCATTCTCTGGATGAGGCGTTTCGTAGAATCATGGAGATTGGAAAAAACGAATGATGTATAGATAACATCAATGATGTTTTTTATTTCCTCTATGTCGTCGAGATTTGCCTGTATGATGTGCATGATGATATATGCTATCGTATAAATCTATGTCTTTGTGGGATGTATACCCTGGAAGAATGTAACTAAGCCACGACAGATGCTACTGAGTATCTTTTTATCTGTCTGATAATACCAAGTTCATGGGGATGCATTGGTTTCCAAAAGATATCGCTGGGTATCTTTTTTGCAATAGGCGAAATCCATAGAGAAAATATCTTTACCATCAAGATTGAGCGTCTTATAGATTTTTTTAGAAAGGAGTAAGAGATCTTTTGGTATCTGTTTTTTCTGAATATTTTTTTGTGTTCATCCTGATCAAAGATTACTCCTAAAATCTCATTTTTTTGGTATCCTCAAGGTTATCTCTATTATTTTATTTCATGCAAACATAAATCTTACATCATGGTTGCCTGTACATATTCATGGATATCATTTGGTGAAATCCTTAAATTGCTGTACAATATAGAGCTCCTCCAGTCAGTGATATTTTTTTCTTTTCTTAAGCAATTCGGGGATAGTAGTGAGAAGTATTCCTTTTCCTCCATTAGCTCTTATCGGTTTGATGACGATATTTTTGGTAAAGGTCTTTTGTAGTGTCTCGTTACAAAAAAAATTAGATAATAATGCAGTAAACGGCTGATAGTGTTTGGTGAATTTGTAATTCTCGAATTTATCATTGCCAATGATGGCTATCTTCTTGGAAGGGACGACAAGAAAATTTTTGAATACATCATATTTATGAGTGATAGCTGTTCATCTTCTGCTTCGTATAATATCAGGCACATATTTCTTGTGGATAGGTATATTTTTTCCATCGGCATCAAGCGTATTATATTCTACAAAACACTGTTTCTTATCGTCAAAGGTATTGATACTTACTCTTACGAGCTCGATAGCATGCGCAGCAAAAAATTTTTGCATAAATATTCTAGCTCCATAGAGATCTTTTCATGCGAATCTCGTAGTGTATCATGTTTCGATAGCGACTTTAAGCATATTATATAATATAATCTAAATCTTCTATTTTGACTTTTCAGGCATAGAGCTTCGTTGGTGTGTTACCTGTTTGTATTCGTTTATCTATTTTGGTGAATCCATCCAGATAGATTTTATCCTTCAAGTAGCCTATCCCCGTATTCTCGGTATGGATAATCCCTTTTTTGGATCTGATTACAGTTTTAAATATTCATTCAAGCGATCTTTCAGGATAAATGAATTTTACAAATTCAACCGCTTTGCTGAAAGTGAATTTTTGCAATTCATGGGTGACTACATATTTTTTATACAGAGAGATCTTCTCATAGTCGTCAGGCAAGACCTTATTACCATTCCATATTGCCAATCATTCTTCATCTTTTTGATAATACGCTGTTCAGGATTTGAATATATGCCATCAGGATTTTATTCCATTGAGATATCTAATAAGATGAGTATCTATCTCATGAGCCAAGGTAGCACGCAATCATTCTTCTCTGAATATCGCCGATTTCGAGATACTGATTTTGATATCCTTCCCCATGATAATCGATATCCTAGAAAGGGTGTCATAGGAAAATACGATATCCACACCATAGATTTTCTTTTCAAGGAGATATTTCTCGATGATTTTTTCTATCTCGGAGAGTTTGAGTGATTTACCTAGGATATTCTTATCATATCCAGTTTCATTTCTATCCAAGACTTTCTCTTTGGCAAGTTTCAAAAGACCATCATCAAATGCTCAGAATATTTTATCATTATACAAAGCGATAAGCTCAAAATCTTGTCTGCTATAGGCGAGGATAAGATTTCTTCTAAGTTCCAGTTCTTCTAGTTTTTCAAGAAAGAGTTTAATGAAAGGACTAGTGAGCTTACTCAGTTGTTCTTGAAGTTTGAAGATTTCATCTTTCGTCTGGAGAAGTTTGCTCTCTTCAGGTCGTTTATATTTGAAGATAGGGTTATATTTTCCATGAAGTGTGATGAATTTATCGAGTTCGCTGAAATAATTAAGAGGTCTGAGCCTGGAAGAGAGATTGAGCCTTTTATTGAGCTTCTCTACCTTTTGATCGATGATATGGAGTTCCGCAATTTCCAATGGCTGGATATATTTTGGATCGATGATATCGACGGTAGCGAATGTCTTATGGATAGGCTTTACGAGATAGTAGCTAGCAGTCTTGTTTCCAAGGATAATCTTATTATCAGCAAGACTTTCTAAAATAGAGAATTTGGCTTTTTTGAGGACAATCTCATTCTCATAGAGATCCAGATATCGTTCTCTTTTATTCTCCTTAATCTTATCAAAAAGTTTCTGCGACATAAAATTCCCAGATTTATTGAGATCGACTTCCACGATGACATCGAGCCTTTCTTCCTCTTCTTTTTCTTTGATAATAAATTTCCCATATTGCGAAAGATAGAGGAGTTTACTATGTCATATAAGGTCGGACTTTTCTGGAGTAAAAAGGCTTTTTGCGATTTCGACTCATTTTTCTGGATCAACTATTTTGAGGTCGCCTATCTTATCTAGGACATTCTTTAGCTTCGTATCTGTCACTTTCTGGACTTCCAGACCTGCTCTCGCATTGATTTCCAGAAGTTTAGGACCTTCATTGGTGATGACCCAATCGAGTGCAAGATATCAGAGATTTACAAAATACTGGACCTTTGAGGAAAGGAAAAGGATATCATTCCGATAGGGGATTTTCTTATTCTGAAAATGGGCGAATCTTTTGGGAAATTTGGAAGTGCGGATTTTATTTTTCCAGAGCAGGGAAGTAATCTTGCCACTTCCTACTTCGATACCGAGTCCTATACCTCATTGGGCGAGATTAGCTTTGCCACCGGAACCCTTGGTCGGCACCCTTATCATAGTAGCTACAGGCACGAGATTAAAGACAATGACTCTAATGTCGGCCAATCCATATTCACAGAAATCTTTAAAGAGTTCGCCAGCGATAAGTTTCTCCTCGATGATGATTTTATCTCCTCCAAGTGTCATGGAATATTTTCCATCAAGAATATCCAAGAGACGTCTTCTAAATTCTTCGTCTGTAAGTAGTTCATCGCCTATCTGATATTTACCATAATGCTGACGGGTGTCAAATTCCTGGAAAAAAATATGCTTCATACGGGATCAAAAATTCTGGAAAGCATTCTTTTTAGGAGAGAGTTGTTCAGTAACTATATATTCAGGTTTAGGTTCTTCGATATATTTAACAATATACACACCTTGTCCTTTGCTTCATTGATTAGGTTTGACGACAAAATTCTTTTTGGGCAGATAGGCAAAGTCAAATTCATATAACTCTTTGCGATTAGAGATGATACCATAGGTTTTGGCAAAGGGTATCCCTCTTTCTACGAGAAAATCTTTCGTCTGAAGCTTATTGTTTGCTAGACGGATTCATTTCTTATCGTTGAATTTTTTGATATAGAGGAGATTCCTGGCATTATTACCGAGGATTCAAAAATCAAACATAAGGAGGATACCAGTAAAAAAACGCTAATCCTATAAGGAAAATCATAGAAAATGCAATGATTTCAATAATCAGATTGAATTTTTAGCATGCTTTAGTAGACTGGACTCGACTTTATTTTTTCCGTAGGAGCGATGCAATTATCTGTATATAATACGCTGACCCGTAAAAAAGAACTGTTTGTCCCGTTGATGGAAGATCCTGAGTATACGTGACCTAAGAAAGATTTCGTGGGGATGTATAGTTGCGGACCTACGGTGTATCGAGATCCTAGTATTGGAAATTATAGAGCAACTTTCACGGCCGATCTTATTAGAAATACGCTAAAACTACTTGGGTACAAAGTGAAAGCAGTCATGAATATCACTGACGTAGGACATTTGGTGTCTGATGCAGATGATGGAGAAGATAAATTAGAAAAATGATCTAAGCGTGAGGGTATCTCAGCTTGGGATGTTGCAAAAAAATATGAACAGATTTTCAAAGATGGAATGAAACTTTTGCATATCGATGAATTCGATGAGATGCCAAGAGCAACCGATCATATTCAAGAACAGATAGATTTGATTACAACCTTGGCAGAAAAATGATATACCTATGCCGTTGCAGGTGATGGAATATATATGGATACGAGTAAGGTAGAAAATTACGGAGAACTTATGTGACCAAACTACAAAAAACGTTTGGCGGATTTGAATGCAGGAGAAAGAGTAGATATGAAATGAAAAAAACATCCAACTGATTTTGCTTTACGGAAATTTGCTCCCGAAAATGAACACAGACAGATGGAGCGAGACTCGCCATGGGGGAAATGATTTCCTGGTTGGCATATAGAATGTAGTGCAATGTCCAGCAAATATCTTGGTAATCAATTTGATATCCATCATGGAGGAGCGGATCATATCACCATCCATCATCCCAATGAAATAGCACAATCTGAATGTGCTTTCGCCGTTCATCCACGAGTAAAATATTGGATACACAATGAATTCCTTCAAGTTGATGGAGGAAAAATGAGTAAGTCGTTATGAAATGTATATAATTTAGTAGATATTCAAGCCAAAGGATTTTCAGTACTTGATCTAAGATATTTCTACTTCATGGCACAATATGGAAACTTCCAAAACTTCACACGAGACCAATTGGAAGCTGCCAAGAACACAAGGCATTCGCTTATCAGAAAACTTCAATGAAAAAGAATAGTGAAAGATACAAAAGATTTTGAATCTGATCCATTTTTTCAACAAATTATAGAAGCGATTTGTGATGATATGAATACGCCAAAATTACTCGCAATACTTCAATCAGCAATAACTTTATGATGAGAACATATTTATCCAATCATAACATGGCTAGAAGATAATCTTTTGAAGATATGAATATTTGAAGATGCAGGAGAAGAAAAAATTACTATTCCACGTGATGTAAAGGAACTCGCAGACCAGAGAGTGCAAGCCAAAAAAAACAAGGATTTTGCATTGGCCGATGAGCTCAGGAATGCAATCCTAGCATCATGATTCCAGCTCAAAGATACCAAAGACTGATATGAAATAACTAAAGCATAGTTTTTATTCGTATATAATTAGTATGGTGAAAGTGCTCAATACGATCCACGAGGATTATCATATACATAGCCTCAATTATTCAGATGGACTAAATACTATCGATGAAATAGTCCAGTATGCCGGCAAAATCGGATTGAAGAAGATCGTAATAACGGACCATAGTCAGGCAAGTTTGGATATAAATAAGTTTGCTTTTAAGAATTGGAGAAGTACTATCAAGAGGTGGAAAAACGTACATAATGATGTAGAGGTATCTTTTGGTGTGGAATGAGATTTATTGGATGAAGAATGAAATTGTTGTTTTACTATTGATTGAAGAGAATCTGATTTTTGTATTCTATCATTACATTATAAGGTATATACTGGCTCAAAAGAAAATTTGATTAAGGCATATAGTAATGCCATTGAGAAATATCATGAAAAAATAAAATTCATCTGACATCCTTGTTTATCTGGTACTCCGGATGATTTTGATGTTGTAGAATTTGCAAAAATTTTGAATAGATATCAAATACCAATAGAATTGAATTGCTCATATCTGAATATGAATTGAATTGATATTGAAAAATTCAATAAACTGATGGATTTGGTGGAAGCATGAGTGTACGTAAATAGTGATTTGCATGTTCTGAATGATTTCAATTTAAGACAAGCAGGATTCGATTACCTTGAACAAAAAGGATTTATATAGTAAGGACATGTGATATGAAAAATCTCAAATATTTTTTCAAATGAATCTCTAGGAATGTATTGCTGCTAGGCCTGGTAAGTCTACTTACAGATCTTAGTTCTCAGATGGTATTCCCTTTGATACCATTATTCCTTACAAGCTTGGGTGCAGGAGCGACGGTAATAGGAATTGTAGAAGGGGCGGCGGATACGACGGCATCATTATTGAAGGTATTTTCATGATATCTATCGGATAAATTCAAAAAAAGGAAAATATTCGTTATTATCGGATATAGTTTTTCTACTATTACCAAACCCTTATTTGCTTTGGCAAAGACATGGCCGGCCGTATTGGTATTCAGAGTGATAGAAAGGATAGGGAAATGACTCAGGGATGCACCGAGAGACGCATTGGTAGCTGATGGTACACAAGCAGAGTATATGGGCAAAGCATATGGTATCCAGAGAGCAATGGATGGGACAGGATCAGTATTATGAGCGATTCTGGCATTGGCATTATTCCCCTATCTTGGATATCAGAATCTCTTCCTCTTTGCTTTCGTACCAGGAGTGATTGCAGTAGCAGCGATATTCTTCGTAAAAGAGGCTAAAGAGATGAAAAAAGAGATGCATCGAGAACATTACCATAGAGAGCCGAAAATAGAGATACCATCATTACGTGCATCAGTCCAGATGCTTCCCAAAAATCTCAAGACCTTCATTTTCATCTCAGCGCTTTTCGGATTAGTGAATTTTGGATATGCATTCTTATTATTGAAAGCAAAAAGCGTAGGTGCAAGCGATCATAGGGCTATCTTATATTATGTCTTGTTTTATGGAGTATATACATTGATTTCAGCGCCTGCGGGAATTATCTCTGATCGTATAGGAAGAAAAAAAATGCTTTGGATTGCATATAGCCTGTTCTTGGTAGTGACCTTATGATTAGCATTTATGACACAGATTGGACGGGTGATTGTTTTCTTTATTCTGTTTGGAGTAGTGTTTGCTATCGTAGATTGAACGGAGAGGGCATTAGTAGTAGATTTGGCAGGTAAACAGAAGGGGACGGCTTTGGGGGTATTTCATACCGCTATAGGAATAGTCTCATTGCCCGGTTGATATATACTCTGAGTACTCTGGGACAAGATATCTCCGCAAGCAACATTTCTCTTTGCATTCGCTATTGGTGTGATTATTATGATTATGTTCTACTGCGTAAATACGAAAAAAGAAGAACTTATAAGTGAAAACGTACAAAAAGCATAGCAAACAAAAATAGTAATAAAAATTTATTTCTCTGAGTATAGGTAGAGTATATGAAAAATAAATTTATACAATATAAAGATATTTTTGACGGACAGGATGATATTCCTGAAACATTATATACACAAAAAATTGAAGTAAATCCATATATAATGGAGGACCTTATAACCATATTTAAAATAAAAGAAATTAATAATGAGATGGATAGTATTCTAGAAATAAAAAAGAATAGACTTGAAAAGCTTGAACAAGAGCTAAATTATTCTTATGATTCAATGGGTAGAAGAAATGATGAGGAAAACAATTTAAGCAAATTTAAAAATGCATGAGAGAATGGAAAATGGAAAGATGAAGTTTCTTTGGTAAGAGAAGAAGACAAAATAAATATATTGAGATATTTCGCGCAGAGAGGATTAGTTATCGATAAACTGAAATTTCTAGGCGAACATGATCTTCCACTAACTTGTTTGTGAGTAGTGATTTGATGAGTTGATCTTTGATATGATGAAGAAGACGATGATGAGTGTCCTTGTGTATTTATTCATCCAGAATTTATTCTCAATTCCGCATGACACATTCAACCACCAGAAGATGATACTTCCTGGGAAATAAATGTTGATGAAATTAAAGAAATAATTGTAGACAACACCAAATATACATTTCTTTTATAAAGAGAAAAAAAAGATCTCATAGATAATGAAAATATATAGTGCTTGATTTTTGTAAACACATCAATACATATTGATATGTTTATTTTATTAGTAGTCATGGAAAATTGCAAAAATAATACTATAGAATCATCTGCTCATATACTCAGTATAATTTCACAAATACATAGGTTACAAATAATATGTGTGCTTGATAAAGAATGAGAACTTTGTGTATGTACAATTACTGAAAATTTAGCATTGAAACAAAATCTGGTTTCTCATCATCTCAATATTTTAAAAAATATATGATTACTGACGACAAGAAGGGAATGAAAGAAAATTTTCTATGCTTTAGAGGAAAAAAGATATCGCTCCCTGCAATCTGATATAAAATATATTTTTAATATGTAAAGAAAAATATGAATAAGCCAAAGATTCGTACAATTTCACAGATTATTGTGTTGGGGATAATCCTTTTTCTTGCATTTATTCATCAAAAATTTGGGATAGAGCAAGCATCGCCGATTCATGCATATTGTCCATTTGGCGCTTTAGAAGGGATATTTACCTATATATTTAGCGGACAATTTATAAATAAACTATATCGAAGCAATTTTATCCTACTAGGTATATTCACCCTGTTGACGATATTCTTTGGAAGGGTATTCTGTGGGTTTTTCTGTCCATTTGGGGCTATAGGTGAGTGGATAAGATCATTGGGGAGAAAATTATGAATCAAAAGAGATATAGAATTACCTGAGATTGTAGACAAATATCTTAGATATCTAAAATATATAGTATTATTGGTCATAATATATTTCTCATTTAGAGAAACTGCTTTGGTATTTGATGCCTACGATCCATTCTCAGCATTTTCTCATCTAGGTAATGAATTTGAAGGGCTAATGTTTGCTTACGCTATATTAGCATTTGTAGTGATTACAGCATTTTTTAGTAAGGGACGATGGTGTAGATATCTGTGTCCATTGGGAGCGTTCTTTGGGATAATAAAAAAACTTAATTTCTTTACGCTAAAAAGAGATAATGCGACATGTATATCTTGTGATATATGTAGGAAATCATGTCCAGCAAATCTCAAAATAAAAACTGCTGATCAAATTACTCATCCCGATTGTATTAGTTGTATGGAATGTGTAAATGATTGTCCCCAGAATAGTTTAGACATATATATATTGGGGAAGAAAATAAGAAAACAAACCTTTCTATGGCTAGTTGTTGGTATATTCTTTGTAGTACTTTGAGTCATAGTATCGACTCCTATATGGCAAACAAAACCTATCTCCAATATAGTAAATGAACAATGAGCAGTTGAGGTGACCAATATCAAAGGAAGCAATACATTACAATATGTCATTAACACTACCAAAGTGCCTTTCGAATACTTCCAAAAAGAGCTAGGTCTTCCTGGGGATATCAAAAAGACAATGAAGCTAAAAGATATAGGTACTACGTATGATATCAAAAATATAAGTTGAGAAATTTTGGAGACCGAAGATTTTAGAAATACTATCCAACGTTATCTTATACAATAATTTTTATTCCATTATCATCATTACTATGAAATCTATCAACAAAAAAACTATTATGTTTGCTGTATTGAGTATATGATTAGTGTTCCTCTGATGATGTGCCAACACACAACCAAAGGAAAGCGAAAGTGTTGTTACGCAAGACACCACTACGGAATATACGGTAGATACAAGCGATATCTTAGATGTAAATACATTAATAGATACAGCATCTACATGAGGTATATCTGATCAAGAAAAAGTTGGACTCATCCAAATGCGTGAAGAAGAAAAACTAGCAAGAGATGTGTATACCACGCTTGGAGCATTATGGGGAAATAAACTATTCACAAATATTGTAGCATCCGAGCAGACACATACAGATGCAGTAAAATGACTTTTGACTATGTATGGGATAGCAGATCCAGTTATAGATGACACTATAGGTATATTTGCATCTTCTACTATGCAGAAACTTTATACTGATCTCGTAGCTCAATGAAGTACATCACTCCTAGATGCATTGATAGTAGGCGCTACTATTGAAGATTTAGATATAAAAGATCTCAATGTGTTTATAAAGGAAACGAGTAATACAAACATTATAAATGTATATAATAACCTCAATAAATGATCCCGTAATCATCTCCGTGCATATATAAAAAACATAAATAATAATGGCGGAGCATATACACCACAATATATTTCTCCATCAGAATATACAGCAATCATATCATCCCAACAAGAGAGGGGATCTACTTGAATGGGAAATAGAAATGGGAGATAGTATATATTGTTTTTAGTATCTTATTTTTTGATAGTAATGGATATTTCTTCACTTTACTCGCCAGACGCATGTGATATACGTGGCAAACAATCTACCGACAAATGGACGCGGACACAGTATTTTACCAATAAAAAACATTTAGAATCTCAAGGGATTAAGGTGGTACTTGTAGATATGATTAATCATCCCGTAGAGGATGCTATTCCTGCTTCCAATGAAATTTTTACAGGAAATATATATCCAGAAGGTACTGTTTTTTGCCTATACTGCCATTCTGGGTGATCGTCTGGATACGTGCAAATGCAGCTTAAACCACAACTTCCTCAGTATACTATTATTAATATTGATGGTGGTATACTTATGTATACTATACAAAGATAATACCTTTTATTCTTTTTTCTTTATGAACATGAAAACAAATGAATGAATGAACGATCGTTTGATTAGATTAGTGATTGCTGTTGTAGTATTAGTAGGATGATATCTTTGGTTGCAATGAACAGTACAGATTATTGCCTATGTGGTTGGAGTACTCGCTTTGATTACGAGTATAACAGGATTTTGTGGACTCTATACTTTGCTCAAAATCAATACCTGCAAAGTAAAAAGCAAAAAAAAATAAATAAATATTTCTACTGATAAGAAATGCCTAAGTATAGGGAAGCTACTTTTCTATTTTTAAATTTTAAGATACATATAATGATTATCAAAATTCTCGGAACATGATGTCCCAAATGCAAACTCTTAGAAAAAACCGTTGAGAAGGCAGCAAAAAAAATGGAACTAGACTGTGAAATTATCAAAGTTAAAGAGATGAAAGAGATAATGGAATACAATATTTTGACCTTGCCAGGGTTAGTGATAGACGAACAGGTGATTTTCACAGGAAGAGTACCAGAAGCCAAAGAAATGGTAGATATTTTGACCAAGCAATCTTCATCGCATGAATGTTGTGGATGATGATCATGTGGTGATGGAGACGAATGCTGTTCTTGAGGATGTTGATGCGATAGTAAATAATATTTTATATAGCATGGACTCATGTTTCTGCGGATAGCATATATAAGTAACCGATTCATCTCAAGCGTCTTACATCTAGATACTACAAGTCATATGGCGCAGGCGCTTAATTTTTTCCTATATGATAGTATCAAGATTATTCTGCTCTTGCTGGTAATCACCAATCTTATGACCTTACTCAATTCATATCTACCGATAGAAAAAATTAGAGATTTTCTTGTAAGAAATAGATTATTCTGATTGGAATATCTTTTTGCCTCACTTTTCGGCGCAGTGACTCCTTTTTGTACCTGTTCATCGATTCCCTTATTCGTAGGATTTCTCAAAGCAGGCATACCTCTAGGGGTGACTTTTGCTTTTCTTATTACCTCACCGCTAGTAAATGAAGTAGCTATAGCAATGTTTCTGGGAATTTTTGGGCTCAAAGTCACCGCAATCTATATGATAAGCGGTATAGTGATGGGAATGTTCGGATGATGGGTATTAGGGAAAATGAGATTGGAAAAATATCTCGCTGATTTTATTCAAGTCAAAAGAGCAAGTCAATCCATAGAAATAATACAGAAGAATATAATCTTTTCACAAAGGATCAAAGAAATAAGCAAAGAAGCACGAAATATTACAGTAAAAATTATCCCATATGTTTTGCTATGAGTAGGAGTAGGTGCAGCAATCCATGGATTTATACCTACAGGATTTTTCCAGCAATATATTAGCAAAAACAATCCTTTTGCCGTACCTATTGCCGTGATAGTAGGGATTCCTTTCTATGCTAATGCCACAAGTGTAATCCCTATCGTCCAAGCATTGATTGCTAAGTGAATACCATTAGGAACATGATTAGCATTTATGATGGCTGTAGTCGGATTATCTTTACCAGAATTTCTGATACTCAAAAAAATTATGAAGACGAAGCTGCTGCTAATATTTTTTGGAGTAGTGGGGCTATGTATGATGATATTAGGATATTTTTTTAATGCTGTGTTGTAAAATAGACGAAACCTTACCAAATGCTACGCGACAACAAAAAATAGCTACAAGCGTAGCTACCTTTCATGTATTTATACAAATATTGTTATACAAATATTATTTGATTGTTGGACTATAAATTATTACTGGATTTAAATTTACCGGAAATTCTTCCATATCAAAGATAACTTTAAAGGTAGTATCTGCATTATTTATGGTAGAATCTATACTGCTAAATTCTTCATTACCAAATATTGCTTGGATTTTTTTAAATCCATTGATCAAGATGGGAGCTGAAAAGAGTGCAATATTTTTTACAATATAGAGGAGAAATTGTAAGTCAGCGAGTGCTTCAGCTTTGGTCTCTTCATTTTTATATTTGATCCATGGTTCAGCGCTAGTGATATATTCATTGGATCTTTGTACCAGTTGATACCAATCATCAAGATATCATTTAATATCAGCTTTTTTGAGATAGTGATCATCTATCTTAGCACCATCCCATCAATCCTCAAAATATTGAACAAATCTGCTATTATTATTCTCTTTGAATATCTCTCGTTTCTGCTTATTAAATTTTCAGCTAGTTATGCTATATTTCTTACATAAACTTGTTACTCTATTGACCAAATTTCCTCGTCATCCTATCAGCATACTTTCATACAGATTAGCTAATCTTTCCACAGAGAAATCACCATCTGCACCGATAGGGACATCATAAAGGAGATTGAATATAACAGCATCTCTATCATAATCGTCGACAATTTTCACAGGATCTATTACATTTCCTAGTGATTTGCTCATCTTCTGACCATCTACCGTAAAGAAACCTGTTACAAATTCTGTATCAGGAAGTCTATAGTTTACACTCATAAGCATTGCAGGCCAAAAAACAGAATGGAACCTGACGATATCTTTTCCTAGGATATGGACTATTTGAGTATCAGGAGCTCGAAAACCTGCATCTCTAGAGACCGTGACATAATTAAATAAGGCATCATATCGGACATAACTCACTTGTTGAGGATCAAAGGGGAGCGGGATTCCAAATTTATTGGTCTCTCTAGAGACAGAGAAGTCCTCCAAACCTCATTTTACGAATGATTTCATTTCGTTGAACCTATATTCAGGGAGAACGAAATCAGGATGATTCCTATAAAGATCTTCTATCTTGTTCTGGTAATTTTTGAGTTTGAAGAATCGATTTTTTTCTATGATGATATCAGGTTTTTTGAGATGATCAGGACAAACGAGTTCACCATCTTTTTGAATCAGATCTTTTTCTGTCTTGAACCCTTCACAGCCAATACAATAATATCATTTATATTCGCCTTCATAGATATCTCAGGTATCATAAGATTTTTGGAGCATTTCTTGGACAAGGGCCTTATGCTGTCATTGCGTCGTCCTGATAAAATCCGTATAGGAAATCTGGAGATGTTGTCGGACATCTTCCCATTTCTTCGCCATATGATCCAGATAAACCATAATATCTGTACCTTCAGCTTCTGCTTGTTGGACTATCTTTTGGCTATTTTCATCATTTCAAGTGGAAAATTTTACTTCATAGCCGAGCAATCTTTTGTACCTGGCATAGAAATCAGCAATAAAAGAGCTATATGCATGACCGATATGTGGATATCCATTGGGATAATAGATTGGAGTTGTGATAAGAAATTTTTTCATCACGTGTATCTAGAAAAAATAAAACAGCATTGATTGCTCAATACTGTATACAAAGCGATTATTTTTTCAAGACTATGATTTGTTGCAAACAATGATATGCCCTAGAGTATTTCCTTCTTCACGGATGGGTACCACATGGAGATCAAAAAAATTCTTTTGCAGAAGTTTTTCAAGGTCCTGTATTCTATGATTAAAAAATTTGATTCTAAACTGATCTTTATCTTTTTTTCGGATGAATTCACGTCTCTGGATGAAATGTCCGATAATCAATACTCATCACGATTTCAATATTCTATAGAGTTCACCAAAGAGATTATCTATATTTTCGATATGTTCGAGGACAAAAAAGCTTGTTGCAAGATCAAAAGATTCGTCATCGAAGGGGAGGGTATCTTCCAAATCACATACTACTTTCTCTATATTTTTTCCAGCGGGGTGTTTTTTTAAAAGCTGTTCAGCGATATCGCAAGCGACATATCTTGCAGGTTTCAGAGGAGCAAGGAATTTATGTAATCTCCCATCTCCAGCACCGAGATCAATAATTGAAAGATGTTCTTTATCTCTTGGTAAAAATTTAACAAAAACACCTTTTTCAAAGCTATCAAGGTGTTTGTGGTAGGCATGATATTGATCAGCAATGGTATTATAGCCGGTCTTAGCATCATGGATAAGAATATGTTTTTGATTATAGGACAAACTTTAAAAGTAAATGACTAAAATTAAATGTAGATGATAGTTGGACTATAATTGATTTTAGATTTTCCCCTGCGAGGATAAATAGATGATGGATGATAGACCTTAATTAATTTTGGATTTTCCCCTGCGAGGATAAATGGATGATGGATGATAGACTATAATTGATTTTAGATTTTCCCCTGCGAGGATAAATGGATGATGGATGATGGATGAAGGTTTTGTCTTATTATAATCTATTGTACTATAC
>CAYXBC010000046.1:0-19637 GCA_964463255.1 uncultured Candidatus Peribacteria bacterium | reverse complement strand
AGAGACAGACAATAGACTATGAAGAATATTTCAACAGGAAAAATATAGGATGCAACAATCGATATTCAACAGGATTTAGACGAGATGTCAGTACAGGATGATACTGTTCTCGTTTTACCGCATATGGAAACAATAATAGTATATCACCAGCACCCTCATGACAGCATAAAATCTATTTTTGTAGTTCGATGACAGGTCAAGATATAACTTATCGACCATATAAAGTAATAAAAGAAACTAATGTGCAGAACGGTTCCTGATGTATAAATACAGGAAAACAATCCTTCGGCCAATATAGCCGACAGTTCCGAGACGTCAAAGATGATACCGACTCCATTTCAGGAGCACGAAATGATGATGACGATGAAAATGTCATGAAAGGCCCGACAGCAATTGATAACGCTACCGGTATCCAAGAACTCTATCTCATCTCCCAAGACGGCAAATCCAGGATATTCATGAGAAGAAAGCTGATAGCAAGCGGTGATTGGAACGGTGATGGAACGACGTGAAATTTTGACAGCGAAAAGCTCTATTCACTCCAAATATTGAGACTAAGATGATTCGACGCAGGAAGCAACCATGACTTCGACATAAATAATTCTTCAGGAGTCTATGATGGAAAGATAGATACACGAGCATGTGACTATAAACAAGGGTTTATGTGTAATGGAACCGGAATCGGAAGCGTGTATTCATGATATAAACTTGCATCATGAGTAGATGACGGATGGGTCAATCTCTTCCAGAAGAGTGTCACTTTCAGTTACCGAAATCTCATCATCTTTCCGACCAAGAATCCGCAATATGCGCTGGCAGAAAACAACGTTCAGATAAATCCATATTTCACCATTAACCTCACCACCAAGCTCTATGGACAGATACGACGAAAAAGGTTGGGCATGAAAGACGACGAAATTGATACCTTCCAGATAGGAGTACAGACGACATTCAATACCAAGAACTTCTATACAAAATAAATCTTGAACTAAAATCATTCTTTATTATTTGATCATCAGAGCATGACAGAAGACATCCAAAAAGATCATCAGGGCGAGCGCGATGTACGTATCGCAAGAGCGAAAAAACTTAAAAGCATGGGGATACTCCCCTACGCGCAATCTTTCGATAAGAAACATCTTATAGGAGATATTATAAAAGATCAGGAAAATGCACAGCATCGCGATATCAATGATATCATACTTTCGCCAGTCATCCAAGCGGAAACTGCGGGGAGAATAATGCTTTATCGTACCCACGGAAAATTAGCATTCGCAAAATTATTGGACAGCACGGCAGAAATCCAGCTCATGTTCCACCGTGACAACTGTAAACTAATAATGAATGACCAATGACCAATAGCCAATATCCAAGATGGTAGCGAAGGAGAAATGTCTGCATATAAATTTATAGAAAAGATGGTAGATATCGGTGATTTCATAGGAGTACGCGGAGAGATATTCAAGACACACAAAGGAGAGCTCACGATATTTGTATCAGAATTTAAATTTCTTTCCAAAGCAATCAGACCCTTACCGGAAAAATTTCACGGATTACAGGATCAGGAAGAACTTTATAGAAAAAGATATCTTGACCTGACTATGAATCCGGAGACTTACAAAAGATTTCTTCTAAAATCAAAATTTTATCAAGTGCTGAGAGAATTTTACACCAAGGAATGATTTACCGAAATCCAGACCAATATACTTGGAAATTCTGCTTCCGGAGCAGCAGCAAGACCATTCATGACTCATCATAACGACTACGACGCAGAAGTCTTTCTGAGGATAGCGTTTGAAACAGGACTCAAAAAAGCCACCGTAGGAAGATTCGAGAAAGTATTCGAGATAGGACAGGATTTTAGAAACGAAGGATCAGATCCAAGTCATCTGCAAGAATTCACACAGGTCGAACATTACGCAGTCTACCGAAATTACGAAGACAATATGAGATTCACCGAAAAGATGTTTGATTATCTCTTCGAGAAGCTCTGATTATCCAAAAAGATAAACGTCAAAGACAAAGAAGACATCATCAAGGAAGTAGATTTCACCACACCGCGAAAAAGAATAGATTTTACCAAAGGGATACAGGAAGCAAGCGGAATAGATATCACCAAATACGGGATGAACGATAATGACCTACTGAGATCTGACATCAAAAAGAAAGGAATAGAATTTGAAGGGATGCACAAAATGGGGACGACAACGCTAATAGATTACTTGTACAAGAAAGTATTGAGACCAAAAATAATAGGTCCAGCATTCATCTACAATTATCCGGTTATCATGCAGCCGCTTGCAAGAGTTTCCGACAAAGAAGAAAATATCGTAGAACAGTTCCAGTTACTCGTCAATGGATGGGAAATCTGCAAAGCATATTCTGAGCTCGTAGACCCTATCCTCCAGCAAGAAAATTTTGATAAACAAGCTGAAGCAGCAGAAAATTGAGATGAAGAAGCTACCGCAAGCGATGATGATTTCGTCACGGCTATGGAATACGGTATGCCGCCACAATCCGGATTCGGTATGGGATTGGAAAGAATATTGGCCATTCTTACCGAGCAGGATAATCTCAGAGATGTAGTAATGTTTCCACTGATGAAAGCAGAAAAGAAAATGGAGATAGAAACATGTGAAATAGATGTTGCAGCTATGTACGGCAATTTGCCGTCACTGGAAGCAGTTGAAAATTTGGCCAAGAAATATCTCAAAGACACCTATAGACATTGTTTGGATGTAGCAAATGTCATGAAATATTTTGCAAAAAAACTACATCAAAACGAAGAACTCCGATATATCGCAGGCATGCTCCATGACATCGATTGGGATCATATCGGCAAAGACCCTGAGAGACATCTCGGAAAAGAATTCGAAGAGATCGTAGGAGAGATTCATCTTCCTCAATGTTTGGCAGATGACATAAAATCACATTATACCGCAAAGACTTCAGTAGCTATAGATTCGCTACTCAGAAGATATCTCATTTCAGTAGATGAATTATCAGGCTTCATCTATGCAGTTTCACTAATGAGACCGACCGGACTCGAAGGCATGGACTTCAGCTCCGTCAAAAAGAAATTAAAAGACAAACATTTCGCTGCAGGCGTAGATAGGGAAGAAGTAAAAAATTGCGAAAAATATCTAGCTATTCCATTGGACGAATTCACTCTAGATGTCATCAATGCAATAAGAGGAGAATAAAAAATACTGAACATAAAAAAAAGAGCGGCAAATACGCCGCTCTTTTGATACATCAATACATCACATAGTGTGATGTTTTTTTCTCTTATTTTTGAGATAACCGGTCCAAGACCTAAAACCATGTATCCCTGTATAGGTTAGGATCAAAAGAACAGAGAGCATATACGAGAGACTTACTACACTGAGATACATAAGTATAAGCGTAATCGTGGATGCAATAATATATCCCTCGATGTCATCGGCACTCAATATCCATAAGAAGAAAATCAAAGATACAATAATAAGCATGAATTGCCAGAATAGTAATATATCTCTGGTCTCTTTGATGACCGTAGCCTGTGTGAACATAACAGGATCTATAATCAACAACGTAAATCTTGTCTTGGGAGCTTCCCACAATGATGGTCCCGATATACGCTTAAACTCGCGCTTGGCAATCATAGGAGAACCAAACCGGAGAACTGAAAGATACAAAGGGACGTCTTTGATAATCGTATCAGGAACAGTTAATATCCCATAGTATGTATGAACAATCAATTGAGAGATATCAGGACGAAAATCCTTACCCATGACGACAGCATATTGTATGATACTGTTACGCACACTATCAGACATTACCTGTTTCCACTGAATAGATGGGAAGTCAGCTTTGACATCAGCGAATGAAGTCCCTTGATCATAACGATTACAGCTCGAAAAGAATACTCCCGCGATAGCGGCGATAAATAAATACAAAAATTTTGGTTTCATATACGTTTTAATTTTGGTTTCTGATATAGAATATACATATTAAACAATAAAAGTCAATGGTATTGATACTCAGAGAATTTTACATAAGCTATGCCAGGATAAATACCGCAGCAAAGATAACCGTAGTCCACAATAAACCCTTATGTCATCTAAAAAAATAAAGATACACGTCATTTTGTATCCTTGTACGCAGAAAAAAACAAGATAAAAACAATTTGTTTTTGATGACTATATTTCTATGCTATAAAACAACATCTAATACCAAACCACATAGTTTCATCATTTTATCGTGTAATCGTTTCTTCATCTATGTTTATAGGAAATAAAGAAAGCATCGAAACCATGACCAGATACATCGATATGTTTTTCGAGGAAGATACCAAAGCGCCGCACTTTCTCATCATCGCAGGACCTAAACATATCGGAAAATCAGGCATCATAAAAGACCTCCTCAAAGCGAAGATGGGAAATTATTTCGTGACTGATCTGCTTCAGATAAAAGACTTCTCGGAGCAATTAGGCAAAAAGCATAATCTCAAGCTAAAGACGGTATCCACATCTGAAACGTACAAAACATTAATCAAAGATCATAATTATGAAGATATCGGAATCAGGGACGTGAATGCCTGGCTCCAACAGTCAGCCATCGGAAAGCATAAAATAGTTTTTCTGGAAAATATCGAAAGGATAATCCCTGAAGCGGCTAATGCTTTTCTCAAAACTTGTGAAGAGCCCTTACCCAAGAGATTGATCATCGCTACGACATCAAATCTATCCATGCTCCTAGAGACCATTCTCTCAAGAGCACTGATCATAAAATTTAGCGAAGTCTCAGATAAGGAGCTTTGAGAACGGATGGATTCCAACGATATGGTAAAAGGAAAAGATAATCTCAAACAGCTCATCATGAATATGGCTATGGGCAAACCATGAATCGCCCAACGCATAGAAGATATGATCCAAAAGGAACCTGAAATCGAAAAAACATTATTGGATCTCATCCACAACCTCTCCACCGGTACCAAACGTTTTTTTTCCTACGATGCACTAAGGAAACTCTATACCTATGGAATCCTCGATGCGTTTATAGATGGCCGGATAGGTTATTGTATAAATAATAATATGGAGAAGAAGGCAGAGAGATGGCTAGCAACCAAGAAACTCATGAAAAATAATATAAATATAGACCATCTCCTCCTCTACTGACTACTCGATAATCAAAAAATAGACGAATAATTAACAAACAATGGCCGAAAGATTGCCAAATGATTACTTAAATACAGCAATTTTTCACTCGCATAGCATGCATCGCGAGTGAAACGAGCTTTTATCGTGAACGAAGTGAACTTTTATCAATAATCAATAATGTACAAAGTTTGAACCTCTATTACCGACCCAATATGAAACAACGAATTTCATTATAATGAAAGAATCGCTCTTTGATCAGCAGGACAAATATATATTCCCGACATAATTCAAGGAAATTTAGATAATCTCGAAGAAGGGTCAGAAATAGTTTTCGAAGAGGTTGATAATGGAAAATTAAAAAGCTGCACAGGACTTAAACATTTTATACAGACAACATATAAAGGAATACCTACCTACATTTTTGACAATCACAATCATGCACTTTTTTTTCGATATCGATATACCAAACAATTTGAAGACACGAAACCATTCGTAGTGATTCACATCGATCAACACGCAGACACCAAAGAAAATAAAAATAGTTTCAACGCAGCATACGCTTCACCTCAAGACGTAGTGAATTTTAGCAACTATGGATGTAATGTGGGTAATTTCCTCACCTCTGCCAAAAATGCATGAATTATAGAAGAAATCATACAGGTCAGAAGCCAATATGCGCTACACAATATGGAGGTAGTAGATTTTTATACCTATAATTATATTCTAGATATTGATATAGATTTTTGGGAGCAAAAAACTGACGAAGAAATAAAATCTGATGCTAAAATACTACAAAAAATCGTAAATAATGTCTGTCTTATAACCATAGCAACTTCACCATATTTCATGGATCAAAAGAGAGCAATAGAAATCATAAAAATGATAGTGCAATAAAGTTGACTTTTAACATATAATATGTATTATACATAAATAAATAAACAAAAAAAATAAAAAATATGAAAAAATTTTATCGTAACAGTGACAACGAAATGATCGGTGGGGTATGTAGTGGAATGGCTAAATACATGGATATAGATCCTACAATAGTCAGAGTACTATGGGCCGTATCGACATTATTTTATGGTATAGGTGGGATACTCTATATTCTCCTATGGATAATAGCACCAACAGAATAGGGTATAAGTATTTTCAGGAGGTTTACGGTATTCCGTAAACTTTTTTTATAAAAAAATTGCATAGTAAAAACCATGCAATCGAATAGGTAATTTGGTATCCTAGTTCTGGAGATCAAACAACAAAGCAGCTGCTTTGTTATCAAGTTTTTTCTTGTATAGCTGACTTACATCAGCATAGATACTATTCTTGATAGTAGTCCACCAAACATAATCCAAGCATTTCTGCTGATACAGAATTTCTTCTGGAGGCGTATGCAGATAGTTAGCATCAATTTCAGTACCGATGAGGCAAGTTTTAGAAAGTGCATCACTAGTAATTTCTAAAATTTCCCGTTGAGTCCGTGAAGGATCGTTGCCGACAATTGCATCTGCCCAAGAAGTAATCACCGCATTTTGCAGTGAGGTAAGATCATCATCAGGTTTTATAAAGAATCTGATGAAAAAATCTGTGCCGAGATCAAAGTTCAAAAGTGGCCTAATCCATGTTCTCCTATGAATCCACGCTGGATCATACTCATTAAAAAGCATCACAAGCTTTTCAACCCTTTCTTTGTAGATTTGAATCATATATATATGTTTTTGTTGATATATTATATACATATATAATAGGAAATATCAATATGATTTATTATAAGACAAATGATTTGATAAAAAAACCCCGGAAAACCGGGGAGAAATTTTAGGAACCATAGGCCTCAAAAGTATCAAGCAGAGTGATAGTCATCATGTCATTAGTTTCAGAAAGTGCTTTGATGATGCCTTTGTTCTGTTTCGTATGGCAGAAAACAAAGAATGATTGAAGAGAATACTTTTCAGGGATATTATCTTCTCCAAACATAAGGAGCACATTTCCACGGACATCAGAGATAATATATCCATCGATACTGCCAATCTTATTGACATGAGGAAGAACCAAAAGACATCCTTCCTTGATAATTGCCAATACACTTTTGAAATCAATGAGAGATATCCGAGATCTGGTATATCCCACCTTTTTGATCTGAAACGTTTTAGATGTGATGTTTGGTATAACAGACATATCATAATAAGTGACCGTCATATCCATCAGCTTTTCTAAAAAATCGAGATGTTTGATACTAAGCATATATTTTGTTTTAGTGAGTAGTTCTCTCAAGAGCATATTGATTAGTTGACATTATTCAAGAAAACTTTATAGTAAATAAAAAAATATATTATTGACATATAATAGTAAAAAAATATAGTATCAATACATTATCATTTACCTTATAATCAGGTATGATGAACGAAGAGAACTATATCCGCCCTACATGGGACGAATACTTCATGGAAGTAGCAAGAACCGTAGCTAAAAGAGCGACCTGTGATAGAGGGAGAAGCGGCTGCGTAATAGCAAAAAATAAACAAATTCTCTGTACCGGGTACGTATGATCACCGCAAGGACTACCTCATTGCGACGAAATCGGCCATCAATTCAAACAGATGACCCACGAAGACGGAAGTGTCACCAATCACTGTGTAAGGACTGTACATGCCGAACAGAATGCTATCTGCCAGGCAGCGAAATTAGGTATCCCAATAAAATGAGCTATCTTATATTGCAAGATGACACCGTGCAGAACCTGTGCAATGCTTATCATCAGTTGTGGAATCAAGCAAGTTGTCGCTGAAAAAAAATATCATGCATGATCAGAATCTGAGACGATGTTCAAAGATGCATGAGTGGAACTATCCTATTTCGATGAATCTATAGAGAAATATGAAAAACAATAGACTATCATAAGTAAAAAAAAATCCGCAATTGCGGATTTTTTTAAGGATAAAAAATCTATTAGGTAGTTCATCCCTCAGGGGGATTTTCTGCTTCTTCCTTTTGTTGATTAATTTTTGCCCTGACTGCGAATATAATGACGAGAATAGCAAAAGCACCGACAAGGATTCAGAGAATAATAAACAAGACTTTCCATCGAGAAGTTCAGGAAGGATTTACCGCCTTGATGGTCTGACTATCTGCGACTATTCTGACATTATCGCCTGGACACGCATCGCTGACAATAGTATAGAAACCGATAATCTTGCAGACATTTGGCATGATAATATTCGTCATATCTGCAGGATCAACCTGATCAGATTGCATAGTCTGCCCTTCAGTGGCTAGATGTTTTTTGATGAGATCGATTATTTTCTGAAGCACCTGTTTTCTTTTATCTTGCTCAGAGACGTTTGTCTGGGTATCAGAGGCAACCGATTCAAATTCTTTGAATAATCACTCGACATCTACAGCAAGATTTGATGGTAAGATATAGAGAATCTCAGCCTTGGCTTGCTGATAAGCATTATCGCCTATTGCAGCAGAGACAGACTTATCGCTGAGTTTCATAAAGATATCTTCAAGCAATGCTTTTTGATCACCTGAAAGTTGGATATCGCGTGAATCATAATAATCTTTCAAGGAAACGACATTAGACTTCGTATTGGTCGTATCGATCAGTCCATCCCTAAGTTCTGTCATAAGTGTCTTGAAGACATACATGTCGCCGGTAGTTCAAGCACCCTGCATATTGTTGATGAAATTATTTATCTCCCTATAGACAAGTGTCGTTTCAGGATCCAGATTGGATTCAAAATCCAGAAATGAAACATTGAAATCCTTGGAATATACCGTAGTGCCTTCCTTGGTATAATAGACTCTTCAGACGACTGATTCAAATTTCGGTTCATAAGGGACAAGATGAAGTTCATTACAAAGGAAATCCTTATCATTATCCTTGATGCCATCATTATTACTATCAAAAGCTATATCAGTATCTACGAAACAACTGCCTCTAGAATTATCGTATCTGATATACATAAGGATGCTATTATTGAGATTTTTGCCAACGAAGAAATCTATTGCACCAGAGAGTATAGATACCTTGGGTATGGAAAGGATATGGAAATCGCCAGCATTGGCCTGACCTGAGGTTAAGGTCAAAGTCCATTTCTTATCGGATGTATTGGCATAGATATCCGTGACATCCATGGAGATGAAATACTTTCCGAGCGTAGGATAGACGAATTTGAATGCTTGACCGGACGTAACAAGATATCATGAATAAATTTTACAATCCTTGACACTGAGACAGATATTTTTTTCGCTTATACTACCCAAGCTTACATCTCTGAATATAGCAAGTCTATCGAAGGTATCTGAGAGCAACATAGGTTTGAGACCATTTTTGACAACGATGGCGCCTCATACACCTATCCCCTTATATCATCTATAGAGCACTGCAGCTCTCGGCTTATATCAATTATCATTTGGCAGAGTATACGCATGGACGACACGATCGGATTTTGTTGTGAGATCCCAAACACCATCACCATCGAAATCATATTGAATCGTTCTTTCCCTGATGAAATCAGGTCTATCAGAAATTATTTTGGAAACCACATCAAAGGTAACATCATCACCGATTTCAACACTATCTGCATTGGATTTCAAGGTCACCAAAGGAATATCAGGCGTACTCGTATCAGGAGGAAAAAACACTAAAGGACCGTTTCCTATAATCTCTTGGTTATCCTGACTTCCATCATCATTATCATACATAGTGACACCAAACATAAATTCTCCTGGGACCCTAGGAAGAGAAAAAAATACGTAAGGTATGGTACCTGGAGTTATTTTGGTCTCTATAGGCCTACTCGGATCATCCTTGTAATAATAATACCGTTTGAAATGAGAGATAAAACCGTCAGAATCTATAGGATTGGTAGCAGTTACCTTCACAATCAAAGGATCATACGTATCACTAAATACATCCTTTGCATTGCCTTCATTAAATCCTATACCAACCTGATTCCCATATTGAGGGAAGTTAAGGACGATATTATCGAGTTTCGGTAAGGCATTGACGACCTTGAAATAAATTCTTATTTTATCGCTTTTGGCTATGGTCGTATCTTCAGCCGTGAGTTCTACATAGGTACATCAGAACTCATCGAATTTGTGGGTGAATATAGTTTGTTTGTAAATCTCATTATCTTTAGGCTGGAAGAAAAATTGGAGACCTGCCTTTTCGCCCTTGGTATTTACTGATAACGCAGGATCTATGCTAATATCGGAATATCTATCCACTCTATATGCAGGGAGAATTCCACTTCATACGTCTGGATCCATGCATTCATCATTCTGGACTTGGATATTTCATAGCGTATCTTTTACAATATATCCGGCGATAGGATAATTTTTCTCTCCGAGGAAGACATTTTTGCGGACTTCATTGTCCATTCAATCAGATCCATATGCCTTGAGGGTGACAGAATAGACTCAGGCGCTTTTGTAAAGGTGGGTTATTTTGTCTGTCTGGACCGTTCTTGTATCCTTGTCTGCAAAATCCCGCTGATAATTAATAATCGCCTTATTGGATTTGACGACGAAATTCATGGGATTACCTCGAGATGTCGCAATAGGAGCGACGAATATCTCAGGTCTCAGAATAGATTTTATCTCAATATCCTTGGACATCTCAGATATCTTTCCATAATCATCCTTCACAGTGAGCTTGACCGTATATTTACCAATAGCATTGAATTGAATCTTTACTCTTTCGTTATTGGATTCCGTGGAGATAATCTTAGCAATCGTAGGATCAGAGAATGACCGTTCATAGGCAAGATGATCATATCCATTCGTCTTATCCATATCGGAACTCACAGAAGCATCCAAAACAAATTCAGAAGGATATTTCCAGTTATTGGTCGGTGTAATAGTAAACTGGGGAATCGGATTAGTAGATTCAGCATATACCGAAAGCGAATCTGTATTTGTCTGTCAGAGTTCATCCTCCACCGTCAATTTAACAGTATACACTCAAGGCTTCTTAAATTGCTGTTTTATGGATTTGCCTTGAAACGTATCAAGTTTATTCCCGTTCTGATCGAAAATTTCCCGCGTGAATAATTTGAGACTAGAAACTATGGAATATGAAGTAGATGAATCAAAGTTGAAAGTGATTGAAGTATCACCTTGTTCAGGTGACTGTTTGATGATTGCTACAGGATCAGAGACAAGGATATAGAAATTTTCCGTGATGCTATTGTTTTCATTATCGATAGTAGTCAACGAAACCTTGTATTCTCACTGTCAAGGAAGGACAAGCCTCATAACCGAAGGGTTACCATCTCCAGCTTTGGCATATGAAAATCAATCTCTCGAAGTCACCATCCGATTATGAGAGAGAATCAGTCTTCATCCCATAGGCAAGGTAGCAGTACCATCAAATATAACTCATTGCTGAGCTTCTTGGATACCTATCTTGATTTTGACATCCTTAAGCAGTTTTTGCCCATTGGCATAGACGACAATATTTGCGGTCTTGGGCAGGACATCGACAGACATCGTTTTTTCTCAATCAAAAATACCTTCCGTAGACTTATTGGAACTTCTGACCGTAAGATGTACTTGATAATTACCAGCTGATGAAAATGTCGTGGTCACAAGGGGTCATACACCTATAGTAGTATCATTACCATCGATATCTCTATAATACCAGTAATAATTCTTAGATGGTATGGTATCATTGGAAGGATCAATACTTCATCTCGCATCAAAGGTAACCGTCAAAGGAGCAGGTCATGATTGGGGAGAAATCTTGGCTGAAGCAACAACCGTATAGGTAGAATTTACCTTCTTGACGATATCACTGAATGGTTTGTAGCAATTGGTCATGAACGATGAGAGTTTTGATTGGTAATCGGCCTTGGTATAGGTAATCAATGATTTAGTAATATCCAGACACTGCTGATAGGTAACTTTGAAAGCATAATCTTGAGGAAATTTTGGGAATACAGCCTGAAAACTCGAATTGAGCTGAGAGAATTTGCTCTGAGAAATTTGATTTCAAATCTTGGTAGCGGATTCAATCTCCACAAGAAGCTGAAGTATCTTGGTATAATCAGAAGAAATTTCATAATTGGCAATATAATCAGTAGGAATAGTCGCACTAATTTTCCCGACAAAAAACATACCGGAAAGGACTATGATCATTAAGATAAGTTTAGAAATCGACTTAGAAAACAATGATCTCATGGAAATAAGTAAGGGACTAAATCCTGTACATTCAACCAAAAAACAAGCCAATTAAAGGCATACAAGACAGATATAGTGATTTCATCGGCGTTTGCAAAAAAAAATGCACGGAAATTACTGTTTGACAACACGAGAGAAATGACTACAAAAAATGCCGATTTTATCGTTTAATAACACAAAAGATGAAAAGAAACATCACTCTCGCATTTTTATCATTATCACTCATAGGACTCATGGGATGTGCAGCCAAACAAGAGGAAAAATCCACCAACGACACCGTCAAAGCAACAACATCATCATCCGCCATCTCAACAGATGCTAGTGCATGCAAAACTGCGATAGCTGCATACCTTCAGCAGACGAAAGCGTCCACAGATGGAAAACTCGTAGAAAAATGAAATACTATTATCGTGGATTATGTAGGAAGACTAGACGAACAGACAGTTTTCGATACTAGCGTAGAATCGGTAGCCAAAGCATGCGGAAAATATAATGCAGGAAGAAATTATAACGAAGGATTATCTTTCAAGGTAGGATGAGGACAGATGATAGCAGGTTTCGATAAAGCTGTTGCATGAATGAAAATCGGAGAAACCAAGACAGTAACCATTCCAGCAAAAGAAGCGTATGGAGAACGAAGTGAAAAAAATCTCATCAAAGTACCTCGTGAACAAATTCCCAACGCCGATCAATTAAAAAAAGGAGTGAAACTCATGGCATCTAACGGACAACCATTCACTGTATATGCTATAGAGAGCAAAGAGGTAACACTTGATGGAAATAACGAATTAGCAGGCAAAGCATTAATCTTTGATATCACGATAAAGGAGGTTCAAAAATAATAAGCATACAAATACAAAAAAAACAAAATATAGGATAAACTATTTAGTTTTTTTGTACGCAAAAAAAAATGATATCCAAAGAGAAACCGGAAAATTTTAATCCGAAATTTGAGGTAGTAAGCTGTTTCGTAGCGTATCAGGATGAAATACTCCTATTGCTGAGACAAGATCATAAACCCGAACCAAATACGTATGGAGTGCCGGCCGGAAAAGTGGATACAGGAGAAAATCCTATACAGGCAATGCAAAGAGAAGGAAAAGAAGAGACACAGATAGACCTGACAGATGCAATCTATTTTGATAAACTCTTTGTAAAATATCCTGACTATGATTTTATCTATCATATGTTCCACAAAACATTTGAGAACAAACCAGACGTAAAGATAAATCCCAACGAACATAAAGGGTATATATGGAAGACACCAAAAGAAGCATTGAATCTTGACCTCATCAGAGATCTCGATGAATGCATAAAATTATTTTACAAAGACAAATAAAAACTCACATAATAATCACCAAAACAAAAATACCATGGAAACAAACGATTATGAAAAAAGAGGCGTATCATCAGACAAACAAGATGTGCACGCAGCAATCAAAAACATTGACAAAGGGATCTTTCCCAATTCATTTTGCAAGATTCTGCCCGATTATTTAGGGAATGATTCTACCTACTGCAATATCGTCCATGCGGACGGTGCAGGAACAAAAGCTATACTGGCATATCTGTATTGGAAAGAAATGGGAGATATCTCAGTATTCAAAGGGATAGCGCAAGATAGCATAGTAATGAACCTGGACGATCTGACATGCATTGGAGCAGTCAATGTCCCATTATTGGTTTCAGGAACGATAGGAAGAAATAAATTCGTCATTCCTGGAGATGTTATTGCAGAAGTCATAGAAGGCACAGAAGAATTTCTACAAAAACTCAGGGATTTGGGAATTCAAATCTACTCAGGTGGTGGAGAAACTGCTGATCTAGAATCGGTGAGGACACTGACCGTAGACCATACTATGACGGCAAGGATGCTGAGATACGATGTAGTACTCCCGCGTATCCAAGCAGGAGATCTCATCGTAGGACTAGCATCATCAGGACAAGCGGGATATGAATCATCGTACAACAGTGGAATAGGATCCAACGGTTTGACTTCAGCAAGACACGATCTCTTGTATCATGATTATGCCCTTGATTATCCTGAAATTGTGGACCACAACATGCCAAAACATCTCGTCTATCGAGGGAATTACGGTGTAGATTACAGCATTGAAAAAAAGTATTGGCAGGATCAACATGCATATAAGCCGATAAACATAGGAAAACTCCTACTCTCTCCTACACGCACCTATGCACCAATCATCAAAAAAATGCTGGAGATAATAGAGAGATCGACCTTGAATGGTATCATTCATTGTTCAGGTGGTGGACAGACCAAAGTCATGAACTTCATCCATGATGCACACATCATCAAAGACAACCTATTCGAAACACCGCCAATATTCGAAATCATCAGAGAAGAGGCAGCTGTCGATAGGAAAGAAATGTACAAGACCTACAACATGGGACACCGGATGGAACTCTATGTCTCATCTGAAGCTTCTGCAAAACAGATCATCGATATCGCCAAAGGTTTCGGAGTGGATGCCAAGATCATAGGATATGTAGAAGCCAATAAAGGCAAAAAGCTCACCATCAAGACTAAACACGGTGAGTTCGTATATTAAGAAATAGAGAGGTCGGGTATTCCCGCCTCTTTTTTTTAACTGCAAAAAAAAACAATAGTCCATTCCAGCAAATCCATCATTCTACATGCTACATTCCTGATTATATTCAAGTATTCCCGCCAATCCTATCATCGCAGCATTATCCGTAGAATAAACCTTTTTTATTGGTCTCAAGAATTTTCAATGTTCAATTTTCAATTTTCCATACTCATTGAGATATTCCCGTAATCTATCATTTGATGAGACTCATCCGGCCAATCCTAATGTTTTGGCTCAGAATTCGATACCTGCTCTGACTAATTTTTTCACCATCACCTCGACGACCGCTTCCTGAAATTCATACGCGATATCACATACTAATGATTCAATAATCTGATCACTGATACCTAATTCCTGATCCCTTAGTTTTTTAACTAAAATCGAGACTTGAGATTTCATTCATGAAAAACTAAATTCATAGGTATCTTTGGAAAGGAAAATTCTCTTGAATTGGACATCGATATTTGGTTTTCCATGAGAAGCTTTCTCTGAAATCCATGGTCATCAGGGATAAGGACCGCCGAGCATCCTGGAAACCTTATCAAAACATTCCCCTGCTGCATCATCCAAGGTATATCCTATTTTAGCAATGGTATATCCACCAAATTTTTTTCGTTCTATTCATGTATCATGTGGTAGTTGTCATTCATCATGTAGTACAACATAGATATCATTGTGCCCACCACTTGCGGTCAGCACAACAAGCGGGAATTGGATATCTGAAGAATTTCTTTCAAGCAAAAGGGAAAATAGATGGCCATAGATATGATTGACATGTACAAGCGGCTTATTGAAATAACTAGAAAGGAGTGATGCTACGGCCTTACCGACCACAAGCGAACCAGGAAGTCAGGGATGAGAAGTGACACTAATAAAATCAACATCCTTGATAGCATCCAATCATATATTTTGGACTACTTCGATAATCTTATCGGAATGAAGTCTAGAAGCAATTTCAGGAACTACACCTCAGTATTTTTGATGATCATCTATTTGCGAATACGCCAATAACGAATCCACAGTAAACGTCTGTCAATCAAAGTCGACTATTCATAGAGAAGTATCATCACAACTCGTCTCTATCGCCAATGTTTTCATATATACAATATAAGTAAATATCTGCATCATGCGCCATGCGCCATGCTAATAAGGTAAATTTGCTTTTTTTTGCAGTTTCGAATATACTATATGTATATCATTTACAATGTAAAGAAAAAGACAGAATGAAAGAGCAAAAAAAATTTGATAACTTAGAAGACCTCCGCGAACGAGTGGTAGATTTGTCATGACCAGAAAGACAAAAACAAGAGACAGCAAACGAAATTCAGAAGATATTACTCTGAATAGTCAATGAAAAAAATGAGAAAGCTGAAGAATATGAGAAAGATTTCAAAAACCGGGTAAATAGACAGGTAGTCAAAAGAGAAAGAAAACAAGGAGAAAAAGAGATAACATTAAAATATGGATCAAAAAATCCTGATCTCAAAGCAGCAGTGAAATATAAGAGAGAACAAAGTAATGAGGATCACAGAGATATTTTGAAAAAAGTAAAAGAAAAACATCAGGAAACATCAGATATCAAAAATGATATCTTCGAAATACTCAAAAGAGCTTTCAATAAAGAAATAACTATGCATCAGAAATCAGATATCGACAAAGAAGCTTCATTATTCTTATTAAAGAAGAGTGGATTCCTCAACGATGCACAATGAGAAAGAGGTAATCTCAAAGATATCCTGAAAGAAGTACCAGAAGGAGAAAGCGGTGAGAAATGATTAACCATCGATACATGAGGCACAGTCAGTGGGATGAAAGTCAACAAGGTAAAAAAAGAAGCAAAAGATAAAAAGCCACACGCATCACTCATCGGATCACAAGTTATCATCAGCGAACATTCCGATATGTCTGAAGAAGCAAAAACCAAGGAAAGACCAACGTCAAGTGCACATATGATTTTTCATATGCTCGACGAATTAGATCAATTGCCACAAAATCATAAAGCACAATTACAGAGATTCATAAATTTCATAGATATAGTGGATAGCCTTGATTATCAGATAAGCGGAATGGATTACAAAAATAACCATAAGACACTTTTTGGACTCTATCGCAATCTCAAGATAGAAGATATCTACAGATATTTTGAGAATCCATCCCATACAGGATTCGAAATATTGCCTGAATGATTTTTGAAATCACACAAGATAAAAAGACAAAACAAAAAAGAAAACACAATCGAAGATATCACCCTTGAAACAATTTCAAAAGAGCATGAAGAAAGGATCAAAAAGAATATAGATCAGATGGAAGCATTGGAAAATAGCGGACAATTCTGAAAATTTAACGGTGAAAGATTTATGATAGCACTTGGAGATGAAGTTCAGGACGGAGCGCAAGTCGCATCCTATTTCGATTATTGATTGATAAAAATATATCCCAAAAGCTGAGATTTCTATATGTATAGCCCAAGGATATTACCGGAAAAAATATTAGACTTCAACACCGACGGGAATTTCCTTACCGAAAAAAATATTACCAAAGAAAATTTGGAAAAATTGATGGGGATATTTGAATTCAATGAGAAAGAAGCAGGAAACTTAGTAAAGAAAGTATTGAGATACTACGACACAATCCATCCAGAAGAAACAATCAAGAATGTACAGAGAAATATAAAAAAACTTCCAGAGAGAGAAATAAGCACATTACATACGTTGAAAAAGGAAGAGACAGCCATCAAAGGAATCATCAACAATGTTAACGGGAAAAATATCTATATAAATATTTCACCGACATTGACAGGTTTAGTTAAATTGGACACCAAAAAACATGAACGGCAGATGGGCGATGAAATACAGGTAAAAATAGATACCGTACCAGAAAAGATTAAAAAAATAGGAGAAAATGAAGGTCAGATACTCACCTTATCATTCAGCCAATAACAACATAGTTTCGTTTCTATCTATGACACTGGTGTATACACATCAGCCTCGACCGTGAGTCCGCGGCCCATTTTCTTGAGCAATGGCAGAGAAATCCATGCAACCAATCCATTGAGGATGAGAGCAATCACAAAGAAAGTAAGATAGGTCATATGAATGAGAGCAGTGGTTCATCGTGCTGCTACAGCGAATCAGAGCATAATCAAAAGTGTTTTCATCAAAATAGGAACATTAAGGATAGGAGATACTTTGAGACGAAATCACGTAACAATAGCTCAAGAGACAAAGAGAATTTCCATAAGCATTTGCGTGACTACAGCTCACAAAAGTCACCGACCAAGAGTAAATGGTCGAGCAGGGATGGTATATAATCAGACAAATATTCATACAAAGACACCGATACCATTTACGAGCAGAAGGACATTATGTTTTCCCGTGGCCACAAAAACATAGTTATATACTTGTTTGATGAAACTAAAGACAAGGACAATACCCAGAAACGGCATCAATTGATTGGATCATCGATGGGAAAGCGTATCAAAACTACCCATAAAACTCGCATCAGAAGTGACTCTGATAATCATATCTGCAAATACCCAAAAATTTACGGCAAACAGACAGCCAAACCGAATCATAAGATTAAGTAGACTTCCGAGACTTTTACGTTTATGGTGTTCTTCATAGGTAGAAATATTATGGAGCAGGCTATTTCATAATGCTGATGGGATAATCAAGAGGATTTCTATCAATCACAAAGAAAGTCACCGTAATCACGAATAGTTTTTGCCCGACATAGTCGGATAGAACCGAGTCAGGAAGAGCAATGGCAACAAGGTATGGAAACTACTGAGATAATAAGAGACACCATAATTTCGATTTGTTTTGATGGTATTCCAAATAAATTTCCAATCAAAGACGATATTGAGCGGCAATATCTTTCTCGACCTAATTCAGATTTCAATATTTTGTCAGACTCAGCTTCACACGACAGAAAACAAGATTAGACAAAATGCTATGACAGAAACCGTTGTAGGTCAAGACATAAAGTCTACATGTTTAAATAAGAGATATACTACAGGAAGCAAAATCACAAGTTGACTCAATCTAGCAGTAATAAGCGTAATACTCAGCTTTTCCATCTTCCAAAAAATCTGCAGAGGTAACTGTTGGATACCAGCAAACATAAAGCTCGCAGAAAACAAAAGTCCAAAAGGCAATCACCGAATATAATAAGGATTAGCTCTATAACTAGGGATCATATAGGCTATACCGATAGCAAGCGCATAAATCACTATCATAGTGACGATTCTTGTCGCTACAAATTTTCCATATTCTGATTTGAGTTCAGTATTATCGGGATCGTTCTTGCATTTCTCCTTAAGTTCACCAAGTCTTTTGACAGCCAAAACATAGAGACCAAGATCTGCCAAAGCAGTCCAGAAAGCAAAATATTTGAGGATGGAATTATAATCTCCATATCTAAGAGATCAAAGATATGAAGCCATAATCTTAGTAGTCACAAATCCGAAAGCAGCGCTGATTATCCTAGAAAGCAACTGCCATGCGGCATCTTTGATAACTAATTTATGTGAAGAAATCATTTTTAAACGAATTCAGAATGTAAAGTGCAGAATTCAGAAAAATAAACAAATTATAAATTTATTTTTTTAAATTATTTTTAGTATTTTTTATAATAACAACAAGAATTTTTATTATTTCTTCGCATTGTTTTTGTAATTCTTCATTGGATTCCTCAAATC
>CAYXBC010000045.1:0-31666 GCA_964463255.1 uncultured Candidatus Peribacteria bacterium | reverse complement strand
GTCAGGCTCTGTTAGATGAAGTTGATTTTAGTTGTTCAAAGAATTAAAACAGATTTACGATTTTCTCTAAACTTTTTTGTAAGTAATCTGTTAGTCAAATTGTAAATAATTCGTCTTTTGTTGTTCGAATATGGTCATTATGTTCGTCACTAATTATTGATATTGAAGATTTTGTTTGCCCTGTAAAAATAATTAATACGAAGTATTTGTTTGTTTTTTGCAAAAAAACACTTTCTATATGAATTACTTTTATATTTTCTATATCTTCGATTCAAGTTTCCTCCTTTATTTCACGAATTATTGCATCTTCGATTTTTTCTGGAATTTCAGTTTTTCATCAAATCAAATCCCATTTGCCAGTATCAGATCTTTTTTGAACAAGGATTTTTCATTCTTGATTGAAGATTATTGCTTTTGTATGAAAATGAAATTCCATTTTATGATGTTTATAGAGTAAATCTGTTGTGTTTTATAGTTTGTTATTAAAATCAATTGCACAACTAGCTTCTGTGCAACAATGATTGTCGTATAATGCCCAAAAATCGGAGTTTTACACTATCACTCTTACTTCTGGCTCCAGACCACTTTCTGCTCGCCGTTTACTTCTTTAAACTCTTTTGCTTTTACTTTTATTTTGTCACCGATATTATAATATTTTTTTCGTTCTACCCCTTCTGGAGCGACAATAAAATTTTTGTGTAATAATCATTCCACTCATTTCACGGTTACGAACATGCCGTAGTTATAGCTGAGTTTGATGTAGCCATCGTATTCTTGTCCGAGTTTTATGTCTTTGATGGTAAATGTTCATTCGTTACGAGTTTCTGGTTGGGAAAATGTTGGCATACCTACTCCAGTTAGTGATTGTTTTGCTGGTATTTGTGATGTTTTCTGTGTAGGACTAGATTGTGTCACTGCCGTTGCAGGTGGAGGAGTCACTGTTCATTTCGCCTTATCAGGAGTCAAGTCTTTTTCTATTTTTGACGTGTTTGGACAAAATTTGAGGTAGTTTTGGTTTTTTACTCCTGCTTGGGTATAGATATCATTGAGTTGTTGATATGCATTGTCTTTTGATCCTATCCATATCATGAGTGGTCCATTATTTTCTATATGTATAGTTTGGTGTTGATAGATATCTACATGAATTGTTATTTCTTTTTGTCCATCAAGTGTTACTTTACCACCTGTCTGATATTTTATAGTTGCCTGATCTTCGATTCCCTTTGGTTTTGTATATCGGATTGCTTTGTGGGCATAATATTCTGTATCAAAGATTATAGCATCAGGTTCTATGCCATCTATTGCAAATTCTGTAAAGTAACTCGTATGTTGTTCTATGAAAATATCGTGAAGATTTTCTACTTCTTCTTCACTAATTCCCAATGCTTCAAGTTTTGCTTTTTCCATTATTTTTTCTTGCAGAGAGAATGTCTTGTTGGATCGCGCAGCCATCAATTTTTCAAGTTGACCTCTTTCCATTGCGTATCTTTGTCTTGATTGTTTTCTTACTTTATCGATGAGTTCCAGTGATCCATCGCCCAACTTAATTGGAGGAAGTGTCTTCATGGAGAAAGGATCCGATGAAATACCGTCAA
The DNA here is from genome assembly GCA_964463255.1 of uncultured Candidatus Peribacteria bacterium. GTDB lineage: Bacteria > Patescibacteriota > Gracilibacteria > Absconditabacterales > Absconditicoccaceae > CAJBLF01. The sequence continues at coordinate 30,071 of CAYXBC010000045.1, read as the reverse complement.
TCATCAGTCTAGTATATGCAGTATATTTTGGTAGTGAAATAAGATCATTTGTTCATATCATTCCTTTAAATTGTCCTGCAATGAGGTCAGCATCATCCTTTCCTAGGGTAAAGGCTATGGTTGTTCCAATATTACCAAAAATAGCGTCTTTTATTTCTGGCATAAGTTGTGAGGTATATTGGTTAGCGACGATAAGTGCTAGTTTATATTTTCTTGCTTCTGAAAGGATAGTTACAAATGATTCTGATGCAAAATTTTGGAACTCATCGATATAGAGATAGAATGGTCTTCTCAGATGTGCTGCTACATCTGCTCTTGACATGGCATCGATCTGAAATTTAGTGACCAGCAATGATCAAATCATATTTGCATTATCTTCTCCAATCTTACCTTTGGACAGGTTGACGAGGATTATTTTCCCTTCATCCATTGCTTTTCTGAGATTGAGTTTTGTTCTTGGTTGGCCAAAGATATTTCTTACGAGCTTTGAAGACAAAAACTGTCCTACTTTGTTAGTAATCGGACCTATTGCTTCTTCTCTTTGTTTTGGTTGTCGTTTGTTAAACTCTCCTGTCCAGAATTTCGCTACAACAGCATCTTTGATATGTGATACTACTTCTGCACGGAAATTATCATCTATAAGCATTCTTAGAATATGCATGAGTGTCGCATTTGGATAATCTACCAATGAAAGTGCTACATTTCTAAGTATATATTCTAGTCTTGGTCATCGACTATCACCAAAAAGTTTTTTGAACGTAGAGACAACTCCTGATGCAATCAGATTTTTTTCCTCTTCTGTACCTCATTGGAGGAGATTGAATCCGATAGGATAATCCGTGTCTCCTACATCAAATAGGATGACATCATTGATTCTATTTGTCGGTATATGTTCTAGAATATTATCTACAAATTCTCCATGTGGATCCAATAATGCTAGTCCATTACCTGCTGACATATCACTTTTGAGTAGGTTTTCCATAAATGTTGATTTACCGGTACCTGTCTTACCTACGATATACATATGTCTAAATTTATCTTCTTCTTTGATCCCAAATAGTACTTTATCTCATCTATAATCGGTATTTCCTATGGTAGTCAATTCTTTGCTATTAGTGTTTTGTTTGGTAGGCAGATTTGTTGGATAGGGGAGTTTTCTATATGGAGTATATTCCAATCCCTTATTGAAATTTTCTAGTGTTGGAAGATGAAAGAAATTCCCCGCTTGGGAATGTGTCATACCGTGAAATTTTTCAGATGTCTTTATTTTTATCTTACCGTTGGAAACAAAGGGTGCAAATGCTGCGATGATGTTTTTCTTGAGATTTTCTCTCAGATAGGAGTCTTTGGTCGTTATTTTATAGCTGAAGGATCCGAATATCTCGGGTTTTTTTTCTACGATTTTTTCTGCTGGTGTTCCATCAGGATTTTTTGCTTTCGGTTCCCGTATCCGTTTCAATACCGCACCTAGGAATTGGAGAAAATTCTTTTTGAGTTTAAAGGTATAGGTGAAATAAATATCGAGTCTGGATGCTGCATCTATCTGTCCGTATAATGCGAAAATCCCGTTCATCGGATCCATATAGGTTCCTCATCTGGTGAATTCTTCTTTGCTGAGCAATGTCCCTTCTTTAGAAAAAAGGAGGTAATCCCTGTTTTGAGGGATATTTATGGCATCTTTTAGCTCGATGAGGTCTGAAGTCGGGTAGCTCGCGTAGAATGTATTTTCGAAGTAACTTTTGAAATCTTTGGGTACGCCTACATAGAGCTTGATATCTGAAGTATTTCCGCTAATCATGAAGATTATCTTCTTGCTTTTGAGACTAATGATGTTTTTGCTCACGGTATCTCGGTGATTGACTCCGCGGTCATTGTCCTTGAATGGTTTTATCTGAAAAAAGACATACTGGGTCGAATTACTGACCGGTATAGTTGGTGTTGTTGTTTTCTGTGCTATGATGTGTTTTTGTCCTATGCTAGGTTTTTTCCCTCCTGTTCAGGCAAGCATTTTGCCTAATCTCTCTGCGTGTTTTAACATTTTGTTTGGCGATAAGGTAAAGTTTCAAAGGAAATACGGTTGAAACCTATTTTCATTCATACCTATATATTATATATATTTTAAACTAAAAAGCAAGTATTTGTAGACTACTCTATGTCCGATGAGATTGCCTTTTGTCTGAGTGTATTTTCGCTAGTGCTGAGCTTCTCAGCTTGTATTGAATACCTCAGCTTTTTTGGTACAGTATTGGTACGTTTTACTTACTATGGACTTCCGTGTATCTCTATAGCTTCGATCGTTTTTTTGGTGCGGATAAAGTATGCAAGCTTGCTCCTAATCTTCCTGAGAATTCTTGATCATCAAAAAGGATGAAAAAATTAAAGGCCTGAGACTTGCTTGTAGACGGCAATAATTTTTTTCTGTGTCTCGGAGAACAAATATCTTTCCCTGAACAATATCAATCTCTCACTCCAGTCAAGGCGCAACTTGTCTCTCCATGATTTCTTTCCCTTCCTTTGCTTGGCTTACTCCATCGGATGGTCGATATGTATTATACGACCTATAAATCCGTCATGAGACTCTTTTTGCCCGATGATATCCAGAAGTTGCTTGAACGTGAAAATAAAATAAAGGGAACCAGGGACAAGGGGAAAGGGAATCAGGGACAAGAAAAATTTGCATTATCTCATATTTCTTCTTTTATCTGTTCCGAAGTGTGACAGACATTACTTGTTTTTCCTGATTTGTGGACGATGTTCAATATGACGGACGAAGCATTCCGTGAAGATTCTTCCGTGGCGTTTTTGTCGGCAATACAGACCCAGAATCAGAAGGATACACATCGACGGGAGATTAAGAGGTGACAAAAATCAGTTATTCTTTGTACTTCCTCAGAGATATTCCAGGATTTTCATAATCTGAAAAAAATAATTTTCATTGATCCTCACAAACGGTATTATGCTAGTCAACAGGATCCGAGATATAAAGTAGGTGATGTACTTGATCATATCAAAAAAATATATGAAGCCGAAGTGGAGATTTTGTGAGTATAGAACATTGAATCCTCCGCCCTATGGGCACCTCCTTTACCCACATTCGTGGACAAGGCAAAGGAGGAAGTTAAAAAAACCTCTGATTATACTCAGAGGTTCATTTGTGGAACATTACCATATTTATTCTACTTGAATCACAAGCATCGAGAGAGGAAAATTATCTTCGGTATCTCCATGAGATGTATTACATGCCTTTCCATGTGGATTATCTTTTGCATATTTCAACCCACGACCTGCTTCTTCTACGTTTTCCTGGGTCTTGATAAATATCCAATGTTTTCCTTTGAATCCTCCATGACCACTATTATCTCCTGGATCTGGAAATGTAATAAAGGAATCTCCTACTTTCAATTCTCCAAAAGTTAGTGCTTCGAACTCATTTTCTGTCGCATTTATGAACCTGTTCCGTAATGCTATTGCCCTTTGTGTTGCCATAATATTTTGTTTTTTTTAATGTACTTATTATATACATTTTTTACTTAAAATGTCAATCTATTTTTTACTTTTCAAAACTCTCTATGGTGCTGTTATTGAAATCTTAGGTGTATAAAAAAACTCCTGGAAAAACCAGGAGTAATGTATTGATTGATATTTATCCTTGTGCGATACTTTGGTAAGGTATCAAATACACATATCCGTTGGTGGCTTGAAAAAAGAAGTTATCATCATTATCTTTGAAGGTATCATATATTATTCCTTCAGTTTCTCCGATTTCCTTGCTTACCCTTTTTTTGACGATGTTCGTGAATACCTGCGTTTGATTGAAAACTTCCAATAATTGTGGAGTCGGCAATAATTTTACTGGATCTCCCTTTTGATATGCTTTATTCATACTCTTTTCGTTATTTTTTGTTTATATGCAATGATGATCTGCATTTTTTCTTCTGATGATAAGGAATCATACATTTTTTTCTTTTCGTTTGCTCCATTATTTATCAGAAACATTAACGTGGCTGCAGCTATGCATAATGCTATCCAAAAAAATCCGATAAAGGCAGTTAATATTCCGTCAGACATATGTCCAAATATCGATCCCAAAGTCATTAATATGCTCAAGATCATAATTCCGATTATGCCTGCTTTTATCAAACAATTTCTTTCAAAACGAATTTTGACATACTCTCTAAGAGCTTCTTGGTCAATCATTTTTTCATTTTTCATGGTTTTTTGTTTTTTGGTTTTTTGTGATAATACATATTTATCCTATCAAGTCAACCATTCAATAAAAAAATCCTCTGCCATATACAAAGGAAAGTTCAACCTGACTCTTTATGAGCTCGTTTTCTTTTTTTAATCGTTGTAGTTCTTCTCCAGATTCTTTATCCTGTTGTGTAATTTTCTTGATCCGAAGAATTTCGGCTATCCCTACGGCGAATGCTATGCATATTGCTATGATAGGAATTCCGACTTCCCATGTTTCTGCCATGATATTTTTCATAATTTTCTTGATTATTTTTTATCTACTATATACATATATAATTATAAGTCAACTATATTCCTTTTTTTTTATCTTTTTGGGAATTTATTATCGTGATAGCGGCCATTGGATTTGAAAAAATCCGATTCCATAGATATACTAGTGTATGATTTTATTTCCTCCTTATTTCCATGAGTGCAGGTGGACGTTCTAGTCGGAAAATGCTCTTTCAGATACTGATTGTCATATTAGTACTCTTGTTTCTTATTTTCCTGTATTTCAAAATCGATATATTGCTTATGAATCAAAAGATCACTCATAACCGTGATGTCCTAACGCAACAGGCGGCAACATTGGAGTCATATAAGTGATATACTGGTTACAATAAGTTGCAGGCAGTCAAAATACTTGAAGAGAAACAGATTACTATGCCTTGGTCAGAACATATCACCAAAGTTATCAATATGCTGGAAGATCTCAAAAAAGTTGATACCAGTACTTCTGATAGTATTTTACTCTCTGACTTCAATGTCAGCATTGATAAGATAACGCTCAAATGACAAGTATCTAATCTTTTGCTCTTATATTATTCTAGTCCATCCAAAGGCATACGTTCGCTTTTCGATAGATTCTCCGATTTGGATTTTGTCAAAAATATCCGTATCCAAACCTATGATAGAATAGGGGACAATAATTATTATCAATTCGTTTTAGAAGCTAACGTCATCAACGATGCAGGAACAGGTAGCACAAAGTAGCGATCTGATAAATAGATTGCTCGATGAACAACAGCAAAAACCCTCTGATCTGGATATTTTCGCTGAAAAGAATCAGGTATTGATCACTACGAATAGAGTCGTTGGGATCAGATATAGGGTCTATTTTATCCTGTTGTTGATTGTTGTCATCATAGTAGGGAATAACCTTGTCTTGCCCGCAAGGGATGGTGTCCATGCAACTCAGGACAAGCTTAGCAATATTGATGTCGAGGTTGCTAATTTTGAAACTAAGAAAGCCAAAGCTGATGCTGATTTGCAATTGATAACGACTATCGAAAGCCAGCAATCTACTATCATCTCCTGTCTCAATGACAGGATTAATTGTACTTCTATAGATCAGACCTTGAGGCAAAATTTTTCATTTGCCAGATCCTATATCCAACTCAATAATTTGACTGATCCTAAGATGTTTATTAATGAAAAAATCTTGCTTGCAAATATCAACGAATATCTACTCAGGGATCCTGCTACCAAACAGAAGAATGGTCTGATAAATAAAATTTCCATAGGAGATCCTCAATCTTTCACCTGAAACCTTCATTATGTCACGCTCAGACTCAATATCACTTTCGATACTAAGGATGCTTTGCTTTCCTTTCTTGATAATGTCGAGAAGAGAGTCCTTTCCGATGGTAGCTATCGTGTCCTCTATAAGCTCGATAAAGTTAATTATGATATAGCCAATTATACCGACAAACAACAAGTCGATATCGATTTGAAGGCATATTATTATACCGACTAACTTCTTACTGTCCATATACACGCATATTTTATTTTATTTGCCTTGGCATGTCAGATCCGCAAGAATCTATAGAACAAGAACCAAAGACCTGACCGATCGATGATATCATTGTCACAACTTTGCAATCCATCGATAGAGGGAGTTTCTGAACCAAAGATAAAATCCTTTTTTTCAAAGAGCTCGCATATCTGCTCAGGGGGTGAATATCGCTTTTTAGTGCTATCAAACTTATCTGAAATACTTCGGATGATTTTGCGATCAAAGAGATAGCCAACAGTATCGCTTGATTCCTTCATAGAGGAAAGAGCCTTTCTTATGCACTCAATAGACTTCCTGATTATTTTGATGCGGGCGATTATTCTTTGATTAAGGCATGAGAAATGTCTTGAGAATTACCTATGATTCTTCATTCGCTTTCTACGGAATATCTCTATATCAAGGATATGAAGAATAAGTATATCGGTGCACTTCTGTATCCGGCTATCCTTATCATTATCGCTATCGTTGCCGTATTTGCTCTCTTCTTGCTTGTCTTACCTAATATTTTCTCTATCGCCGAAGGTTATCAAAATCTTCAATTGCCTCGGATTACTAGAGCTCTCCATAGTATCTCTATTTTCTTTGAGGATCAGTGGAAGACGATTCTTGGTGTCATTGCGTGACTAGGCCTTCTGTGAGGTGTCTTTTTCTCTAGTGAGGCAGGGAAGAAAAGTCGATTTAGCGTAGTGCTCAATATTCCTCTTGTCGGTAAGATGACGAAATATTTTTATATCATCAAGTTCTGCAGATATATGAAACTCATGCTCAATTCAGGTATGAGCTATATCAAGACCTTTCAGCTTATGAGAGATATTCTCGATATCCCCGCATATCATGATATGATAGAACGTGTTTTGATGGGTTTAAACAAATGACAAAACATTTATAGTGTATTGGAGAAAGAGAGAGAGCTTATCCCTTCTGATGTCGCTGTTATGATCAAAGTTGGTGAGGAGACTGCTAATCTTTCCAATTCTTTGGATAATGTCCTTGAGATGTATCAGGAAGATCTCAATACCCTCATCATGCGCTCATCCAAGATTATCGAACCGGTCATGCTTATCTTTGTAGGATGAATTGTCGTTGTCATCGCACTCGGTATCTTTGGATTGATTCTTCAAATTATGGAAGGAGCAGGTATGTAAAATAAATGTAGCTTGTAGAATTTAGAGTTCAGAATTTATTATTTGAATATATATAAAAAACTGTCTTGTTGTGAGATAGTTTTTTACTTTCGTGTTGATTATATTATTTATCTTTTGGAACGAAGTGCATCATATCTAGCAGTGTATAGGTCTTTTTTGCTAATCAGGCAATGATATAGTTTTTGCCGTTTTCTTCTATGGTGTCGAAAATTTTATTAAATTCCTTTCCATCTCTCATCTCTTGTGCAGCATCGTAGCCTAAATATATAGCGATATATTCTTTACCGTCTATAGTGTAGGTCAATTTTTTTGGATTGATGATGTTTTTAAACTGTAGAGGGATATTGTTTTCATCGTAGCTATAAAATATATCTTCACCGTCAAATGGCGTTTCTACCATAGTTACTGAATTGCCTTGTACTGTGAGATACTTGAATCACCTTGTATTCATAATATGAGATTCGTCCAAAAGTGTATTCGTTGGTCATAGTATCCCTACGATTTTCACTGTTCATAGACCAAAGAATCCTGATAGACTATCTCCTACCTTACTGATTAATCTTTCTTTTTTCATCATCTGTGCTTCTGTATATCATAGAATCATTTCTGCTCATTCAGATCACATTAGTCCTGTTCCTTCAATGATAGGAAATTCATCCGTGATAGTGTCGCTTCCCAAGAAGAGTTTAGGTATGCCTGTCGGAGTAAATCAGATTTTATTTGGAGTATGTATGATAAATTGATTGATATCTGTTTTGATTCATGGATTGTTTATATTGGCTGAGAATACAATATTTTGTCCATTACCTATTTGGGCAAATTTCCAAAAGAAACTAAGGAATAGTATGGTCATGATGAGGGGAGCAAATAAGGAAATCCAATTCCTTTTTTTGGGGTGAAAGAACCTCAACAATAACGAGTTCAAAACTACTGATACAGAACTCATTGCCATAGCCAATCCTGCAAATTCTGGTTGCAAGGTAAGTCCCCATGTTGCGAGTACTCAAGCTGCGATAGGTATTCATAGCGTATTATAAAATAATGCAAAGAACATATTCTGTTTTATCTTATTTACCGTTGCTTTACTCAGTTGTATGGCGGTCAATACATCATTCAAATCATTTCTCATGATAACCACATTTCATGCTTCCATAGCCACATCAGCTCCTGATCCCATAGCTATTCCCACATTGGCTTGTGTCAGTGCGGGGGAGTCATTGATTCCATCACCAACCATGGCGACCATATATCATTGATCTTGTAACTCTTTGATTTTCATCGCTTTGTGTTGTGGCAACACTTGTGCTAACACGTGATCTATTCCTACTTGGCGTGCTATCGCTTCAGCCGTTCTTTGATTGTCTCCGGTAATCATATAGACTATCAGACCTGCTTTTTTGAGTCTTGCAATAGCCTCTGCAGAACTTGCTTTGACCGTATCTGCTACTGCTAGGATACCAATCATTTCTTTGTCGGTAGCTAGAAGCATGACGGTTTTCCCTTCAGATTCTAGTTGTTCTATCTGGTATATGTTTTCTATACCAATATTTTTTTCTGCTAATAATGTTTTGGTACCCAACATATATATCTGGCTATGTATTGCTCATTGTACTCCTTTTCCCGGTATTGCCTCAAATTTATCTACATTACCTATCATGGGAAGTATATGTATTTTTCCATAATTAACGATAGCTTCAGCCAATGGATGCTCGGATTTTGCTTCTAAAGCAATCGCAATTTGTATAATCTGTTGTTCAGTATATCCATTTACTCCTACTATATTTGTCACTTGTGGTTTTCCTTCCGTGATCGTTCCTGTCTTATCAAAGATGATAGTATCTACTTTACAGAGCATTTCCAATGGTTCACCTCATTTGATAAGTATACCATTTTGTGCTCATTTTCCAGTTCCCACCATCAATGCTGTAGGCGTCGCTAAACCGAGAGCACATGGACAAGCTATGACAATCACTGCTGAAAAATATAGTAGTGACGCTGTCAGTCCGGCTCCTACGATGAAGAACCATACAAGGAATACCAATAATGCTATGATGATTACCGTCGGTACGAATACGGCAGATATTTTGTCTGCAAATCATTGGATAGGTGCTTTGGATCATTGTGCTTCTTGGATAAGTCTAATAATCTGTGCAAGTGCGGTTTCATTACCAATTTTTGTGGTTTCCATCTCAAAACTTCATAATTTATTTATTGTTCATCCAAATACTTTGGCTCCCACCATTTTTTCTACAGGTATACTTTCTCCGGTGAGCATAGATTCGTCAATACTTGAATGTCATGAAACCAAAACTCAATCGATAGGTACTTTTTCTCCTGGTTTTACCATGATGATATCTCATTTTTTTATTTGCTCTATGGGTACGTCTATGACGGTATTTCCTCTTTTTACCTTAGCAGTTTTGGGAGCAAGTCCCATCAGTTTCGCTATGGTTTGTGATGTGGATCATTTAGCTTTTGCTTCCAAAAATTTTCCTAGAGATACAAACATAATAAGTAGTCCAGCTACTTCAAAATAGATATTCGGTATTTTCATCCCATTTAGTCCACTAATCGATCCCGTCTGATAGAAAAACAATACTAAGTTATATAGACTGTATAAGAATGCTACTCCTGTTCCTATAGAGATTAATGAAAACATATTAAATGTTTTCATCTTGAGCGCTGACCAAGCTCCTTTGAAAAAATCAGCTCCTATGATAAACACAATAGGTATCGTCAATATCAGTGAGATCATTGCTGTCCATGGCATGATTATTTTTTCTCGAGGCAGTAGCCCTGGTAAGAAATCATAGAACATAAAAGCAATCATAGGCACACTGAGCATGGCTGATCGTAATAATTTTCTTGATCGATGTTTGGTTTCTTTCTTTCTTTTTTCTATTTCATTGGATGTATGGTTTTCGTCTATGATAGCTCATACATATCAGGCGTTTTCTACTGCTTTCAATAACTCGCTTTTTGATGCGGTCATCGGATCTATTTTGACCATAGCTTGTTCAGAAGAAAAGTTGACACTTGCTTGAAGTACTCCCGGCATTTTTCTGAGTGATTTTTCTATTAACAATGCACAGCTACTACAATGCATACCGTCGATATCAATAGATACCATCTTGCTCTTTGTATCGACTGTTTCTCCTGGTATTTTATCGTTTTCTATTGCTGTGTTTTTTTGTACTGGTGTCGTTTCATGGATGTGTGTTCATTCTTCCGTTACTGTATATCCGGTTCATTCACTGATTAATTTCATAATATCGTTCTTATGTATTTTTTTTTCATCGTAAGTTACTTCTGTCTCTTTCTTTTCCACAAAGACTGAAACTGATATTATCCCTGGTTCATTATCTACACTTGCATGAATCAATTTTTCGCAGGAATTGCAATGAATATCGGGTATGGATAACAGTATTTTTGTCATGATTATTACTATAAATAATAAAAATTATGAAACCTTGTATCACGTTTCTTTCTGTATCTGTTGTTGTATTTGCTGTTTATGTACAATGTTATCATCAAAATCTATTGTTGCTGTCTTGGCACTTAGATTTGTTGCTACTGAGTTGATACCAGGCATTTCCTTTAATGATACTCTGATAAGTGCTTCACACGACATGCAGTGTATTTCTGGTATTGAAAAGTTTGTGTTTGTCATATTACTAATAATGAAAAAGATAAAAGTTTTGTTTGTACCCGTACCATAGGTATAGGTATATAAATACTATTAAATACATTTATATATTATATATTTTTTGGCTATTGAACTATAATTTTTGCTTTATGGGAAAGTCACATCGCACATTTAAATTCATATTCTCAAGGAGTAGTAGGTTGTATGTTGAAGGTAATAGTACTTCATTTTGTTATGTTTTGTATATTATCATCTAGTCATGGGATGCTAATAGTACTCATACATCCGTAGATATCCGTATTTATTTTTATTTTTATAGTATATGATTTGCCTGCTTGTACATTGATTGCTGATGGTTCCAGTCATGATTCATTATATGTCATAGTTATGACTTGTGCTTCAGAATTTGTTGGGTTTATTGTTTTTTGAACTGCTGGTCTATTGTTTCCCATCATACCACATCCTCATCATTGTGTTTTGTTTATTGTGTTTTGCATCATAGGACAACTTCATGCTTGATTTGTATTTATTGAAGACGTTTTGTTTCAGGTACCATAATATGAATATCCTGCTATAGCCATTGCAAATATTCCTATTCACAATAATAGTATTCCTATTTTCCCTGTTCCGTTGGAAGTGTTTTTTTTATGTTGTTTTGTCATGTTTAAAAGAGTAAGAGAATAAAAAAGATTATTGAACGATTATTTTTGCTTGATGTGAAAGTCACATAGCACAATCAAATTCATACGTTCATGGAGTAGTGGGATTAACTGAAAATTTAATCTGAGATCAGTTTTTTATTGATTGAATGTTTTCGTCTAATCATGGAATGTATATAGTGCTCATACATCCATATACACTTGTCTGTACATCGATTATGATGGTATATGATTTGCCAACCTCTAAATTGATTACTGAAGGGTTTAATCATTTGTCTGTATATGTCATGTTTATTACCTCTCCTACTTGTTGATTGTTTTGAAGAGTAGAAGTGTCTTGTTGGTTTGTTGTGTTGAGTCTTGTTGCTACTATATTATACGAGTTCGAAATATTGTATAATCCAAGAAGTATTACGAGAACTCAAATAGCTTTATACGCTATTTGTGCTGTCTTTCATTTAAATAAACTTGTTAAACTTCCAATACCTATAAGTCATGGTAGAGTTCCTATCGCAAATATTGCCATAATAGCCATTCACATAAAGAAACTTCCTGTACTCATGGCATATAATTGCATGGCAAATGTGAATCCACAAGGTAAGAAAAACGTTAATACACCACTACCAAATGTTCATAAGTATTTACTTAATCATGTAGATTTGTTTTTTAAAACATCAGTTTCTTTTTTTGCAAACAATTTTCCTGTGGGTAAGCTGAGTGATATTGCACTTAGTTTGGGTGATATATGAGTTAGATTTATTCATAACATAATCATAATAGCTCATACTATCAACGTCATTACGGACATCATAAATGGAGATAAACTGATTACGGAACCAAATACTCATAATATTCCTCATAGAATTCCAAATCCAATTACTCTTCCTGCGTTAAATCGAAAATGCGGTACTATTTTTTGTCCAAAATTTTGTTTATCATTATTTTTGTTCCATTTACTTGATATGGCCAATACTAGTCATCAAACTACGGCCATACAACTTGAGAATCCCGCGGTGAGTCAAATAAGGAGTACGAGAGATAGTGACGGAGATCATTGTGCTTTTATATCAAAAGATATTATTCCTGTTTTACTGAGTAGTAAATAGAGAAAAACAAAAATCACAAGACTTATAAGTACTATTTTATAATCTTGTAAATTTTTACTTAACCAAGGACGATTAATTTCTTTATCGCTTATTTCATATCCGCACTCGTGAACAATATTTTTGATATCATCAAAATTGGGATCTTGTTCGTATCAGATCTGTATTGTTCATTTTTGCACATTAGCTTCTACAGATTTTATTTTATCTATTTGTGAAAGTGATTTTTCTAATAATAACTTGCATGAATTACAATGCATGCCCTTTACGTTTATTTTTGTTGTTTTCATAGTGTATAGAAAGGATATAAATGCTTGTATATGGATAATATCTTCGATTATATGAAAAATTATCACTAAGCCCTTTCTAACTCAAATTCACTATACTACCAAAAAGATCAGAAAATTTATTGTATTTGATGTCGGGGTTTCGTCATGGTGGCCATTCCTTATAGGCTAGAGATGGAGCGTAGGTGTAGATATTCTTTATTAGATGGTTGATCCTTGGAATGCTATGTGCCTGGAGTCCGGGATATTCCAATTGTATCTGTGTATCTGAATATTGGTTTGAAAATGCAATTTCGCAGCAATCAACATTTTGTGTCTTATTTTTTTGTGATTGTTGATGATTGCTACAATGTCAAATTTCATTATTATTATGCGAAAAAAACCCCATCGTGCTTGCATGTACAAGCGTGTTTATAGAGAATATATATATTATAAGCATTGTTATGGATAGGAATTTTTTCATACACTTTTGGAAATAAAATAATATGCTTATTTGTTCTGTGCTGTTTTTACTATTGTCAATATTTCGTCAATCATCGTATTCATTCTTTTTTTGTCATTGGCTTTGACGGCGTCTACAAAACAACAGTTCAGATGTCCATCAAGAAGTTGAAGATTTATATTCTTTAATAGACCGATTACTGCTAAATTCTGTTGTACTATATTTATACAATATTCATCTTTTTCTGCCATAGTTATTATTTTGTCCAATAAGCTTCTCGCTTTCTTGAATGCGATGAGTTGTTTTTTTTTCTGATCATTCGAATGCATATCTTTGTGTAGACATATAAATACTCTTTCCCTATACCTGGGGGGTAGGTATAGTATATCTAAAAATTTTTCTAATGCAAATCTTTTTTTCTTTCCTTGATGATGTATATTTATAATTTGAAAATACACTGTATTTCACTACATTATCTATCATCATTTATCTCTCTTTCCTTATGAAAAAACTATTCATCCTATCGAAGAAAGGATTTACGCTCATCGAGATGCTTATAGTGATTGTCGTAGTCTCTATTTTGATGACTGCTGTCATGAGATTTGGTTCTTCTCGTATCTCTGATCTCAAAGCACAATCTCTTAAAGAAGAATTCGTCTGATATTATAATAATTTCTGGAGTCAGAATATGACCTCGAGTTTTCGTGATGGGCAAAGATATCAAAAGCTAGTCATTTCTTTTACTACGGGTATTTGGTATGGTCTGGATACTCATCCTCCTATCTTCGCTTCGCAACTTTCTTCATTGACTTTCCGTGACCTTATGCTTGATGCTCATGCATCTAGTACTCTACATCTTCAGTTCTCGCCTTATATGCTTTGATGTCTCCTTACATCCGATGTGTGAACATTATGAAATATTTTTTCCTTCCAAATATATCATCCTAAGACCGGGAAGCAATATTGCTTTGAAATCCGTACTGAAACTTGTAAGCTCATTGAAAAGAGATGTACTCCATAATGTTTTCTTTCTTATATATTGATTATTTATTTCATTTGTATCGTCTCATATGAATAAGAAGCATGCATTCACTTTCGTTGAGGTAATGATTGCTCTCGCTGTCTTTGCTATAGGAATCCTGGCTGTCTTACGCTTAGTTACTCAGAATCTCGTAACTATGGATACAACTCAGATGCGTACTACCGCAACTTTTCTTGCCAAAGAATGAATCGAACTTGTCTACAATATGAGAGATTCTAATATCGCTAAATGATTACCTCGAGATTGTATCTTACAGCCTCATTTTCCGACCGAATTTTGATGATTACTCCCAAATCCTGAAGATGCGTGCGCTTGGCGTTTTTCTGATTGAAGCGATGTTGTCCTGCAAATATCTTTTGATTCAGGGGCGTATATTTCTTCCATGACCTGAAGTCCTGGTACCACTCTTATCGATCGTTGGAATAAGAACAGATTATATTATGCTACCTGAGAACTATGATGACAGCGCATGTTTTGGTATTCTTCTCGTCCTATCCCTGGCCAACGTCCTACAGCGTTTGCGAGATATATCGTCTTTACCGGCGTCCGTGAATGAATGGATACGATTCCTCGTGATAGCATCCTGAAGATTGAATCCCATGTCCTGTTCAATAAATGAACGAAGCCTTCTGAAGTTGTCTTGGAGAGCTTTATCGGAAACTATAAATAAATTATATCGTCTTCCTACGCTCGTTTTTTCTTTAGCTCATAAGATGAACCATGAAATCCAAGAAGTGATTCACCCTGATAGAACTCATAATCGTGATGATGATACTCGCTATCCTTTTCGTGTTGCTTCTTAGGACATATAATCGGATTGCTACTACTGTTTTTCGTGTCCAGCAGGAAAAAGAGGTTTCCCAAGAGATGCTCCAAATATCACAAATTATGCAAAATTTTTCCGATAGAAATACTATAGATTATCCAAGATATGCTATGATTTCGTTGACGTGATTGGTCGAGAGCAAGTGAATTACGTGAATGTTGTATCTGACTGGTCAAGATTGATCTATCGCTTTTTTTTCGAGTGGCGATTGTAAGGATCCTATCGATGAATATACTTTTGTTCCTGGGTGATCCTCATGCTCGCTCTTTATGATTACTTCATGAAACAAAATCATAGAACTTATCAATCCCAAGAAGATTGCTATCAGTAAGGTCGTTTTCAAGATAATCCCTTTCGCTTCCCAAGAACAGTATATCGCCAATGATTCATTATGTCTTGAAGGCGAATATCTTCATTGTCTCAATGCACCTTGATTTCGGATGGTATTCAAGGCATATAGTCCCAATTACGGTCTTCAACGGGCTACTCATGTCGTCATACCGTTCCAGCAATTCTTTTAATCTTCATAATCTTTTGATTTTATGGGAAATAAACGTTGAAATATTAGCATTCTTGTTATCTTCGTCCTTTTGGCATCATCGCTTTTGGGTATCTTATCTATGAATTTTGTCCAGCAGATGATGAAATCTTCTTCTGTCGTCCATTCGTATTATAAGGCATATTACCTTTCCAAAGCATGAATCGAACTTGGACTTGCTCAGATACAGCATCGCTGAATAGGATTTGAATATACGGTAAATAGCTGAGATGCAATTCTCATCGATAATTTTTCTCTTTCTCCTCGTTCACGTATCTCGTTACATATTTCAGGCACTTCACTCTTGCTTTCTAGAAAATTCTGGCAGGATATTAATTGTAGTTTTCCTTATCAATTGAGCGGCTGACAATCCCTCGTCATCCCTCTTATCAGAGAAAATTCGCTTGGATCTGTGTATCCTACATTCTGATCTACCATCTCCTACCAGAATCTCGCTGATTTTTTTAAGAATGATCAGATTACCTTTATTGATGGATCGCCTTGAGAAATTACGTTTGGAATTCTTATCCTTAGTGGTAATGAACTCTCTCCCAATGGGATATTTTTCAAGACCTGAGTATTGTCCGCATGATGATTTTCTTCCTTTAGACAGGCATTTGAAACGTATTTGACCAGTATCGATTCAACATTATATCCTAAAGAGTCTCATATAAAAGATGCTTATCGGACTCAATGGCTTATCGATAATTGATTCTCTATGTATCTTATCCTCTCCAATGCAACTGATATTCAGAAATTTTTCTGTGTCTCTGTGAAATCCTCGGCTATACCAATCCCTGGACATCCAGATATTTTATCTACGGATACCTTCTTTATCCAGAGTCAGGCATTTTATGGCGATCAGACGGTTGCTTTGGATGCTTCTTATGCACAACCGATTCCCTGATTTCTCTTCAATACCTATCGTCCTTTCTAATAATTTCTTTTCCTTGACTTTTTTGTCTTAATGTATATTTTTTCTTTTCTCAAATAAAAAATATATTCTAATATAAACAAAAAAATCATCACTATGTCATCATTCCAATTAACTGCTGTATCTCCTATAGATGGGAGATATGGCTCACAGACTGAACCGCTTATTGAGTATTTCTCAGAGTATGCACTGATTAAGTATCGTTTTACGGTGGAAGCTAGATATCTGCTCAATCTTGTCGAGATTCTGCCTCAACTCATGCCGCTCCGAAAGAGTGAATTTGTCAGCTCTCTGGAACGGAAAATTAAGATGTTTTCTCTCCATGATGCTGAACGTGTCAAGGAAATCGAAAAAGTTACCAATCATGATGTCAAATCTGTTGAGATATTTATGCGTGAATTATTGCATGAGTATCCCAAAGAGTGTGAATTCATTCACTATGCCCTCACTTCCTTTGATACTGATGGTATTGCTCGTCCATTGATGCTCAAGGATGCTCATGAGCGTGTGATGTCCCGATTATTATCAGATGTGTTATCATCCATGGAAGATGCCATCAAGAAATGGTCCGATATCCCTATGCTTGCACGTACCCATGGTCAGCCTGCATCACCTACGTTTTTGGGCAAAGAGATCAAAGTCTTCGCAGAACGTGTCAAAGGTCAAATCAAATTAATGAATCAGATTCCTTGGTCTGCTAAATTCGGTGGTGCTAACGGCAATCTTAATGCACATTATGTGGCTTATCGTGATATCAATTGGATTGATTTCGCGGATCAATTTGTCGCTTCTTTAGGACTTGTCCGTACGAAGGTGACTACTCAGATTGAGCCGAACGATAATTTGGCTGCGTATTGTGATGCATGGAAACGCATCAATAATATCCTCATTGATTTCGTCCGTGATATTTGGACGTATATCATGTTGGAATATCTCAAGCAGAAACCCAAGGATGGTGAAGTAGGATCATCCACTATGCCCCATAAGGTCAATCCTATCGATTTCGAAAATGCTGAAGGCAACTTAGGTTGGGCTAATGCGATGTTCGAACATCTGGCTGATAAGCTCACTAAATCACGGCTTCAGCGTGATCTCAGCGATTCGACAGTGGTGCGAAATATGGGTGTCCCTCTTGCGCATACCATCATCGCATTCAAAGCCATTCTCAAAGGGATGACGAAGATCGAGGTCAATGCATTTAAAATCTATGGTGATCTGACCGATAATTGGGCAGTCGTCTCTGAGGCGATCCAAACTATTCTTCGGCGTGAAGGGTATCCTAGTTCCTATGATGTCCTAAAACAATTGACCAGGACTGGTGAAAAAATCACCAAAGAACATCTTCATGCGTTCATCGATGGATTGGATGTGGATGAGTCCATCAGGATTGAACTTAGATCTATCACTCCATGGAATTATACCGGATACAATCTATGTTATTAATCTTATATTCTCCAGCTGTATCTCAGCTGGATTTTTTTTTGATAAAAAATATCCCCGGGGATGCCGGAGATATTCTTTTATGATTGTATTAAAGTTTTCCTAGGAGATCTTCCATCTTGCCTGTCTGTTCTTTTTTGGCTTTCTGCATTAATTCATCTTTATTTATAGTAGATCTTACTGCTTGTCGTCTTTTGAGCCTCATCTCTCTTTCTTGGTCTATGGTGTTTTTCTCGTTTTCATCTTCTGCTTTGAGGGAATGAAGATTCATCTGTTCTTCGATATAGATCTCGTATAATCTAAGGATTTGGAATGATCGTAATTCTGAAATGGTTTTTACTACGCTTTGCTCTCAGCTTTTGACTGCTATGTAGAGTTCTTTTTCTTTTTTATCTGCTTCTTTCTTGAGTTCATAGTCGCTACTGAAAGATCACGCCACTAGCTGTTCTAGAAGGTCCCAATCGAAATCATTCTTCAATTCTTCAGGAGTCTCATATGGCAATGCTTCGAATTTTATAAGGTATTCCTTATATCGTATCTGATCTTTGATGTCTCCTTGGATAGTTCCGAAAAGGGTTTCGTATTTCTCTACGATCTGTTTTTTCTCTGTTTTTTCTCTTAGTTCTTCAATAAATGCTTGAAAATCGAATAGCATTTGCTTTTGTATACATAGTAAAAATTATAGTCTGCTTATCTACCAGAATAACGATATCTTATAATAATTCAATATTAAAATACATTACATCAGCTGTATGTCTATTAGGTATATATTATTTCAGATATCCATTCAAGAATTCTTTCCGGCCCATTGCCTTTTTGCCTTCAGGTTTGAGTTTAATATCCAGAACCGCCTTATTAAGCTCTTTTCCATGGAATAATGGCGATGCATCATTGCTATTGTATATCGGTTCGCTCAGTTTCATCTCTTCTATGATTACTCTTTTTTCGTTTAGTAGGAAATGGATTTTTGGTCGGAGAGAGAATGCGCGATATTTGTTATAGATTGTTTCAATGCTCTCTGTCCGTGGATCGATTAGTCACGAATCTTTTTCTATTTTGGTACAATATGTCGCTTGATTTTCTTGTTGGACTATTTCTCCCAAAAGACCTTTTCCATATTTTCGCAAGGTATCATTGAGAAATTTTGGACCAATTTTTTTCATCTCTTCGATCAATTCTTTCGTCGTCCGTTCGAATGGTATGGAAAATTTTATCATATCGATTATATTCCCCGTATCCATTGTTGCATCCATCCTCATGATGGTCATTCCTGTCTCTTTTTCATCATACAATACTGTCGATTGGATGGGAGAAGCTCCGCGGTATTTTGGCAGGATGGATCCATGAACGTTGATCGGTGCGATTTTTGGTATGTCTAGAATTGCTTGAGGAATTATTTTCCCATATGCGATGACGACCAAGAGATCCGGTTTTTTCTCTTTCAGTCGCTCGGCAAATACATGTCCTTCTTCGGACTTCTCTGGGTTAAGCTTTGTTGGTGTTACAATACACTTGTCAATTATTAATTTTCAATTCTCAATTAGTTTTTTCCCGCTTTGTTTTATGATATTTTCGCACATCTCCATTCATCTTCCTGCAGGTTTGTCGCATTGTGTTACTATACCTACAACATCGAATCTTGTATTTTCGACCAATGCTTTGAGAAAAGGGACTCCGATTGGTGCGGAAGAAAAAAATACGACGCGATAATGATCAGGATCATATTTCTTGTGCATGCTTGGCGTACAATGTAAAACTCTATCCATAGCATAAAAAATTCATGGTCGAAATCCATATCTTTTGAGGACGGCCATACTATATTCGCTACAATGAGGCTCATGTGCACATATTTTCCCCTTTAACCATAGCGACGGTAATCATTTGTCCGGGGAAAGTGTATATTGATATATCCTTATCACTCGAAGCAATGGTTTGGCTAAGATTCTATTTAGTTTTCTCAACATGATGTACGTAGGTAAACTATAAATATCGTAGATGTCCATTATCTGGATCTTCCACTGGATCAATATGTCCGACATTTCTGATTATCTTATGACTGCTTTCAGTCTATATACTTTCTTTATAATTACAAAGAATTTTTTTAGTTTGAATTTTCCTAGCGAAACCATACCATTTGCCGTTGTCCACATCATTCATCTCTCATTAGACATTCATGATATCAAATATCTATCTATTTACCTGACAGGAGAAATATCTCCTTGATAAAGAACTCCTGAGATGGAAAGAAAATTTTTTCCAGAAATTTTGACCAGATAGTGTTTTCTCGTTTACCTTGGATAATCTTCAGATATCAACGTTCAAACAGGCTATCTATAGTAGTTGATTATTCACCACCAAAAAACTTATCCTTGTTCATTGACTTCCTTTGGATGCACTTACGAAACTCGATGAAACGAATGCTGAGCAACTCCAGATATTTGTTGATGCTTTAATCAAGGCTGAAGGCAAGATACCTGACGATTCCCTTTTGGTGTTTATTAGTCCTTTTCCTGATAAAAGGCTCAGATTGTTCAAATTCTTGGAGAAATATGCGACGGTAAAGGAATTTATTAAACCCAAAAATAATGATTTTTTGGAAGAGTTCGTGAGACAACAGCTCAGCGATTGTATTATTGATCGTCCGACTGTCCACTATCTTCTGATGAAGGTTTGAACTGATCTTTATCGTCTTCGATTCGAGTGCGATAAACTCAAGACACGATGTGAAATTAAACATCAGAAAACTATAGATGAGCATATGATAGACCATGTTGTCTTCGGTCAGGTCGAGACAGATTCTTTCAGTCTTCTCAATACTATGTTCTCTGATAAGCATAAGGCAATCTCTATTCTAGAGACTATCCATGGTGGGTGATCTGATCAGAATCAATTTGCTGGTATGCTCTATCGGGCTATGAAATTATATCTCTTTATGCTGGATCTCGAGAGTATCGGCATTAAAGATTCCAAGGATATCGCTACGATTCTCAAAATGAATCCTCGACAAATTAAGAAAGAATACTCAAAAATCTGAATATTGAAAGCTAACAAGAAAAATATAGAAATGTTCTACAGCTGATTGATAGAACTTGACGCTGGCATCAAATCCTGAAGATATCCTGATACTTATTTCTGGCTTGGTATCAAAAGACTTATCTATGCATTGGACTAAGAAATGGATATCCTGACATCAAAGCATTTCATTTTACCTAGCATGTACGTTGATGAAGAAAATACTGCTCATTGCAGCTTTCATTACATTAGGCATCTGAACTGTCAGCGCTGATTTTTCCGACTGATTGTTTTGTCTTGTCAGAAAAGATCAGGTGACTATCTCACTCAAGCAGACAATATGATATTATAAATGTAATGATACTATAGCATCCTTGGAACGTTTGATTATAGACACCGCAAAGGATCTCATGAAGATACAGACGTATCTTAATAGAGGTCGTGATTTGGAGTATTGGCAGGCCCTCAAGATTCAGAAAAAAGCGTTATTGGATTCATTGCAGCTCTCTAGGATATCTATCGTCGCTAATATGAAAACTTTTCAGTCCAATCTTCTTCAGAAATCTGTCCAATATTTTATCATCAAAATTACCCCTTATAAAATAACGCTTCAAAAATCATTAGTCAAAATCCATGCATTGAGCTGATTCGCTACTCCTGCACTCAATGCCTATGAATTGTTGCTCAAAGCCCAGGTCGCTACCATAGAGAAATTTAGTACGGTAACTACCAATGACCAGCTCAATATTTTGCTTACTCAATATGTTTATCTCAAAAAGGAAATAGCATGAAAATCTGAATAATAACTTCTTGATCGGAAAATCTAACATTATTCAAATTCCTTTCGCTCTATGATCACGAGTATGTGGTATATTATGATTTGTCTCATTGGCCCTATGGCGATAAGACTTTTGATCAATCATTTGCTTATATTCAGGAAGGGATATCGTTTTTGCAGCAGCATGGTGTTGATTGGATTATCTTGCCTCCGGTTTATGAACTCCATTATTTTTCTTGAAGTTCTACTTCCAAATCCTGAACAGCTAAAATTCTTCCTTTGTTTACCAAATATCTTCTAGACTATTGATTCACGTATTCTTTGACTGGAAAATTAGGCCTTTTGGGTGATTATGCTGATGTCCAGGTAGCGCAAACCTTGGTTAATGACTTGGCCAAATCCTATCATCCGACAGATATTCAAAAATCCATCAAGAAATTTAGATTTCCGTTTGATTATCGGGTCAAAGAGACGCCGCTATGGAAATATTATCTTACTTCGCTCTCCTACTCCCATATTCTTGTCAATAAAATCATAAAATTGGATCTGAGATATTTTAAAGATGCAATGGTGGATACCCTTATTCCTTTGAATTATTGATATTTTCATTATCAACCGACTATTACTAAGTTTCTCAATTTCAAAAAAATTCGCTTCCATCCGTTCCAGAGATTGAAAGATATTTTTGATTCTTTCTCTATCGATACATCGAAAGTGTATTCGATCACGATATATTATACCTGACATACTGCTTTCCTTCTCAAGGAAAAAAGACTTATGCGATTGTTACAGAGAGGCAAAAACTCAGAGATACTCCGAAAGCATATCTAATTTTTTCTCATGGATACATTATGTGGATGTAGAGTTGAAATAGATTGTATAGATACTGTCTAGGCCAATGATTATCTGATCTTCTCAATTTCCCGCTCTTCGGGAGATGATACACCAAAAATTATTATGTTTTCAGCAATAAAAAAAATCCCATTAAATGGGATTTTTTTTACTGAGTCGAGTAAAAAAATTATTTCTTAATCTTGACTGCAGCTCGTCCCACTAATTTCTTAATAGCTTTCTTAACTACCTTCTTAATAGCTTTTTTAGCTACTTTCTTAACAGCTTTTTTAGCTGGTTTCTTAGCTACTTTTTTAGCTACTTTCTTAACAGCTTTTTTAGCTACTTTTTTAACAACTTTTTTTACAGCTTTTTTAGCTACTTTCTTAACAGCTTTTTTAGCTGGTTTTTTAGCAACTTTCTTTGCCATTTGTGAGTAATAATAAGAGAATAAAAAAGAGATATACATCTCAGATATATGCTATTTATATATAAATGCAAGTACTTTTTTAAAAAAGTTTACAAGGAAAATAAAAAAAGAGAAGCATATACGCTTCTCAAATTCATTAGGTGATACCTATGATAATTCTTTCTATCTGCTTACCTTTTTTTTTGCTATCTTATTGTGAAGCATTTCTTCCTTTTTTCCATGTGATGTTTTCTTTTGTAAGAGTCTAGGACGTAAGCAGAAATTGAATTGCAGAATTTTGATTCCCATCGATGCTAATCCGTAGATGAGTGCGTTTCTTATTGTTTCTTTCATGATGAGTAAATGGTTTGATGTAGTAATGTATCTGTAATCTTCTGTATGGCATCAAGCATCATTCATAGCCGGATGTCTCTTTCTTGTTAGTGTAAAATAACTCGTATAATGCTACTTTCTGCGTGTTTTTTTTCTGTTTTCTTTGTTCATTGTAGATGACACGCTTTGGTTTTACAACTTTTCTTATTTCCTTGGCAATCCTTCCGGATAGGACACGGATTTTCTTGAAAAGTGATTCACTGAACTCTTTGATTGTTCTTTTTAGCTTTCCGTAACGAGAGGATTTTTCAGGAAAGCCTTTTACTTTGGACATTATCCAGTAGGAAAATCCTTTGAGGAAGTAGTCCAATTGATCTGCATGATCATGAAGAAATTCTTCTAATCCTTCAGGATTATGATAATACCATTCGCCTTGAATATCCTCGTTCTTATTTAATAGTCTTGGGATATCTGTAGGGCATCCGACAGTTATTATCCTTTTCTGGCTTGTTGCAATTACATGTATTCTTTTCATAGATTATGTTTTTTTTTTGTTATGGTAGTTTTTTTTGTTAGATATCTTATCTCTATATATTTAATCACAAAAGTCAATCAAACATTTCTATAATTTTTTGTTTTTTTTCCATTGTTTTTTTCTTGGAATTTTATACTATCGAGATATATTCGCTACTGCGGATATGTCTTTTAGCATTTGAAAAAAATAGTATGTTCTCGAAGATAATTAATTTTATAGCTTGAGACTATAATCAGAAACAACTTAATCAAATCCAGCCTCTCGTGAAGAAAATAAACGAATTTTCCGTAGAGTTCGATGCACTTTCTGATGATCAGATAAAAGCGAAAACTCAAGAATTCAAAGATAGAATTGCCGCCTGAGCAACTCTGGATGATTTACTTCCTGAAGCTTTTGCAACCGTCAAACAGGCATGCAAGAGAATGGTAGGTAACGAAATTGAAGTCAAGGGTGAAAAAATGGTATGGAATATGATCCCTTATGATGTACAGCTTCTCGGAGGAATCGTCTTGCATAAATGAATCATCGCAGAAATGAAAACATGAGAAGGAAAGACTTTAGTCGCTGTCATGCCAGTATATTTGAATGCTTTGCTCGGCAAGTGAGTCCATGTTGTTACCGTCAACGATTACTTGGCCTCTCGTGATGCGCAATGGATGTGACATGTATATTTACGATTATGATTGACTACCGGATGTGTTACCAAGACGGTTTCTCTTCAGAGGAGAAGAGAGGAATATGCCAAAGATATTACCTATGTAGAAAATTCTGAACTCGGATTTGATTATCTGAGAGATAATCTCGTCAAATCTATGAAGGAGAGATCACTCATTCGAAGACCCCTCAATTATGCTATCGTCGATGAAATTGATAGTATCCTTATAGATGAAGCAAGAACTCCCTTAATTATTTCAGAACCCAATGAAGAGGCTACAGAAAAATATGTATATTATGCACAAATTGCTAAATGACTGACTTCTTGCACCGAGAAGAAAAAGGTTTCCAAATGATTACTTCAGGAACTCCTTACTGAAACAAAGACCGGCAAGGATCAGGAAGATGATTGAGATTATTATATCGATGAGAAAACGAAGTCAGCATCACTGAGTTGAAGAGGTATAACGAAATTGGAACAGATACTCAATGTAGAAAATCTTTACAAGGATCTATGATACGAAGAAATTCATCATATCGAGAATGCAGTCCGTGCACAGGCAGTCTATGAAAAAGATAAGGAATATATCGTCAAAGATAATGAAGTCCTCATCGTAGATGAGCATACCTGACGTACAATGCCGTGAAGGAGATTCTCCGAATGATTGCATCAGGCCATAGAAGCAAAGGAAGGTGTCAAAATTCAGAGGGAATCCAAGACTTTGGCGACTATTACCTATCAGAATTTCTTTAGGCAATATACTAAACTCTGAGGAATGACCGGTACTGCGCTTACGGAAGGAGAGGAATTCGAAAAAATTTATGAACTTTCCGTTTTGGAGATACCGACCAATACTTCCATCATCAGAGTCGATAGGAATGATAAAGTTTATTATAATGAATCTATCAAATGGAAATTCGTCAAACAGCATATCCAATTTGCACATGATATCTGACAACCTATTCTTATAGGAACTGCTAATATCGCAACCTCGGAATATGTCTCCAGAATGTTGGAAAAAGATGCTATCACGCATTATGTCTTGAATGCCAAGTTCCATGAACAGGAAGCCCATATCGTTTCTCAAGCAGGAAAGTACAAGAGTGTTGTCGTCGCAACTAATATGGCTGGTAGAGGAACCGATATCAAACTTGAATCTGGTCTCAATCTCAAACTCGCAGACAATTATGCAAAATGGATCAAAAAACAGGTTATGACTCAGAAAATATGAATCTCGATAGATATCTATTCTTCGACGGAATTTGAACTTACGATGGATGGTATTAGACGTGAACTGGGTATGGGTGATGAATTAATTAGGCAGGCTGAAAAGGATTGGGTCACGTATGATGGTATGATGATGAAAATCATCTTCAATCGCAACAAAAAAACCGTTATAGATTCGTTCGTTGAATTATTGTGTAAGCCTGTTGATGGCGATACCAAAGATACTATCGAACAAGATTTTCACTATGGATTATTTATCTTGGGTACGGAAAAACACGAATCCAGGAGAATCGATAATCAGTTGAGAGGACGTGCTGGTAGGCAATGAGATCCTTGAGTATCTGTATTCTTTGTTGCTCTTGATGATCTTATTATGCGTAAGATGTGAGGTGAAAGAATCCAATGAGTCGCATCTATGCTTCTCGGTAAGTCAGATCTTGAAAATCTCGAACTCAATCAGAAACAATTTACGAGTGCTATCGTAAGATCTCAGAAACAGATGGAAGGATGGCATTTCGGTACAAGAAAACATCTTTTTGATTATGATAGTGTCATAAATAAACAGAG
Source organism: uncultured Candidatus Peribacteria bacterium (assembly GCA_964463255.1). Lineage (GTDB taxonomy): Bacteria > Patescibacteriota > Gracilibacteria > Absconditabacterales > Absconditicoccaceae > CAJBLF01. The sequence continues at coordinate 3,634 of CAYXBC010000045.1, read as the reverse complement.
ACAAGCAATTTATAAGAAAAGGGATGATATCTTAGCGAGTGATAGTGATCAGGAACTGAGGAAATATCTTGTAGAACAGATTAAGCTTGAAATAGAGCAGAATATGAGCGATATCGTTAATCAACAGATAGCCAATGCAAAGACATTGGAACAATCACCAGCCCAATTTCTTCGTGTTATCGATAAGGAATTCTCACTCAAACTTGAGCATAAGCAGTCCAAGATGTTTGAAGAGATGACATTTGATCACCTCCAGGTTGAACTCTCACTCTTTATGCTTGATCAACTCAAAGCAAAGTTTGCTCTCATGGATGTAGATAGGCTGTATCAAATATTCAAGGATGTTTATTTGTATCATCTGGATAAACTCTGGATCAAACATTTGGATGAAATGGAATATCTCAGAGATAAAGTAGGTCTCATGGGTTATGCTCAATTAGATCCTTTGGTTGTTTACAAGGCTGAAGCTTTCGAAAAATTCCAAATTCTCCTCTATAGGCTCAAATTTGATGTGACCGCATATATCGCTGGTATTGATTTCGGTATGATTCAGCAACAGGATCAAGTTCAACAAGTTATGATGGCTGGTTCTCAGAGTGAAGCCGAATATCTCAAGATGCTCCAGAAAGTTAGTTCGGAAGTCAAAGCTATACCATCTCAAAAACCTCTCAAACAAGAACCACAAAAGATGGTCTATGAAAATACTGATGGTTTCGAAGTCTTCGAAGTTGATGATTCGAATACACCTACATGAACACCTAATGTATTTGATGAACCCGTCATTCCTCAGCCAGGAAAAGCGAGACCTAATGATCTATGTCCTTGCGGATCTGGGAAGAAATATAAGAAATGCTGTGGTATTAAATAAATCGTATTATGTAAATTTATATCTAGTTATTTTAAATTTTCCCATAAAGACAATGAAATCAAAGGTAATTTTATTGTTACTTATCCTAACTACTTTGCCTTTATTAAGCTGATGCTGGGATGATGATCCTTGTGCTGATAGTCCAGATAGCAAACATTGTTATCAACAAGAAGCTGTAAATAATGATGATCCTAGTCAATGTAAAAATATTGATTGATCAGAATTTAAACAATATGGATCAAATCCACCCAAAGATAAATGTTATATGATGGTTGCTGCAGATAATGGTGATTATTCTCTTTGTAATAAAATCAAATGAGGTGAAATGTCATATACCAAAGCTGATTGTATTTTTGAAGTAATCAGTAAACAAGATGATCCCAAGTGATGTGACTTACTCAAAGGAAAAGATAGATATGAAGAATGTAACCAAACATTTCGTTCTGCTAATGCATTGGGGATGAAAGATCAGACGATTGATAGTCTTACCGAACAAAGTAAAAATGATCCAGATAATGCTGAGCTCAAAGCACAAATTCAAAAAGCTATGGAAGCTAAGAAAGCATTGTTCCCATATTTGACTCCAGCAGAAAAATCTGAATATATCAAAGAGCAAAGATTAAAAATTATGGATGGTATAGATGATGCAGATGTGAATTCGTCTGTCGCTAAAGAATATGCTGCATTTAGAACTGCCAATCCTACAGCTGATGTGATTACGCTTTTAGATAAAATGAAAACCATCGCTGACAAACAAGAAGCTATCAAACAAGCAGATGATGACGCAAATACACTTGTCGATGCAATCAAAGGACAAATGACCAGTGTGGCTCAAGCATGACAAGATGCGGCGACTGATGTGATGAAAGAAAAAGCTGCTGATTGGATCAAAGAAAACGGTGGAGATAAGTTGAAATGGAGTCTTAAAAATCTCGAATGGATGAAAGAAAAATATGATAAAGGATCTGAAGCATACAATGCTATAGAAGAAAAATATCAAAAAATAAAATGAGTTTATGATCAAGTTAATGGTATCTATACAAAAATGGATGGTCTTGATACTTTAGTTGCTCAAGGTAAATTAACTGCAGACAAAGCTAAGGTTATCAAATGAGCAGTCTTATTACAAAACTGACTTACTGCAGTGACAGAATATGTCCCTGTCTTTGGTAGTACAATTTCTAAGATTACTAATGCTACGTTTGAAACGACTATCAAAGTCGCTGAAGAAAGAGCAAAAAGGACCACCGCACTTGATAAGTGTATAGATGATCCTTTAAATTGTAATACTGATAATATTAGTGGATATTAAAAAATTTCACTTAATGTATATTACTCCTTATATGTTTGTTGTTGCTTGTGTTTGTGCTTGCTGTTCAGCTACTACTGTCGGAGTTGCTTCAGCTGGTGGAGGAGTTGTAGTTGCTTCACTTGGTGCTATGGCTGTTGCTTCTGGAAGTTTTGTTTCATCCGTATTTATTCCAAGTCTTGCTTCCATTTCCGCATCCACAAATTCTCTTTTCCTTCCATATTTCTTACCTGAATACTCTTTGAGGATAGGCACTATCTTCTTATTTTGATAATCTTTAGTATAGATTGTATTCATACTAAATGCACGTGTTGTCGCATTATCGATATTGAGTTTGATGTATGCTTTGTAGTTTGTAATACCCACGATATCTTCTTGTGAAAGTACAGGAGCATATTCTTTTTCCAGGAATTCCGCATCCGGTGCACCGACTTTGAATGATTGCATGGTACCAACGTTACCGAACACTGCAGCTTTTACATCATTTTTTCCACCACCAACATCTCCCATTCCTTTCGGAGGTTCGAGCTGTGCGATATATTGATGTGCCATTATGAGTGATAATCTGTATTTTCTCGCTTCCGATAATATATCAGCAAAAGTACCCGATACGAAATTTTGGAGTTCATCCACGTAGAGGAAAAAATCTTTTCTTTCTTCTTCCTTTTGCCTTGCTCTTCCCATCGCTGCAGTATATATCTTTGATACAATTATCATACCTAGTAGGTTGGCATTCGATTCTCCAATTTTACCTTTGCTGAGGTTGATGATTAGAATTTTTTTGTTGTCCATGATATCCTCGAATTTGAATGCAGATTTTGTCTGTCCGATAATATTTCTGATGAGTCTATTAGTGTTGAATGATACGAATTTTGCTGAGAAATATGGTATTATCTCTTGTTTCTCTCTGTCGCCCATAGCATTGAAGGTCTTTTCTCGCCGATTCTTCACGGTGGGGTTTGTTACTTTTTTCAGTTTGTATTCCCTGTATCCTTCGTCGGTGAAGAGTCTTACAATATCTAATAATGTCGGTCTATCTTCGAAGTCTTCAAGCAATGTTAGGCTTCCGTATTTGAAATATTCCTGTAATCTTGGACCGAAAATTTCTGGACCGAACATCTTGATGAATATTTCTGTAGCATCATTGACGACTCTATCGGCTTCATCCAATACATTAATTTCATACAGATTTAATCCCATAGGCCTTTCTTCATCTCCCGCATCGAAATAGACGAGATCTTTTGCTCTTTCTTTTGGTATGTATGCAAGCATATCTTCTGCAAGATCTCCATGTGGATCAATCAAACAAATACCGTCTCCATTCCAGATATCCTGTCTAGCTATTGTCTGTAAAAAGACTGATTTTCAGGTTCCTGACTTTCCTATACAGTAATGATGTCTCATCCTATCATCTCTTTTCATATAGACAGGGGAGAGCGTGTTTCTATAGATGTTCG
>CAYXBC010000044.1:0-5512 GCA_964463255.1 uncultured Candidatus Peribacteria bacterium | reverse complement strand
GTGCATAAGTAGACACTACCTTCATCCATCATCCATCATCCAAAATCAATTATAGTCTATTATCTAAATTTTTTAGAAATTTCTGAATATCTCCTGTAATTTTCTTCTTTCTCTTTCCTCTTCCTCTTTTTCCTTGATATCTTTCTCCATCTTTCTCTGCTCTTCTGAAGCCAAGAAAATGAATTTATTTATCTTATCTATCACTTGCAATTTTTTCTTTTGATCCTGAGAAAAATCCTCTTGTTCATCGAAGAGTAGGACATCATTGATTATCACTTCCAAGGATGGAATCTCTGTATTAAATGTGAATTTCAATTCATTGACGGTCTCTTCTTCTGTCTCTTTATCTTGTTCTATCTTCGTGATAAAGAGTATAGGATCATCGGTCTCATCAAGCAAGAATCTGTATGAGATAGAGAGTTTATCATTATCAGCTCCCAGAATGTCGAATGATTCCTCATCCGTTCATAATTTTCCCTTGAGCCCATAAATCTTCTTGGTGATACCAACTAATTCTCCAAATTTTTTCTGGACATCCGTCTGGAATATACTTTCTGGCTCCGTTTCTGCTTTCACTTCGGGTGGGATTGGTGTCGGTTTGCTAGGAGATATCTCCTCATCCCTCGGGATAAATACCTTATGATCTGCTGTCTCTCTAGGTGGTGTCACTTGTACGGGTGCCTGTGGAATTGGTCTTTGTTGTACCGGTGCTGCTACAGGTGCTTGTGGAATTGGTCTTTGCTGTACTGGTGCTGCTACAGGTGCTGTCGCCTGCACGGGTGCTTGCGGAATTGGTCTTTGCTGTACTGGTGCTGCTACAGGTGCTGTCGCCTGCACGGGTATTGTAGGCAATATTTCCTCGATTGTTTCTGGTATAGGCTGAAATTGTACATCTTCCCCTAGCATATTCTCATAGGAGAGACCTTCCTCCGGTTTAGTGGATTCAGGTATACCTGAAAATATGTCCACTCATCATAGGATATCGTCCGTTGATCCTTGTTGTTGTCATTGAATTTGGGGATCTGTCGTGTCTGTCATGCTTCATTAGCTAAAGGATAAAACGTTCAAGCGCTGGAATGTCTCTATGGTCGTATATTTGTTCTTGCGCGTAGTCGCCATATCCATTATATCCGTATCTTTTTTTTTTGCAAATATTCATCCCACGGGATAATCCTCTCATCTAAAATCTCTTCCATGATTTTAGTGTTCGAAATAAAATCATTTGTATTTACTGGGCAAAATTATACATACTAGCGGTATATTTCTTTATTTTGTTTTTTTTGGGTAGATGTCAGAAGAAAACACAATTATCAGCCAGACAAAGCTCTTTGTCTGAGGACTGAATCGGAAATTGAGATGAAAAGAGCTCAGAGAAGAATTCTCAAAATTCGGTGAGGTTGCTTTCGCGAGAGTAAAACTGGACCAAGAAACGAACAAGAGTAGGGGTTTCGGATTCGTTGAATTCGTCAATCCTGAAGATGCTGCTAAAGCACAACAAGCAATGGATGGTCAGGAAATTATGGGAAGAGCGGTCAAAGTCGATTTTGCTAAGGAGAATCCTGAAAGAATCCAAGCTAGAGCAGAAGCTAAGGCAGTTCAAGAAGAAGAATCAGAAGAATTATTCTAATGTTCATATATTCTTTTGACCAAAAGCACGTACCACCAAAACGGACGTGCTTTTTTTGTTGCCTGCCTACCCAAAGATATCACAAGAATAGTATTTTAGCTTGCAAAATCGCTACATACTGTTAGTCTTACCCACGACTATGTGGTGCGTACGTGGGGTGAGGAATATTACTTCCTATTTATCTCATGGGAGCCGAAAAGTCACGGTGTATGCCGTGATGGAGCTACCCACTTCTAAGTTTTTAGGAGCACTACTTGCCTTCTACGGCCATATGGTCAAAAAAAATAATTTTCAATTCTTAATTTTCAATTTCTAATATAAGATTTGTCTTATTATGACCTATTGTAAAATATGAAGAAAATAAATGAATCATTTACCTGCATCAATTGTGGAAAGGCTATCTCTCAGGCGGTCAAGACCTGTAGAAATCATTGTCCACATTGTTTTGTTTCCCTCCATGTAGATAGTGAGATCCCTGGAGATAGGGCGACCGATTGCTGAGGTAGGATGTATCCTATTGCCTATGAGATAAAGAACGGCCAGCTCAAGATATGTTTCCAATGTAAAGACTGCGGAAAACTTCACCGGAACAAAAGAGCCGATGATGATGAAGTGGAAAAATTAGATCAGTATATCAAAGATTATAAGGAAATACTCTACTAGAAGGATTAGGAGTTATTTTCTCTGCTTATTTTTGTTGTAATTTTTCTGTTTTTTTTCTCATGTTGGTGGCGTTGGCTTGGGTGATGATTCATTTGCTATTATCTCTTCCATATATCCTACAAATGTAGGCTCTTTTTCTTTAAAATTTTTGAAAATATCTTCAAGCGTTTCTCCCATGTTCGCTTTTTTTCATCGAGCGAGGATTCATTGTTTTGTAAGATTATCTTCCAATACCTTGTCATATTCTTTCTTACGTTCCGCTTTTGCTTCCTTGTCTAGACTCTTCCATGCTGGGAAATTCTTTTTCTTTTCCTCTTGTTCTTTTTCTGCTGCCTTCTCTTTATCTTGCGCCTTAACTTCAGCGATATTTTTTGGATCTTCTTTCTTTTCTTCTTTCTTTTCCTCTTTCTTCTCTTCTGGTTTTTTCTCTTCTTTCTTCTCTTCTTTCTTCTCTACTACTTTCACTTCAGCTTTCTTCTCTTCTTTCTTCTCCTCTTTTTTCTCAACCTTTACTTCCGGTTTCTTCTCTTCCTTCTTGTCTTCTGGTTGTGCTTCAGATTTCTTTGTTGATTCAGCAGCTATTTCTTTGGCTGGTTCTTCTTTGGCTGCCTTTTTTCCACCGAAGAGGCCGAGCTTGTTTTGTGATCGTCTATAGATGGGTTCGAAAGGCATCACGGTGCTCTTCATCAGATTCTTAAATTTTTGGGAAATCTTGGCCCATGGACCAGTATACATAGGAGATTCCTTATCCAGGTAGAGCATGGATTCCAATCATTCCGATCATAGGAGTCATGCATCTATCGCTAATTGAGGAGTGTATTTTGCTGTACGACCGCTTGTCCTTCCTACATAATCGTATCGTACCATATCTTTATTCCATTCTTTGGGTCCTGGAGCCTTCGCTAATTTCTCTCGTTTCTGTTTCCATTTCGGATTGAAGGCAGTCACGGGAGCAGAAAGTGCATAGGTCAATTTATTACGCCGATCTTTGATTGCTTCAGAATATTTCAAACTTTGTCCGCCGTTTTTATCAGTCGCCAAAAATGTCCTCAAGAGATTTCCGGCTGCTGTTGTAGTAGCCAAAATAGCTCTAGGTCACATGACTGCGGTATTGAGGAGAGATTCTCATGTTTTCTTCAAAAACGAAGGCTTTTTATTCTCTTTTTCTGCCATGGGATTCTTTTTTTCAAAGAACTAAACGTACTTATTATATACTTTTTGTTGTTTTTGTCAAGTTTTGTTATAATTGCATTTATGGGTCAAATCTCTATTCTTTTTGACAAAGAGGTTTTTCCTATTTTTATTTTAATTTCATAATCATGGATTTAGCTTCATTCAAGATTACCTTTGATGGCATCCTGCAGACCTATGTCCAGAATAAGGTGGAAGATGCACAGAAACTCATCAATAATCCCAAGATAGATAGCTTCATCGATTATATCTCTACTTTCATCTTTTCCGGCGGTAAGAGAATCAGGCCTTATGGCCTCCGATTGGCATATACCGGATTTGGCGGAAGCAACGAAAAAGCAATCCTGAATTTTGGTATCATCTTTGAACTCCTCCACACGATGGCGCTCATCCATGACGATGTCATCGACCAAGCCGATAAAAGGCATAATGCTCTCACGGTACACTCCTATATCAGGACCCTCCTTGCGACTAAGAAATCTCCTGAGAGTACTACAGGTAATACAGAACATATTGCCGAAGGGCAAGCTATCCTTTTGGGTGATCTCCTGCTTTCACGAGTCTATGAGTTGCGATACAAACAACATGATTTCCCTGAAAATCTCCTCCGGGAAGCGAGAAAGAATGTCCATAGTATGATAGAAGAAGTAATTCTCGGACAGATGATTGATGTCGATCTGATGATTTCCTGACCGGCTTCGCTCGATCTGATTGATAAGAAGAATATGTACAAGACTGCTTCGTATACTTTCATCAGACCTATGGTCACCTGAGCTATCCTTGCTGATGCATCCAAAGAACAAAAACAACTCATTATCGAACTCGGCAAATATATGGGACTCGCCTTCCAGATGAGAGACGATTATCTCGATATCATTGGAGGCGATAAGACCAAATCCACATTCAGCGATATCCAAGAAGGCCAACAGACCTATGTCACTAATTATATCTTCGAAAAATGAACACCAGAACAACAATCTCTCTTGAAGTCCTCTATGGGGAAACCGCTTGATGCGACACAGATAAAGGCATTACAACAGATGTTTGAAGAAAGCTGAGCCCTTTCCTTCTGCAAAGATGGAATTCTTAGATTCAGCAAGCAAGCTAAAGATGTCCTTATGACAACAGAGCTCAATGATACGGCGAAACATCATATCCTCATGCTCATCAAAAAAATGGAAAAAATAGAACACTAGGACACTGGATTTTGAATTTAGCATAGAGAAATTTAGAAGAAGAAAAAATAATAACAAAATCTGCTCGTGATGGGTAGATTTTTTATTATATCTTGTGTCATTCTGAGCCCCGACATATCGATCCATAGTACCTACACCACGTCATTCCCGTGCCAAGTCCTCGTGCTAATGATTGGATGATAGGATGGAAGAGGGAATCCATACCAATAGAACTCTTTAGCATGGATTCCGGCTCCAAACCTTAGCGCCGGAATGACGTACCAGAGTAAAGATATGGATTCCTCTCAATTGCGAAATAGTAATGCCAAGCAAAAAAAATCTGACCAAAGATGATCAGATTTTTTTGTCTGGCTATGTGTGGTGTGTTGCCTGCTGATTAGATAAAGATATCTCTCGGCTTAGCACCATCTTGAGGACCGATTATTCATTTCTCTTCCAAGATATCCATGATCCTTGCTGCGCGGGCGAATCCTACACCGAGTTTCCTTTGCAATAATGTCGCTGAAGCTTTCCTGGTCTGTGAGATGACTTGGATAGCTCTTTCCACAAGTTCATCATCATTGTCGCCGTTGCTGCTACCAAAAAGCTGAGCTCCAGCTTCCAGTTTATTTTCGAGTAAGCCGACTATTTCTTGGTTGTAAATATCTTCTTCTGTCAGTCATCACATGTATTTGATCTTGAGTGTCTCTACTACTTTTTCGATTTCTTCTGTGGAGATAAATGGTGCTTGGATTCTTATCGGTGCTTTGGTCGAAGGATCCATATAGAGCATATCTCACTTTCCGAGCAATGTCTCAGCTCATTTTCTTCCGAGGATTGTTCTACTGTCGATTTC
>CAYXBC010000043.1:0-28308 GCA_964463255.1 uncultured Candidatus Peribacteria bacterium | reverse complement strand
TTGTATTTTTTTTTTTTTTTTTTCAAGCAGAAGACGGCATACGAGATTCGCCTTAGTCTCGTGGGCTCGGAGATGTGTATAAGAGACAGTTCTAGTACATCATACATTAAAAATTGAAAATTATCTTTCCTCGTAGGGGGTTATCCTGGAGGGGAAAATTCAAAATTAAAAATTCTTGTATTATATTTTAAATTCTAAATTTTTTTTGTTTTGTTATATATCCGGTATGAGCATCTTTCACCTTCTCACCCGAGTTTTCGTGTCTACAAAATCCGTGAACACGATCAGATTCTCCAATATATCCTCCACGAAGACCTCCTCAAAATAGTCGATGAATCATGGGAATATCCAAAATATCAGCATTATTTCATGCTCGATGAGAGCAGATTCTCGTTTTTTAGATTCGATGTTTTTCAGACCTTCGAGAAAAAATTTACCGTCCACGACCTCAAACAGATTATGGAAGATAAGTCACAGATGACCAAGAAGCATAACGATGTCAGCGGCGAAAGAATCATGGCATATATCGATAGCATCCATGTCAACGGCGAAGAAAAAAAACACGTCATCGGCGAGACCTGAGAGATTTTTTTTAGGCTCTATATCATCTATCTTCACAAAAGCACTATCAATACTATCAATTCGGTCTATGGCAATCTTTTTGATCTCAAAAATATCCACATACTTCCCCAGTCCTTCCATACCCTCCTCTTCCTGAGAAACAATCTCAAGAAAGATAATTTTGTCCTCCTCTACATCACGGAGAATTCTTGCAAGGCAATCAAAATCCAGAACGGATTCTATCATAGCGTAGAGACACTCAATCTCGGTATGAGCGCACTCAAGCAGATGTACAAAGATAACGGTATCGTCCAGTACCGGTACAAGACCTATGAATTCATCGAATCTAATCCTTTGGCTAAAGGTCTGGTCAAAGATACCCTCCAATTCTATTCCAAACTTTTCTGCAAACGATTCCAAGAAAAAAATCTCAACGGAACTGACGTCATCGTCATCTCCCCTATCACCAAAAACGTCCACTTCATCGAGATATTCAACGAAGAATACAAAAAAATGACGAACAATTATATCGTCCCCTTCCATCACTCCACTATGCTCAATACCTTCGGCAAGGTATGGGATCCTGATGATATGGATGCGATTATCCTAATGAACCGCGATGAAAAGATAAGAACCACGCTTGTGCCAAATAGCGAAGAGAGTGATTCTCATGAAGTAGAAATGTAACTACCTACTATCTATACTATCGACAAAAAACGGCTACACACAAAAGTGTAGCCGTTTTTTTTTATTTCGTAGCTTGCAGTAATGCTGATAGTTTCAGCGATACCGTATCCGTGATATTTTTATATTTCTCGTCGGTGATGATCTGATCAAAATATCGTTCATTGGCTCTCAGGGTAGTTCCTCAGAACGCTCCAATAGCTGTTTTGAAGTCGCCATCTTTGGTTCTGAAGACATAGGCTTTGATGCCTCTCAGCTCAGAATATTGAAGGTAATGACGTACTCCTCTGGGAAGTTTTTTCAACTCTTCCTCAGTCAACATCACATCTTCATCGATCTTGATCAGCAGGATATCTTTGACCTGAGCGCTGATAAATCTTTCGATATTTCTGAGGATGTTCTCATCATCGCTTTTCATATTTTCTTCAAAATCTCTGTAATCCGTATGATGGATATATTCACCAGCAAGATATATGTTGAGATCTTCCATGGATTATGATTCAGGTATAAAATATTATTTCTTATAGATCCTGTATTCCACTGCTTCGAAACTTGAGGAATTATCGAATTTGTGTTCGATGAGTATTCTTTCATTTCCCTCCTCGTCGCGTTCCAACACTCACCCAACATGTTCAGCTATTTTTCTGCTTCATGCATTATCTGTTTTGGCTCTATAGATGATATATTCAAACTCCTTATGCTCCTGTAATCGATCTATAAGTCCTCCAATCAGCTCTTTTCCATATCCTTTCCCTCGTGCTGACTGTTTGAGCCATAATCATAATTCTGGCATCTTCGTATCCAGATGCATTATTCCGCAGCATCAGAGGAAGTTGCCTTCTCTATCCGCAACCGTAAAATTTATATCGGTTCCGTTTATATATTTCTCTCCTGATCTCTTTACTCGTTCCTCTTCCTCTTCGATAGCTTTTGGCGTAGAAGCCCTGAGTGTCTTGGTCACTTCATCGGTAAACTCCTTGAATATCTCTTGGATATATTTCATACTCAATGTTTCAATCTGCAATCTTTGGGTTTCTATGGGTAATTCTTCTTGTCTTGTAGTTTCCATGTTCTTATGGTTAATGATAAAATGTTGAAGTGTTTCAACAATCAAACGATGTTTTCTTCGTTTATCATTTCATCGTTCTCTCGTCTATTCATTCTCTTCTGATATAAATCCTCCTGACTGGATGTTTCGGAACTTTTTGTAGATGCCGTCCGGCTTCGCCAAGAGTTCTTTGTGACTTCATTTTTCTATGATCTTCCCTTGCTCCATGACGATGATGCTATCCATCTTCATGATGGTAGAAAGCCTATGTGCGATAACGATAGTGGTCTTATTGTTCATGACTTCGTCCATCGCTTCCTGGATAAGATGCTCGGATTCTGAGTCTAATGATGAGGTCGCTTCATCGAGGACAAGGATCCTTTTGTTTTCTAGGATCGCTCTTGCAATAGCTACTCTCTGCCTTTCTCCTCCGGATAATTTTATCCCTCTTTCTCCTACCAGGGTATCATAGCCATACTTCATCTTGGTGATAAATTCATGACATCTCGCCATCTTGGCTGCAGCGATGATCTCTTCATCACTCGCTTCTGGCGCTCCATAGGCGATATTTTCTTTGATGGTCCTATGGAAGAGTACGGTATCTTGGGGGACCATAGAGATATTTCCTCTCAGACTATCTTGGGTCACTTGGGCGATATCTTGCCCATCGACTAAGATCTTGCCTCCTTGGATATCATAGAATCTGAATAATAATTTTGCTAATGTTGTCTTTCCTGATCCTGACTGCCCTATGATTGCAACCTTCTCTCCCGCTTTGATCCTTAGGCTTAGTCCATTGAAAATCGCTTTGCCATCTACGTAGGTAAACTCTACCTTATCGAATTCCACTTTGCCTGCATCTACGTGCAATGCTTTGTGGCTATGGTCAATGATCTCATGTTTCTCATCCAGGATTTCCAGCATCTCTGCTGATTCTCCGATTGCCCTATTCATCTGTTTGAGGATATTCCTGATATTAAAGAGTTCATCAAACACCTTGAAGATATATACCTGGATAAGGATTATTGCTCCTGCAGAGATTGTTCCATTGCCTCGCGCTTTGATTGCAAGATAGATCACTCCGATCTCGAAGAATAAGATAAGTATGGTACTTCAGAAGAACATCCATTCTGATCTCATCCATTTCGTTCTTGTGAGATGTTCCCGTTCCCCGATGACTTCGCCAAATCTTTTGATCTCTCTCGGGACTGATGCGAAGGTCAGGATATTGAAGTTATTGGTGATCGTATCGGCAAGCTCGCCTGTCGTCTTGGAATCCTGGATATTTGCTTTGATCTCATATGAGGTATTCCATTTGAAGAAGAGATATTGCAAGAAACCGAAGAGCATGATGAATGCTATAAATACGAGTCCTATAGTAGTATCTTTTCTACTGACGACGATAATGATAAATGGCATAAAGATGATCATCCTCAGAATATTGAAGACAAAATTGTCTACGATATTTTCATAGGAATATGCGAGTTTGTTTATTTTCTTGACCAGCGATCCGGAAAAATTATTGGTGAAGAATCTGAAAGAATGTCTGTGGATATAGGCGAAGCATTGCTGGAAAATCTTTTTCATGATCTTAGGTTCCAGGCTTACCATACCAAATCCTACCATTCTCCATCCTACGATTGATCATAGTTCCAGTATCCCCATCGTGACCAATATCCCCATCAATATCGGAACAAATTCCATCCTATTGCTTGTGGCGGTCTGGACGACATCTACAATCCTGGTATAATAGATTGGCAAAAGTAAGTTCATCAACGAGGTGATGACCATACCTATAGATGCTATGATAAATGGCCGTTTCCTGGTCATCGTCATTTTCCAAAAATAGGAGACTACTCTTCGTGTGCCTATGGTAGTTGTTGGTTTCTTGTTTTCGTTTTGCATAAGTAAATTTTTATCTGATAAATAAAAGCTACGGATTTTTTCTTGTATCCGTAGCTTGATATCCATAGGGGGATGTAGTTTTTTTACTTTGTCAGCGTAAAATATCTCTCCTGTTGGTATCAAGCCACGGTAGTGTCGGGGTATGCGATTTCTACGAATAATTGTCTTGTTTTCATCGCTGGAGGAGAAATAAAAATAAAACTATTCATCTTTTTATACGATTGAAATTCCATTCTGTGACAAACTCTATTACCAAGGGACCAGAATCCAGGGATCAGGAACCAGTACTAGCAACTGATTACTGGTAACGGGATACCATGGTTAGATCAATGATTTCCCTGTCATTTCCTTTGGGATAGCTATGCCTATAAGTTTCAATACGGTCGGTGCAATATCTATAAGTCCTCATGTTTTTTTGATGGCTTGTGCTTTGCCTTTACTGATATATCGGCAAGGTACAGGATTCATACTATGGGCGGTCATCGGTGCTTCCGGCGTCCCCATATCATCACTATTTCCATGGTCAGCAGTAATGAGAAGTTCAATAGTATTTTTGCTGCAGAATGCGATAAGCTCTCCTACGATAGTATCAAGTTTCTTGATTGCTTTGACGACTGCGTCCATTTTACCGGTATGTCCTACCATATCTCCGTTGGCGAAATTGACGACGATGAAATCAAACCCCTTTGCTTTATCGATGAATTGTTCATAGATCTCCTGTGCGGACATCTCCGGATCAAGGTCATAGGTAGCGACTTTGTGTGATGGGACGAGGATGTCTTTTTCTCCATCAAACACTATCTGTTTACTACCGTTGAGGAATTTCGTGACGTGAGCAAATTTTTCGGTCTCCGCAAGATGCATCTGACGAAGCTCATGATGAGAAATTACTTCAGATAAAGTATTGTGTATATCCTGATCTTTGATAAAGAGCGGTCAGGTATATTCTTTGTAATATCTGGTCATCGCTACGAAGTAGATATCGTGAAGCGATTTGGTCATAAATTGTGGATCCCATGTCGGATATTCCTTGGCATTTTTTGGATCTATAGACACCATGATGGCTTGTGTCATCTCTCTTGCCCTATCGGACCTGAAATTGAGATGGAAGATCGTGTCACCGTTTTCTATCTGTTCTCACCGAGTGAAACTCACCGGCGCGATGAATTCATCGGTAATCCCTTGCTCGTATTGTTTGGCAATGTATGCGCTAGGAGTATCGCTCGTCTGTAACTGACCAAACACAATCTCATCATATGATCTCTGGACCCTTTCTCGGTTATTGTCTCTATCCATACCATAATACCTTCCTGCTAATGATGATATCTTCACGTTGGGGAATTTGGTAAGAAAAGTTTCAAAGTCCTTCATAAGATCACCCATACCCTGTGGCGCTAAATCTCTTCCGTCACCCAAGAGATGGAGGGAAACGGTAATATCTTTGGGAATTATTTTTATAATTTTCTTGAGGTGGCTATCCATCGCATGGACACCTCCTGGTCCAAAGAGCTGGATAAGATGTAAGGTAGATTCATTTTTTTTGCAATGCTGGATGCCTTGGGTAAATTCTGGCAATTTTGCGAAGCTGCCGTCATCCAACATATCATCTATCTCGACCAAATTTTGCTTAATGACCCTTCCTGCACCTATTGTCATATGACCGACTTCAGAATTTCCCATTTGTCCCTTGGGCAATCCTACGGCTTTTTCACTGGCATCCAATGCTGCGAACGGCTGAGAGAAAAGATTTTTGAATACAGGAGAATCTGCCTGGACTATGGCATTATATTGGGGTGTTTTGGTATTTATTCCGAAGCCATCAAGGATGATCAGGGCAAGTTTTTTCATAAGCAACAAGGGACATAATAAAATCAGATATCAAGAAAGTATAGTCTTTGCCTATCAATTTTCAATTACAAATCACCGCCTCCATAGTTTTTCCGTCTGGTATCATACAATTATTACACATATACCATATATTTATATCTTTTACTTGACTTCGTATTTCTTATTTATATATGATATATACATAAAACAAAATTAAATGCAAATAAAAAATATGATGAACAACGATCCTTAACACCTAAAAATGGTTATGATGTTTTCCTAGTACCCAAAAACACTCTGAGGTTCCCTGATAGATTGACCAAAAAAACAAATAATCTATCCTAATGTGGCGTTGACAAACCACAAGTAGTATTCTCATTGTCAAAAATCAAAAAAAAATCAGAAAAACTATGTCAAATTTAATTTTTTCACAGTGGTGGGTGATCTTGATTCTCGGGGTACTTCTCCTGGCTTTATTCACCTATATCTTATTCAAATTCTTCGTCAACGTAGGAGCCGACGAATTGGCTACTATCGAACGGCGATACCTTGGCTCTGAAATGAAAGACGGACGTACCGTCGCTCTTCATGGTGAGGTGGGTATCCAGGCAAAAATTTTGGGTGCCGGATTACACTTCCTGATACCGTTTATCCAGGTGGCCAAGAAATACAAGTACCTTATCATTCAACCAGACGAAATGGGACTGGTCACGGCAATAACGGGCGCTCCAATTCCGCAAGGACAATGGATGGCAAGCCATGTTGAATGTTCTATCTTCCAAGATGGGGAAGCGTTTTTGAAAAATGGTGGTCAAAAAGGACCACAAATTATCGTGATTCCTCCTGGGGAGCATAGAATCAATCCACACTTATTTGATGTGGATACTGTCAAAGCACCGTTTGTACAGCAGAACCAGATAGCGACTATCGAGGCAATTGCAGGACAGCCTATCGAGCCAGGAAAAATCATGGCTAAATCGGTCGAATGTGACTTATTTAAAGATGGAGTTAAATTCTTACAAAATGGAGGTCAACAAGGACCACAAGTAGAGATTTTAACGCCGGGATTGAACAGAATAAATACCTATCTGTTTAAAATTAAATATGCTCCGGTAACATCGGTGCCTGGTGGAAGTATTTGTATGGTAACCGCTATGGATGGTTCACAGATACCTGATGGCAGATTATTGGCAGATAAGGTGGAAGGCCATTCAAACTTTGAAAAAGGGGAAGCATTCCTCAAAAACGGTGGCCAAAAGGGTCGCCAAATCCAGCATCTTATGCCGGGTAATTATAGGATTAATACCATGCTGTTTGAAATCAGTCCACCTCAACCATGGGTACAAATCGCTTCAAACGAAGTCGGTATTGTTACCATTTTGGAAGGTAAACCGATTACAGACCCCAGCAAAATTGCTGCGGAAGAAGTAGGCCTCGACGTGCACCAAAACTTTCAGGATACCAATGCATTCTTGAAAGCTGGTGGCCAAAAAGGTTTGCAGATTCCGGTGCTTCGTGCAGGGGCGTATGCCCTTAATCCCTGGTTCGTTTTTGTAAAGAAACAACCAATGGTTGAAGTGGAGATAGGTGAATGCGCTGTAGTTACCAACTTCGTTGGTGATGACGGTGAAGACACCTCAGAATCCACAGTAAATGCCAAGATCGTAGAAAATGGTAAAAAAGGTATCTGGAAAGACCCGCTGGGTCCTGGAAAGCATGCACTCAATCTGGAAATCTGTAAGGTGGACATCGTTCCTACTACGCAGATACTTCTCAGTTGGGCTGATGATGAGTCCAGTGCTCATAAGTTTGACCAGAATCTGAAAACGATTACCCTCAGAACCGCAGACGCCTTCAATGTAAATATGGATGTTAGAGTTATTATCCATATTGCCATGGCAGATGCACCAAAGGTGGTAGCAAATCTTGGTTCGGTTACCAATATGATCAGCCAGGTCCTCGAACCTGCAATCTCTTCACATTTCAGGAATGCAGCGCAGGCTGTTGAAGCTTTACAATTGTATACTCAGCGTGCTGAGTTGCAGCAGAAGGCGAAACTCCATATTCAGGAGGTCCTCAAAATTCATCACATCGAGTCGAAAGATACGATGATAGCTGACGTGATTCTCCCGAAAGAGCTGACCAAAACGGTCACTGATCGGCAGATTGCAACTCAGGAAAAAGCAACCTATAAAACGCAGCGGGAAGCACAGGATGAAAGAAAGACTCTTGCCAATTCCACCGCTCAAGCAGATATGCAACCTGAGGTTGTTAAGTCTGAAAGAGGCGTTGAAATCTCAAAGAACCTTGCTGATTCCAAGATCAAAGAAGCCACTGGTGCAGCGGAAAGTACCAAGATCAAAACCAATGCTGACGCAACAAACAAGCTTACGCTTGCCAATGCTGAAGCTACGGCTATCAAAGTGACTGCAGACGCTACGGCAGAACAGACCACAAAGGTAGGAAACGCTGAAGCAGAAGTTATCCTTGCAAAAGGTACATCAACGGCAGAAGCCTATAAATTATCGGTTGCCGCGATGGGAGCCGACTACGCAAAACTCCAGATGATTGAGTCTATAGTGAAGGGTAACCTGAAGCTGATTCCGGACAATATAATCGTTGGAGGTGGTGAAGGTGGAAGTTCCACTATCGAAAACTTTTTGGGGATCTCTATGATAGAGAAATTGACGGGCAGACCGTTTAACCTCAAAAAAGCCCTCGAAGCTGAAACGGAAACTGACAAGAAATAAATGTAATCTACGTAGCGGCTTAGCGCCGTATCTCTCTTTGGGGCGCTCTATTTATGAGAGCGCCCTTTTTTTATATCTCATCTTCATACACCATATCATTAAACAAACATGATGAAAAAATTTATCTTACAGATTATCCTGATCATCGGAAGCATCCTTTGTCTTAGGATATCCTCAGAGGTGACGGCGACGACCATCGGACTCTCCGTCTTTGTATTCATGACGTCCTGGGCAGTCAGTCATCAAATCAAGAATAAACATCTTCTCTTTACCGACGTAAATTTCGGAGTCAGGAAATATATTCTTCTTTTTGTCCTGAGTATGGGAGGCCTTGCATTGACATTCAAAAATCCCAATCATCTTGAGTTTATTCTCGGCCTTTTGACTTTTATGGGCGCTTACGGCTGGTTTCTGTTTAGTAAACAAACCTTTGCACTCAAGATAGAAAAATGGAAATGCTCGATTATCAGCTTCCTTCCTACGAAAGATCTATCTCAACAAAAAGAATAATCACTAAAAACAAATGAAAACATGAAAAACACGTTATCGAAACTTATCTTATTTGTCATCGGCATCGCTATTTGCGTCTTTTCATCCAGTAATTTTCTCATATTTCTAGGAGTAGTATTTACTATCGCTCCTTTTATCTGGGAATTTATGGATTGGAAGATTGCCATAGAGAAACGAAAACTCCTGGAATTGTATGCAAATTCCTCCACATCCACCGGGACGAGGGCTCGACAACAACAGCCTGTCTCTGATGATTCCGCTGCCCGTGATAAAGCATTGAAGTGGAAATATACACTGGATGAGGAAGCAGTACGGTTAAGCAAGGAAGCCGAAACTACTATCATGGCTTCCAGAGATGTACAATACCAGTGCATCATCTCCGTCAATGCTGATGAAAGAGACTACCTATGTAAACAGGTCATCTGTCGGCAGTTTGGAGAAAGTGTCTGGGATATCAAACAACGAATAGATACCTTTATTACTCTCACGGACGATCAGATTATTCTGCTCTTGAACTATGGATCAGACCGCTTCATACAGCGATTCTCCGACAAAGCTATCCAACATGATTGGAAAATGTCAGACTATATCTTCGATCAATTGAATAGCAACCGTCAGCTCATACTCCTGAAGCTTCCCTATTATTCAGCGGAATGTTTCCAGAAACTGATTGTCGCGGCTGATGCCTATACGCTCTCAGGATATCGGATAACACCCACATCGACGGACGAACAACCTGTAAGCACGTTCATCAATTACCTCTACGATAAGACAATCTCCTATTATGAGTATGTGGACACTGATGTCCTCACCCTCGCGGAAACACATTTCCCCGATGCACTTGATCTGCGCAAAACGGCATTTGATAAACTGTTTGCTCACTGCGATCTCATGGAAGTAATAGAACGATTGGACGAAATCACCGAATATGAAGCCAGGAAAATTCTCGAACGGGGAATCAAGGAAGATGTTAATGCTATATTCAATCGTGACGATAGCGATGACTATCTCAACTACCTCTCGCCTACGTATGTCATCAAAGCAGTGCTCGGTATCGTAGAGTCTGAATGGATGGGATATTTCAAGGACAACTTCGAGTTTGATCATATCCCCAAAGATAACCTTATTGTCATCCTGGATAGCTTGACTGCCGATGAACTTGCCAATACTAATGAAAACGGCGAATGTGACATCATCGAATTGTTTGAGAGTGCATTGGAAATTCATCCTGACTATGATGAACTCCGTAAACTTGCCTTTGCTAAACTCTTTACTCTTACAGATCTCTCAGCTAGTATCGAGAGGTGTGAGAGAATCACTCAGTATGAGGCGAATACTATCATTGAACGCAATAATGAGAATGAACTCGAAGCATTGTTTACCCGTGACGACGCTGATGAATTCATTGGAAAGTTTCCTGATGCATTCATTATCAAAGTCCATCTAGGACTCTGGGAATCTAGCATAGATACTGATATCTTCGATGATGAATACCAGGATCGCATGGAGGACGAAGCCTTCAAAGCCAAAGTCACAGCGATGCTTGCGACCTTACAGTAATCATACTCAGCACTCAATGTTATGATAGAAAAAATCACGTCATTGTCTTCTCTGCCGCAATTCAACGGTGGAGTGACAGAACATGGACTGTTTACCTTCGTGGTGGTCTGCCTCGCACTCCTAATGACTATATTCGCTGTAGTTGCCGTCAAATCTATCATCTTCGGCATCCAAACGATATGGACCAAAGGCTGTGAAGTACGCCAATCTGCAATCAACGCCAAGATAAAAATCGAGGAGGAACATACCAAGCAGATTCAAATCAAACCTAAGATGAGCTGGTAATCTCCCAGCATCATGGATATGACGTCGTGTATTTCACGGCGTCTTTTTTTTTAATCTTATTTTTTATTATTACTTGACTTTTGTTTTATAATATGTATATACATGTTACAAACAAAATATATATATTCAAAGGTACGCAAGCGTACTATGAAGTCCGATCATTATCATTCAACATTATTCCATGGGGACATCACTCCCTACACTATATTATCCCCAGAAATGGCTATTAACCTAACGTAGTCCGTTCTTTGTATTATAATTCCTTGTTCCAATCTAACTAAAAAAAAATAAAAAAAATGAAAAAACATGTAATTACATTATTAGTCGTGCTTGTATCAATATTCTTTACATCAACGATTACTGCACAGTCTATCACTGATACGACCAAAACACAGGTAGTTGAGCCCATATTCCCGTATTCTAATCCTTCTATAGATCAGATTAGGGATTTAGCACTCTCAGCCACACCAAAAGGTATCGTCTTCCTTAATTATATGGTAGATATTACCAATAGGTATCTGGAGGAAGCACATGACACCCTAAGGTTGGAACCGAATCAGGAAGGTTTGGATTTTATTCTGAGTCATACATTTCTCGAAGAATCATATCTCTATGATTTCGAGAATTCAGGATACGACACAGAGAACCAGGCAATCGTTGCTTCAAAAGGTCACTATTATGAGGGTTTTATCCGTCGTTTCCAATACAATGGCATCGATAAATCGCTTTTAAAAGCCAATTGTGCCAATGTCGTGTACGATAACTCTAGGAGTAAGAATCCTTGTGATATAGACGCATTCTCAAAGCTCCTCTTACAAATCATTGAAGACAAGAGCAAATTGAATTTTGCTGCATGCTCCCAAATGGTTGCAGAAGAGAAGAAAGCAAGGGATGCAGAGTTTGCGGCCATACGCGCTGAAATCAAGGGTGTCAAAGATGACGTACAAAAGCAGAAGGATGCCTATACTGCACAGCAGGAGCGTCACAACATGGAACTCCAGGAAGCAGCGTTCAGAGCCAAAGGAAACGACCAAATGCTTTGGGGAGCTATCTCTGGCTTAGTATCATTAGGATCATGGTATCTCTATTTTACTCCGATCTACAAACCGGATGTAACATTCACGGATCATGAAGTAGAATACCAGTATTACAAGTATTCATTGAATATGACCGTACTCCCAACCATTACTACAACTACTACCACTACAAGTACTAGTAGCAGTAAAAGTGCTAAGGGTAGTGGAAGCGGTTTCAATTTTGCTCCTGCAAACTGTGGCGGCGGTGATGATGATAACCATGGTAATCATGGTGGTGACAAATGTGATGATAATATTACGATTATCAATAAAATCTATGAAACGATAATCAATAACAATTATATCACTCAGGAAATCATCAATATGATTACTGAAAACATCACCAACATCCAAAATTTTATAACCAATAACAACATAACTGTTGAAGAGATTACTAAGATTGAGCAGATCTTCAACACCTACAACTATTATACGACCACGAATATCACCAATATCGTAGACCCCAAAGTCTATGAGCTGGTGGAGACCTTAATCAATGGAAAGATCAAGTTTACTACTACTGATCGTACCATGCTCCCTGTAGATCGTAAGTACAAAGAGGCCTACAAATACGTAGCCATTGGTTCAAGTTTACTGTTGGGCTATCTCGAATATCGTGGCCTCACGAATATCGTCAAAGCAAATCATGTCAGGTTCTATCTGAAACAGCAGGACCTGAAAAATACTATGCAGCAAAATGCAACAGCAAATCTTGCGGGGCTCAACCCTCTTAAGAATGCTCAGTTAGCATTCACCTGGACCTTCGGTCCAAAAACATCGTATAACAACTAAGCATACAGGACGCTGGGTTTCTCCCGGCGTCTTTTTTTTGTTCCGGAAAAAATATTTGGTCTTCAAATTATCCTAGATCTACAAACATGGTCTTGGACCTGTATTGCATTGCTTCGGCGAGGTGGTTGATGGTGACGGAGGCCTGACCTTGGATGTCGGCGATAGTCCTCGCTAATTTTATCGTGCGGTGGACGACTCTGGTGGATAAGGTTAATTTCCTTGATGCTTGAGCAAGGAAGTCTTTGCATGGATCGTCGAGAGGAATTAACTGGTCGATATGCTTTGATGTGATTTGTGCGTTGGACGTGATTGAAAGTCAGATGAATCTCTTTTGTTGTATTTTCCAGGCATTGACTACTTTTTCTCTGATACTCGCCGAGCTCTCTTCTTTGATGTTGTTGAGAATTTTGTCGATATCCTCTCTCGGAATTTCCAAAATCATATCTATCCTATCCAAAAGTGGTCAAGAGATTTTGCTTTGGTAACGCTTAATCTCCATCAGCGAACAGGCGCATGGCTTCTGGGGGTCCTTGTAATATCCGCATTTGCAGGGGTTCATAGAACCGACGAACATAAAGTCCGCCGGATAGTGGATGGTGCCTGCGACCCTGGAAATCACTATGGTCTTGTCTTCCAGTGGCTGACGGAGCACTTCCAATACCTCCCTTGGGAACTCAGTTACCTCGTCAAAAAATAATATCCCTTTGTGCGCCAACGACACTTCACCCGGCGTGAGTTGTGATCATCCTCCCACGATAGAAATCTTGGAAGCAGTATGATGAACCTGGCGAAATGGTCTCCTCGTAATGAGTGGTGTCTCTTTGCTGAGCTTGCCGACGAGCGAATATACCTGAGAAACTTCGAGGATTTCTTCGAATCCCAATGGTGGCAAGATGCTCGGCATCGCTTTGCTCAAGAGCGTTTTACCGCTTCCTGGCGCTCCGACCATGAGGACGTTGTGCATACCCGCAGCCGCTATAGCCAATGCTCTCTTGGCGATTAATTGCCCTTTGATCTGTGCGAAATCCGTTTCATGGTCACTACTCTGCTGATATAATGTTTCGATGTCCTTGGCTTGGTTGATGCAAAAAAACTCTTTCCTTTCCAGAAAATATTCTACTATCTGATTAAATTTCCCTATCGGATATATCCTTATCCCCGGCACATATTCCAATTCATAGACATTCTCCTCCGGCACAAAAAAATCTTTGTAACCATGCTGCATCGCGCTGACCACGGACGGCAATAATCCGTTTACTCTCTTGATACTCCCATCCAAACCTAGTTCTCAGAAGAAAAGAAAATCGTCGGTAGGGGGTAACTGTTTGTCTTCGAATATCAGAAATAATATCGCGACTGCCATCGGCAGATCGAAACTCGTCCCTACTTTTTTGATATCCGAAGGCGAGAGATTGAGGACTATCTTTCTATTGGGCAAGGGAATCTCTGCATTACGGAAGGTAGCTCTCAAGCGTTCTTTGGATTCTTTGATCGCTGCATCCGGCAGCCCTACAATCTCTATCGTCGGCAAGGATCTGCTGCTATCTGCTTCTACGATGATCTCGTGTCCCTCGAGTCAGACATTGGCATAGGTTTTGATTTTCTGGATCATTTTTTTAATGGAGAATGTAAAATGTAGCATTCAGAATTTATGTTTTTTATGTCGATACTATGTATTGTAAAATTTTCTCTTTTCTGTATACGTTATTTCACAAACGTCCCTTGTCTTACCTAATTGGGGTAAGGGATCCCCCGGACACGCGACTTGCCTGCGTAAACAGTCGGGGCAAAAATCGGCTTAAAGAAGTAATTCTTTAAGTTTTTGTTTTATACGAAAAAACTCTTCGCCGGAAATTAGTCACATAATTTCGGTGAATCTCTTTTTATCTATCACTCTTACTTGAGAGAGGATGCAATATGATGTGCCTTCATATTTTCTATTCTTTTCATTGAAAGCTACATCATGTATTTTGTGGTAGAATCTACTCTCTCCTTTTCATTTGCTCGTCAATGCTACGACAAAAAATAGGTTTCCCACTTTCTTAAGGACGAGTACTGGTCTAAGAAATTCTCTTTTCCTATTCTCTTCATATCCTATATTTATTCCCAGCCTTACATACCATATTTCTCTTTCATTGAGAAATACGTGAGATAATCTCTCTTCGTCGAAATGAATTTCCTTCTTGGCTGCATTCCATTCATCAAAGCATTCTGTGATTCTCTGCATAGTAATCAAAAAAAGATACTAAAAAACTAGTATCTCATTCCTTATGTTTTTTGCAGATATCCATGTTTGGCAACACTGCAATGGATTGTAAAAAAAATGCTTAATATTTCAAGAGGTGTTTGTTTACTGTCTTGTCGTATATGCTCTTCCAAAGAGCTGTTGGAAAATAGCTGAGATATCTCTCGGGTTGGATGCTGGCTTCTTCTTGGCTACGTCAAAGAGCGATGGATTATAATGCTTAGTATATGCCTGATAAAAGTCCTTCACATGCACTTTGACCCCCTTACTGGTGAATGTATCCACCTTGTGTTTCTTGATGATCTTCTTGACGATTGGCAAGGTGATTCAGAAAATATCGGCGATTTCATCGGGAGAACGATAAGACTTTTGCATTACTGCGAGAAGAGAGAGAATAAAGGGAATGTGGTAATTTTCCTCTACGAGGATACATCAATTTTTCTTCCTTCGAGGACAGGTAATTTCTAATCCCGCCTTGCGGGACTCCGCTTCGCTTCGTTTCTAATTTCTAAACAATTGTCTAATTTTCAATTTTCAATATTTCAACGTTTTTTTATAGTAGGATTGTAGAGAAAGCTAGTGCTTTTTCAAATAAAAAAAACCTCCGAGTAAAAACACGGAGGCGAATTTTATGGGATATACCCAAAGGTCTTAGATAAAATACTTTTGTGCGTCTGGCGCATATCCTAGGATAATCTTTTTGATATCCTCGATTTCGTGCTCCACTATTTCATGTCTCGTATCTCCTGGGTGAAAATACATTTTCACTGGCCCTTTCATATTTCTTGTACTGGGCTTATACGCTTCCGGTTCTGAAAACTGAAATCCGGATTTGGATACATAACATGCAATCGTGATATCACATATGGAATGCCATCTTAGGATCAGTTTCCCGCTGATTGTATGATCAAACGTAAATTCTTTTCCCGCAAATCTTTTTTTTATCTTGCGGCAGAATCTGTGTTCTTCATCTGTCAGACTGTCTTCGAACTGATCATAATAGAAGAGTTTGAGCATAAGCATCATTACTTGTTGCGCTGTGTTCATCGTTTTGTTTTTTTTGTTTTTTTGTTTTTTTGTTGTGATTCTTTTATGCAGGACGATACTTTTCTACTAATTCATAGAGGTAATGTCCTTTCTGGAAGATCTCTTTGGGTAATTGTCCTCCATTGCTTTGGATGTCGTCAATTATTTCATCGATTGGCACATCGACAGCTTGGGCCAGAAGTATGACTGCGACTGCTGCATCTTCGTTGCTGTTTTTGAGCCCTGCGACTGCTGCATGGATTTCCTGATCGTCAATGAAATACGTCACACAACCGGCGAACCTGTTGTGATCGATATCTTCGCTCTCCTGCGATGTCCTATGTCCCAGCATCTCTGTTCTTACTGTTTTTTCATCGACATAGAATTTTGCTAGTGTAGAAGGCATTCCGATATGAAAGTTCATAACATCCCTTTTGAAAAGCGTCCTGAGGTTCACACACATGCCTGTGCCCTGCGAAAGGATATCCTTAGGGAGTACATTGGGGGGACGTAGATCTTTGGAGCGGACATTTTCAGGGTATCCGTTCTCTTCGTCTCCCTCAGCTGGAGCCATTTCCCTCCTTAGGAGAGTAATGTCATTGAACACTTGTACACTGAGGTTGTACATGTGTTGCTTCTTTTTGATTAGATTAATTTTCATACATAAATTTTTTTGTTTTTTTGTGTATTTTTATATATATATTTCCCATATAATGTCAACTCTTTAGTTTTTTCGTCTTGGAATTATATAGGTACATATCCACTATTTTCTTGCTTGACGATTAAAAAAAATCTGCTCACGACAAGCAGATATATGATTAGCATGCAATATTCATTCCACTATCCGTTCTTTATGGCTCACTTCCATTGTACCAAAAGAACTTCATCATCTTCTTCTGCTTCATCCATTTCGTCATCATCATCATCTTTGCGTTTCTTATTATCATCGAAATCGAAATAATCTCCATCATCCTCTTTTTTCTCATCTCCATATGCTCATGACATCTCTTTGAAAGACAATGTAAGATATTTGGCGTATTCTTGAGCGAATCTCATGGCTATAACAGCAAATCAGAATAAAGATGTACGTGTAGCATAATCAAGCAAGCTTCGTTTTCAATGAAAAATATATATTCTTGAAAGCTCTCTCTATCTGGATATACTCATATCGTTTTATCCTCTTCTCTTACGATATGAAGACGCTCATTATCTATTACTCCCTCGATGGAAACACCCAGAGTATCGCTGAAACATTGCAGCAAACACTCCATGCTGACATCCTCAGACTCCACCCTATCAAAGATATTTCCGGTTCCAAGTTGATGAGGTATTTCCGAGGAGGAAAACAGGCGGTTATGAAAGAGCTTCCGGAACTTGCTCCCCTTGCCAAAAATCCCAGCGACTACGACCTCATCATCATAGGAACTCCTGTCCGGGCATTTACCTATGCTCCCGCACTCAGGACTTTCTTCCATCAGTATCCACTGACCAACAAAAAGATAGCACTCTTCTGCACGCATGAAGGACAAGCAAAACATACCCTGACCAATATGAGCGATCAGCTTCCCAACAACGAGATTATCGCCACCAAAGATTTTCCTGATGTCGCGAAACATAGAGAAGCGAGTGTTGATGAGGCGAAGCACTGGTGAGATGAATTAGCGAAAGTGATTATGTAATTAGCAGTCGAGAGGAATCCATAGGTTACTCATTCACCTCATTCCGACACTTGTCCTTTGCGAAGTCAAAGGGCTTGTCCTCGAATGAGGGCTTGTCCTTTGCGAGGTCAAAGGGCTTGTCCTCGAATTATGGCTTGTCGTGCCCCAAATCCCACGACCAATATTTTTCTCTTGATAGGAACATATTGGATAAAAAAATCAATCCTGATGCAATGCTCTGGATCACTATTTTATCGATATCTTTCCTACCAACTCAGTCGGCTCGTTCCATTTAACTATTTCATCTCTAGATTGTTTACTATCTCGTGGCATGCATCTGGTATTGTATACCAGTTTAATTCTCCATTCTTTTCCTGTCGTGGTGTGATGATTTTTGTAGATAAGAAAAATCCGTACTCAATGACGGATTTTTGTTTTTTATATTTGGAATTTTGTTTTAATCGATTGTAGATGTTCAGTAGCCATAGCCGTAACCATAGCCGTAACCATATGCAGACATAATCATGCTGGCTCTTTGGAGCATCAGCATCACATTACCTCTGATTTCAGGGGCGCTAGTCTTTGTTGTCTTGGTCATAATGCCGAGTTTCTGGAGCGCTTCCAAATGCTTTACGTAGTAGGGAGTACCACCATCATACAGGCTACTGAAGATTGCTCTGGAAAGTATTGTTCCGAATTCCGCTCTGGTGACCAGTGATTTAGGATGGAATAGTGATGTTCCTACACCCATCAATCTCATCTGACATGCTTCTATAATATATCCTTTGAGTTCTGGTTTTTCATAATCGATATCGGTGAATTTGCAGGGTAATGTATAATCAGGCGATTTGCCTCCGACATATTTTGCGAAATTAACCATCATCTTGGCCATATGTGATCTCAAGAGATTACCATACATATCAGCTTTATCTATTGGTGATTTCGTAGTGATACCGATACTGTATGCATATTGATATGCTGTCTGCATTTCATTGCTATATGCGGCATATGCGTCTCTATAGAGATATCAAAAAATCACCAACAGAAATACGGGAATCAGAAAAATCGGACTTCTAGTGACTCTTAGTTTGAAGAACTCAGAATCTTTCCGAGATAGCTTCTTGATACTCTTTTTTGTTGGACGATCCTTTTTCATCCGCAAGGGATAGAGGATAAAATATACAGTAAGTATACTCCTCAATAGCTATTTTGTCAAATTTATCGCTCCTTTATAGCTTCAGTGGTTTGATATTTCATCTATAATTTAAACGCTCCGCTTGGGTTGCTTTTTACCTTGATGCAAAAAGCAACCAAAAAGATCAAGCCAGATGCAATGCAAGAATTGTTCACTATCTCGCGGCGTGCATCTGGCGGTGTAGGTGAGTCGCTTTGGTAATGACGACCTTTAAAAAATTTCTTTCATGTATTGGCGTGCACCTGTTTTATCCTCGAATGGGGAAATTCTAAATTCCTTAGTACAAAAAAATCGGCCAATCGGCCGACTCTTTTTTATATGTTTCAATGTTTCCACATTAGTTTGCTCCGTAGCCATAGCCGTTGGAAGCGCCCGAGTTTGTGGTAGTGGTTCAGGTTGTGGTGGTTGCAGGGGTCTGGCCGTAGCCGTAGCCATCTAGACCTAATGTCTTTGCTGCTCTTTGCATCATCAACATAACATATCCTCTTACTTCATTTATTGTAGGATCGGAAATATTGTTCATAATGGTAGCGGTCTTGAGCGCTTGGAGATGTTTGGTATAATATGGAGTTGCGTTATCATTGCCGGTGCCATAAAGTGCTCTGGAAAGTACGGTACCGAATTGCGCTCTCGTAACAAGGGTATCTGGTTCGAATGCTACCATACCTACACCCATAAGTCCTAGTTGGCAAGCTTCTTTGATATATCCTTTGAATTCATCGGTCTGATTGTCGATATCTGCAAAGACGCAAGGCACAAGAGTATTGGGTGTCTTACCCAAAACATTCTTAGCATAATTTACCATCATCTTGGCCATATGAGACCTGATGAGATTACCATACATATCCGATTGATCTATAGTCGGCTGAGTAGTTATCTTTATACTGAAGGCATAGTCATACGCACCTTTGAGTTCATCGGAATAGGAACCTGCAAAGATATATCATGAGAGCGCTATAGTTAGCGATGCAATGATCATGATAAAATTCATAGGGATGGATCTTTTTGTTTTCATAGGATGGTATACAGGATAAATGCATTGGTCTATCTATACAAAAAATAGCCTGAAATAAAAGCTTTTTTTGCTCTCACCATCCAAGCAGCTAATATCTTTTCGGGGTCGATGCTCAAAGAATACTTTATAAAAATATATACTGATTCCTCTTAGATGGATTTGGATTGCATTCAGCATGACTTTTTCTATGTATAGAACATAGTTTATCCTCTCCCTCATCCATGAGAAAATATCTCTTTTTCGGTTGAGCTGTGGTTCTGCTTCTCCTAGCAGGCTATTTCATCATCGTCAGACCTTGAAATAAGGATGCTATTGCTTCGGAAACAAAGCGTCCTCTCCCCTATATCAGTGCCATCGATACGATCATAGCGCCGCTCATACAAGAAGATATCAGTCCTGATTCCTCCACCATGCAACCATACATCGATGAAATCACCGAACTGAAAGAAGTAAAATCAGTAAAATATGAATCCTATCATCTGACTATATATTTCAAAGACGGACATTCTACCTGATATAATTTCATCCCTTCCATTACCGATTAGACTTCCTTCGAAGACATATTTTTTGCTTCCCAGGGTGATTGTCCTTGTAGAGGGTTTATCCTTTGCGAAGTCAAAGGGCTTGTCCTTGTAGAGGGCTTGTCCTCGTAGGGGACTTTTCGTGCCCCCAAACCCCACGACCAATATTTTTACCTTGATGCAAAAATATTGGATAAAAAAATCAAGCTAGATGCAAATCATCTGAACTGTCGTTTCAACCAGAATAACTTTCTATCTCACTTCCAACCCACCCCGGAATACTCCGGAGTGGGACCCATGGAAGTTCGTCCATTCTCTTTGCTTCGAATTCAGAAAGTGTCGAGCATGCATCTGGCATTGCTGTTTAGATTAATAATTCTCCATTCTTTTGTCCTCGTGGGGGATTATTCTCCATATTTCCACATTATGTAGTTATCTCAGAATCGTTTCGTTATCGAAGAGGGGGTTTTCGGGGTCGATGATTTCTGGCTCGATATCCTTGGATTTATAGAGTCTGTAGGAAGCCAGGATAATATCTTTTACGTAGTCTTCGGTAGGTTTGTCGTTCCGAGAGGAGAGTTTGGATTCGATAAGGGCAATAAGATGTTGCTCCTCATTGAGTGATGGATCCTGCTGCATATCATGGTCCAAGAGATCCATAATCTGGAAGACAATCATCTGGATACGTTCCGCGATACTGCCGGAATATCGGGCACTGGGCGTGAATCTGCCATAATTTGTCTTATGAACATTGAGCGATGCGACTATCTGAGGAATCAAGTCATACGACTTGGTACTCGGTGTGCCGCAATACGGACAGGAAAAATTCTTCTGGTAGGGAATATATTTGTTCCTACATGAGGAACAGCTATAGTCCGGGAAATCGATATGCAACGTCATGGGCAGCGAGAAAAGGGATAAAATTCACCTTATTCTGTCTGATATCAGTGCATGTGATAGAAAAATTCTGTGTATGAACTCCTCGTGATGATGAGAGTGTATCCAAAATGCTATGGTTTTCAATAAAAAAACCTCCGCACATCCGAAGGAGTATATTTTACTTCTCTCAAGCATTCCTCCCCTATTCGCCTGTCACAAAATCCAAAATATCGTATCATGTCTTGTAATCAACGGGATGCTTGGTTATCACCTCGGACATCGCACAGGCATGATATTTATACTTGAAATTATTTTTTGACCCCACGGTATATATCCGATAATAAAATAACAAACACAAAAATATTAGTGTCAGATATCCTATCATCTCCCTTATTGCTTTTACTATCTTGCTCGTCTTCGTTACGACTATAAGATAGATAAGCCCCATAAGCGGCATCAAAAACGTGATGGGCTGCAAGGGGAAATTTTTCTGGAAATCTATTATCACGAAATCAAAATACGTGAATTGTGCATTAAAAGGATAATTATACAATATAGGATACCCAAATATCATAATGAAACAAAAAATCATCATTACTACAAGCATAGTTCCTAACCGCTTTTTCGTCGAATATAACATTACCATACACAAAAACAAAAAAAATAAAAAAAAATCCGAAAGGACCTAACTATATCCAAACTTTAAAATTTTGCAAATTTTTGATTACTTTTTTTTGTACGGTATTTTTCCACTTTACATTATTCCTTTTTTGACTATAAGAGATTGGTAAGTTTTACTTCTTTTTTTTGTCCTCATGAAAAAAATACTCTTAGGATCATTGATCACCGTAGCACTTAGTTTCTCTGTAATGCAAGCGTGTACGAGCGGATGTCCCACTACTCCTACCTGTCCTGACGGACGATCATGCGTATGAACCGTCACCTGTAGTACCTGTTCATCATGTACGACGTGCGGTACCTGTACTCCATGTCATACTGTTTCACCATGCACAGTTACTAATCATGACACTCATGGATACACCGATGGAAATAAGAATCATAAAAAAATCCAATATGCTACTAAGCATAAAAGTAGAGACTAAAAGAACATCACTTTCTAAAAAAAATCCTGCACTTGCGGGATTTTTGCCTTCTATCTAAAAGGAATCAATAGTTTACTCATTCACCTCATTCCGGCGCTTGTCCTCGAATGAGGGCTTGTCCTTTGCGGCCGGAATGACGTGGTGTAGCTCATGCGATGTTGTTATCTTAGGATGAGGGGGTGGTGGCGAATTCTTGCATTATGCTGGTGAGATGCATCTGTAGTTCTTTGATTTTGTAGGTGGGGAGTGAAATCCCTTGTTTGCCGAAACCACTATAGGTTGGAGAGACCAGCCATTCTCTTATCTGGAAACTTTTGATACCTCTGAATGCACTGGCTGATACCTTGTAGGTACTTGTTCATTTTCTGATACTCCCATATTCTTTGAGCGCGATAGTAGCTGGGTCGATAGCTTGCACGAGAGCGTTGAGCTCGCTCGTTTGTTGTTGATTGAATATCAAGGTTGTCTCACCTTTGCTCATGATCAATGATGGCTCAGACTTATATATTTTAACTTCTAGACTGAGAAAGCTGTTCCCGGAAGTTTGGATTTTGTGGACCATGATACATGCTGAGTGATAAAATTTATTATTTATCCCTGTCATTTCGACTGAAATGAAGTGGAATGGAGAAATCGCTTAACAAGACAAGGGATTTCTCGACCTTGCTCGAAATGACAAAATATTTGCTCCACATGATAAAATATTTGCTCGAAATGACAAAGTAGCATTCTTTATTTAACCTTCAACATTTTAACCTTCAACGTTTTAACCTTCAACGTTTTAACGGTTATTATTTATTATTTATATAAATTGCTTGATGTAGTCGGTGAGGTCTTTCTGGTGGATTGGGGATGAAGCTTGGGTGTTGTTGATAAAGAGTTTGATAGATGGATGGAAGAACAGATGTCTTTTTTCTATTTTGTTGAGCAAGGTAATACCTGCTAATGTCTTGGATCTGCTTAATGCGGTATAGGCTTGTCCTCAGGTGAATGTGTTGTAGAGATCAAGATTACATGCTTCAAAGGTCATTCATTGGGATTTGTGAACCGTGATAGCATAGGCGAGTTTGAGCGGATATTGATCATAGGTCCCCAGTATCTCTTCGCTAATTTTCCCTTTGCTGGAAACGGTAATCTCTTTGTTGTATCGTGATTCTGATGTCACGGTAACTACTTCTCCACCTATCTGCACGTCGACATATTCTTCTCCCAGATCTTTGATGGTCCCCATAGATCCGTTGATCCATTTTCCGAACACATCATTGGTCAGCATCATCACCTTCGCTCATTTTTTGAGTCTCAATATCGGGTCCGCCTTCTTCATAGTATCAGGAAAAAATCCGTCGGTCCGTCATTCGTAGATATATTCTTGGCCTGGAAGTTGTGCAATTTTTTTAATATTTATCTCATCGACTTTGCCTCTATGGGTCGATAAGAGAATCGTATCCATGGCTGCTGTGCCGAGCTGATTATTGAGGGTATCTATATGTTCTTGCGAGATCGTCTCATTTCTAATAGCATCCAATATCTCTCAGAAATATGTATCCTCTCCCTGTCTATAATTTTTTTTGAGCTCTATGGTCGTATAGGTCAATCCTGTTTTGAAGGTCTTTGAATCAAAAAATCGTTCGCTCTCATAGGTGTATCCAAATTTATATTTTCGCTCTTGGGTGCTCACCGGCGGCAACTGGAAGACATCACCGACAAATATCATCTGTTTGCCTCCAAATGGTTGTTTCATCAGACTTTCATCTCCCCTCTCTTTGGCCAGATAATATCTCATCAACAGATTTATACAGTCGATAGTGTTGGCGTTCACCATACCAATCTCGTCGATGATAATGAATGGTACGTTGAGTAGTGTCTGTATCTTGCTTTTCTTGAGTTTGTATTTTTTATTTTTTTTGTCGATAAGATAGGGTTTGATCTCTTCGGGGAAGACGTTGTCTATGCCCAAAGAAAAAAAGGAATGGACGGTCTGTCCTCCGACATTGAGTGCTGATATCCCTGTTGATCAGAGCACCAGCGGTGATTTTCCTATCTCTTTACAAAACTGTATCAGATCTTTTATCAGGGTAGATTTTCCTGTCCCGGCTTTCCCTGTCAGAAAACAACACTCATCTCCTTCATCCAAGAGTTTCAAAAAATGGAGAGCATCTGGATTATCTTTTCGTTTTTCCAAGACTTCTTTGTAACTATCTTTCTCGTCTTCTGTAAGATCTTTGATCTCTAACATCTCGTCTATCACCTGATGAATAAAAAAAAATATGACTCGTGATAGTCCTTATACTTATCACCGTTTCATTGTCAAACTATTTTTTGACACCTAGAGAAAATATTATTTATCTCTTATTCCTCATCTATTTTTTTATCGTCTTGATTGCTCATCATGTCTAATAATGTCTTGGTAAACTCCTCTTTGCTGGTTGGTTTATATAAAATAGCATCAAATACCTGTAAATCTTTTTCTTGATCCAAAAATACATCAGCAGTATAGGCAATTATTTTGGGAGGGTTTTCATTATAATGAGATTTTATCCTTTTTGAGGCTTCTATACCGTTAATATTTATCATTCTTATATCCATAATAATCACATCAAACAACTGTTTTGTTGCGCTTTCTACTGCTTCAAAACCATTTTTTACTACGACAATATTCCTTTTGTCTATTCAAGCAGATTGGACAAATTTTTGGGTTAATATTCTACATATATTATTATCATCTACTATCAATATTTTCTTGTTTTCTATGTTTTCCATGATACCCTATGAAGAAGTAAAAATGTATATAAATACATATACATATTTCTATATATAAGTCAAGTCTTTCATTAAAAATAATATGACTGATATACTCTTCATATTTATTGCTATCATTCTACCCTATCGTTTCTTTCTTCATCGCTTGTGCTTTCAAATTTTTTGGCAGCTTCTCTATCGCGTATCTCAATGCTGTTCTCGGCATCTTCGCTTTATGTTTCATCACATAGGCGAAGACATCTTCTTGATGCGCTTGGCTCGCAACCTTGAGCAATCGGCCGTATCATTTCTGGACCATATCGTCCTCATCCATGAGCAGACTATCAGCAATCTCGAAGATATCAGCCAGAAACTTTCCTCTCCTTGCAGGGATGATCAATGACACCGCCGCCGCTCTTCTGACTCGTCTATTTCCTGATTTTGTCCGCTGTTTGAGCTGAGCGATAGCACTCGGGTACTGCTCTATACAGTCACCTATCGTATGATTACAGAAGGTATCGCACTTTGCTCGGTTGTTGATATACTGTGCTATCCATCTCGTAAAGATTACAAAATCCTCTGGTTGGAACTGTTTTCTCAGCTGGTAGGTCCAGTCAGATGCGATGAAAGATTCTTCGCAATAATCGGATTGGAATAGGTTCTCGCAGAGTCAGAAAATGGTTTCTTTATCCAAATCTTTGATATCTTTCCGTTTCGCTTTAGCTATTTTTTTGAGCGTAGCACTCGGGATACCATAAAACTTTACCGGCTCTTTGAAGAAGCGGGCATAGGTTTTTTGGGATTGCGGGTCTATCGATTTCTGGAGTTGAATTCTAAGGTCTTTGAGGATGTTCATGTATTTTTTTATAAAAATAATATCTCTAGGCACTTTGATTGGTAAGTCTGCAACTGCTGTATATCCGAAGGTGAGATTATCTATATTTTTCATAGAGATTAGATTCCTCATCCATATCATCGAACATCTCTGTCGGCAGAAAAATTGCTCATGTCACCACATCTTTTCATGTCTTCTTTTCGAGTGCTTTCCTCGCATCTTTCGCTATCTTCCCTCATTTCTTTGCGGGCTGTTTATTTTCTTCCAGACCACTAGATTGTTCCGTCTCGGCTATCTGTCTCGTCGAAAGCTCTGCCAATGCGGTGAAAATCAGCTCTGCTTCGCTCATATGATCCCTTAGATTTTGTCTGGTGAGATTCTTCAATATTTTGTGTTCGTGGACTGATATTCCTGTCCGTTCCTGATGGATGATATTGGTCAAAACTGCAAATTCATCGCCGGATTTTACCTCATGATGCCTCCGATAATCGGTCAACTTATTCCTCGTCTCCTGTCACATCATCCTCTGTTGTATTCGTTTTTCGCTCCTACCGTATCTCATCCAATTGTCTCTGGCTCTATTGAGTGATATCTCAGGTTCTACCGTCTCCTGCATCCTCTCGTATCCTACTTTAGCGAGCCGCAATTTTATAGGTTCCGCTTTCTTGCTGGGCACGGATTGCACTATACGAAGAACCGTCTCCACATCTGCTACATCAGTTTTATAAAATTTTCCATCGGCAGCCGCTATTTTCAGTTGGTCACAATTTGTGACCATCTCAGATCATTCCGCTTTTAAACGACTTTTTAACGTTGTCCGATAACTCTTCGCTTTCTTATAATCATCCTGATCTGTTAATATACTGATGATGTCGATTATAGAAAAATACCGTCTCTCTCTTTCCTTATCCCATATCCTCCTGATCTTCTTCCCTTCGAACATCGCTATCGCGTCATTCTCTGCCATCTTCTTTTTATTAACGGATAAATTACCTCTACGAAGAGTATAGCAATCTCACCACTTTTGTCAATCTTTTTTTTGACAGAATGGGTCTATACTAGACTGCCTCATATACTTCTGGTGAGGCTTTATTTTTTTATACATTTCACGTGCTCCGCTTGGGTTACTTTTATTTGGGGTTTATCCTCCTTAGGGGGCTTGTCCTCGAATGAGGGCTTATCCTCGAATGAGGGTTTATCCTCGAATGAGGGTTTATCCTCGTAGGGGACTTTTCGTGCCCCCAAACCCCACGACTAATATTTTTACCTTGACGCAAATATATTAGATAAAAAGATCAAGCCAGATACAATGCTCTGGATATATATTTCATCAATACATTTCCTGCCTGTGGCAGGCATGCTCAGGATGACAATAGTCTTATGTGTTTCTTTTTTGTCTTTTTATCGCTCACGTCAGTGAGCTTTTGTCATTTTCTTATTTCATACTCTCCTTATCAAACAAAAACTTCACCACTACCAAACAGAGTCAGAAGAGTTGGAGGACGGATTCGGAGACGAAAGCGATGACGGTAGAGCTGCCGTTGTAGGTTAAGATATTCCTTCCAATCAGTGCCATGATGATGATGTTTCCCAAGACAATACAGATAATCAGGACGAGTAGTCGGTTCCCTCGTCTTTTTCTGAGTCAGGTGATATCTTTTTGTGCCTTGTAGGATAATTGGTCTTTGAGAAAAGGCATATTGAAATTCTGCGGGATTTCACTCCTTGTGTTTGTGGTGGGATGACTGTGCCCCTGTTTATGCTGAGGGCTGGGTTGGAGCTGGCTGGGAGTTGGGTTGTTGAGTTGATCCGGCATCGGGCAAAAAAAGATTATCTAAAAAATTCTCTTTCTCTTGCAGAGACATCTCTGGTGGTAAGGAATCCCTTATGATATTCTTGACTTCATCTTTGGAAAGCAGGTTTTTGGCCATCAAGGCGTTCAGGACGTTCAACATCAATC
Source organism: uncultured Candidatus Peribacteria bacterium (assembly GCA_964463255.1). GTDB lineage: Bacteria > Patescibacteriota > Gracilibacteria > Absconditabacterales > Absconditicoccaceae > CAJBLF01. The sequence continues at coordinate 134 of CAYXBC010000043.1, read as the reverse complement.
CGATAGGATCGAAGGGTCAGATTCTCAGAGCCATGATTTAGTTTGTTAGCACTAAAGTTGCTCTATGGATAATAATTTTTTCATATGTTTCAAGAGATCATTTTTTTTCTTTTTTGACTGGCACTCTTTATGGT
>CAYXBC010000042.1:0-17440 GCA_964463255.1 uncultured Candidatus Peribacteria bacterium | reverse complement strand
ATCGTAATATTGTAGAGTACCATTGAAGCCTACCATTCATGAATAGATAGATCATGTAGTTACCGTTGGCGCCGTAGCGTCTACATAAAAGATTCCTGTAGCACTCCATGCTCATGTATTCATTAAATCATCGTAGCCATATGCTCTCCGATAATATATTCCATCTACCAATCACGTCACTGTCGCTCAGGTGTTCATCACTACTGTTCATGATCTCGCTATCAGCGTAAATGCTGATCATGTCGATACTTGATATACATATCCGCTCATCCCTATACCCGCATCCGTTCCTGATCACCGTTGTAATGCTACCGTTCACGTACCTAAGTACTGCCCACTCGTTGGTGCTGTCAGACTCAGTGCACTCGGTCAGACACCATCATACACGTAGGTACCTGTCGCTCACGTCGTCAATAGTCAGGCCAGATTCTGGATACTGAATCTGATATTCAAGGTCGTCGTAAAGTTCAATCATGTTGCGTAGCAATAGCCTGCCATACTCGTTCATAAATATGCAGCAGTTAGCCATGATGCTCATGTCGTATACTTGCATGTTCAGGTAGCTAACGCTACCGTCTCGCTCACACTTCCACTGATATCTATCACTCATTTATAATATCCTATTGTCCCGTTTGTTCAAACTATTCATGAATAGATATATCACGTCGTCACCGTCGGTGGAGTAATAACGTAACTCATAGAAAAGGATCATGTTGCAAATGTTGAAGTATTTCCCACATTATCTATCGAATATGCTACTACCGTACAATTGTTCGTTCCGTTGGCTGGACAATAAGTGGCAGCTGGTACGGTTATCGTAGCTCCACACGTTCTTGCCGTCCATCATGATGTCACCGTCGTTCCGCTCAGAATTCTCACATAACATGATGCTACCAATGATAATGCGTCTGAATCTGTAATAGACAGACTAAATGTTCAATTCTGGGTTGTTCCTGAGATGAATGACGTAACTGGTTTCGTCGTATCCAATTTGATAGAATTAGATGTCTGCGTCGCTCAGGTTCTATTTCATGCAGCATCTATAACGGTCGGTGTTATGTTACAGGTCGATGTGGCTGATTCCGTACTAATTGTACATCAGGTTCCTGAAACTGAAGCTAATCCTGCTAATGCATCGGCATACTGCCATGTGGATATTTGTGTTCCACTATATCGATTCGCTGTATATGTTGTCTTTTGTACTATATATGGCAGTGTCAAATCTACTTGCGCACCATTTGAGGTCACACCTGCGGTATTACAGTTGCCTAGATAATCACAGACATTTACACTTGCAAAATTACATGTAGCTGCCGCTCATTCCGTAGTAATTGTACATCAGGTAACCAATGTTGGTGTTGTTGGTCATACTCATACATCGTTATAGTAAAATGCAGAATAAGGTAGATTACCTCCACTATACCATTGGGCAGGAAAGCTTGTCTTGCTTGAAAATGCTGGCACCGTTACATCATAGGTAAATGTTCCTGTCGTTCCATATCATGTATTATTGGAAGGATCTGATCACTTGAAATTCGCCGTGATAGTTGCTCCTGGAGAAATCGAAGATCCAGAACATGTGTTTGCAGATCGTCATCCTGCTGTTGAACTTGCTCGTGATCCGTTGGTTGTATACCAACATGAAATCGAGTTTGATGCATCGGTCGCTGAGGCCTGTAAGTTTATAGATCACTTAAAAAATGTTCAGTATACTGTTCATCACGCCGCGGTCATACTGATAGCTCCTATTACCGGTAGCGTACTATCTACCGTAAATGTATTTACACTCAATGGCGTGCTTGTGTTTGCTGCGATATCCCTCACCGTAATTGTACAATTGCTGTAGGTCGCATCCGATAAGGTATTGAAAGAGATAGTATTGTTTCCTGATGTCGTCACCGTCGTCGTCGCTGAGCTACAACTTCCTCCATATATTATCGTTCCTGTTGAATTGCTGGCGAATGTATAATTCGGGGTGTTGTCGTTGGTAGGGCTAGGTACCGCTGTCACCTGAGTCACTGTCGGTGCAATACTGTCATATAGAAATCACAATCAATATGAATTTCATGTGTTCGCCAACCAATCACTTAATTTGAAATAGACATATCTCGTTCATTGCGTAGTCGAACATCCTGCTCCAGCTGCTCCCGTTACATTGAATGTCGCTGTCGTCGCATAGGTCTGTGGAGTTGTATAATTGGCATTGTCACAACTAAACTGCATCTGCGATAATCCTACTCATGCTTCTGTTCATCATAGCGATGACAGTGATACGTTAAATGATCCTCCTGATACTATTGCATTACTTGATCCATTGACGAGAAATGCGTTTTCCGCCGGTGCGGTCGCATCATAGGTATATGTTGTAGCAGTTCAGGTTCAGCGATTACCAGCAGCATCTTCCCCAGCAAAAGCTACAGTGATACTTTTTCATGGAGCTATACCATAATTAAAAGTTGTATTTGTAGGAATGCCTCAAACACCAAATGCTGTCGACCAACTAGATAATCAAGAATTAAAATAGCCATTGACTATTCCTACATTATCTGAACCGGTAGCACTAACAAATATCGATCATTTGAAATAATTTCCATAAGTCGCTCATCCATTTGCACTTATATATGCAGGATTCACGGTAGGTGGCGTGGAATCTGCTGGTGCAATAGTGAAATATCTATCTATAGTGGTCGACTGATTTCAGGCAGCATCTTGATTATAGGTCGTTACACGGCATGTATTGGCTCAATTGGTTGCGCATCATCAAGCTCCTACCGTAACTGATACAGAACTATTACATGTCCTAGAAGTTGTTCATCTACTGGTTCAGTTGTCATATACAGTATAATAACACGGTCCTATGGGTGATGTAGTATCACTGTCCGTGAAATACACATTAAAACTCGCTGTCTGCGTACTTCATGATGCTGGAGTCGATCCTCAAAAACTTACTGTTGGATTATTAATGTCTATATTAAAATTTTCTACAGTGGCACTACTATTCCGCTTTCCATCATATATATCTTCTGCTTCTACATACCGAAATGCCTGATCCCAGGAAACTGTTGCAGCAGGTGGATATCCCTGACTATAGGTATAGTATTGCACGTTTGTTGTACCAGATAAATAACTAACAATATCACCATCATCAAGTCTTACCCTGTTTAAAACTGCGGATTGATAAAAATATCCATTCCGGCGGACAGTATAGGATGTTGGTACTCGTTGTTCATTTATTGGCCATAGGGTATCGAACCAGCTGCCTCCATTTACATATTGCGTAAAGTGGCTAGTCTTGAACTTGATTCATTTCTTTCCATTTCATAAATCAATGACTGGTATCGTACCAAATTCTTTCCACGTCATACCATTATCTTCTGAATATAATAAGTGCTGCTTGTTGCCTGCATACGTCCTTCATCTTGGTGCTTCTACTTCTACTTCCACTTCTGTAGTGTTTCCGTTTTCATCCTCAAAGGTTATCGAATTACTATTGTCTCCTAATGAAATAATATCCAAACCCGTATACATCACACTAGATTGTTTTATTACATCCCCTGCTTTCTCGTAGGTAGGGGTTTTGATCGTTCATGTATAGTTCTTACCTCTTGATTTTATAATTGTTCCTGCTGGATACCTGACACTTATTTTGTCTGTCTGTACTGCTGCATCTGACGTGTGGACTATAGGTACCAATAATTTACCTCTCGATTTCGAGAGATCTAGTGCCGATGATCATTCTAATGTCTTCCCATCTTTTGTGCGTTTGAACTTTCCGCTATCGCTCAACTGCGCTTCTATGGATTTACTATCCGCTTGAGACGGCAACATCACCTTCGTAGGCATCTCACTTTCCATCTTCCCTAACGATAATCATGTATCGTATCCTTCATTCGAAGCTACAATATTGGTCTTATCTTTATACAATACCGTAGGCGCCTGTGCTGGTACGTTGGCTCAATATATATATCATATTACTTCTGTAATCATTCCGATTGCTATTCTTCATCTTCTATCGCAAGCCATTGATACAGAATTTTTTTGTAATGTTACCTCACCTACTATACCGTCTATAGTATACTCAAGATTTGATGACCGACTACAGAGATTTCAGCTGATATTTCTCGTCTCTATCGTTCCTTTCATAAAATCATATCCACTCTTCTTACTCTTCTTCCCTCCTTGGATACCATATCCCGCCACATCGTTCTCTCAGGAATTGGCAAATATTTTCAATACTCCCTGATAGTTGATATTTGATCAGGAAATTTGTGCTATCTGATCGTTATTGTACATACTGATATTATTAAGGATTGTGTCATTGGATTGCATTATCGCCAATCATGTCTTACTCGAATATATCGCACTATTGTTGATGATGGTTCAGGTAGAATTGTTTATCTCCAGTGATGCATTATTGTTGAAAAATTGCGAGTTGTTGATAGCTATCCTCTCTGATCACTGCACTATCAATCCTTCCGTATCATTAAATACCAACATCGAATCCAAAATCGTGTTTTGTGCTTCTTCAAGGTTGATACCTCTATTTACATTGAGTATCTTGGAATTACTCAGGAGTATATTTTCCGTATGCGATAGCTTGATTGCATCGTACACATTGAATATCTCCAGATTATTGAACGTGATATCTTTCTGATTATCCGCTAAGATTCCAAATATCGATTGCTGATTCTTAATATTTCCCTTGATGCTCAGATTATCCAGAATTACCCTTGATGCTTGGATATCTATAAAATGATCCAATATATTATTTGATGAAAGCTTCACCTTCCCTTGCCCGATAATAGCACTACATCCTCATGAAATCACGATAGGTGTAGAAATGTTATATGCTCATGATGCTAGGACATATATCGTATTTGCTTTTGTTGTCGTAAGATCAAAGGTAGCTGGTGAAAGATATTCGATATTGATAGAAGCTGGATTGCATACTCCTCATGAGGACCGGTTGCTCGTATACAGACTTGGAGATCTCGTATCACCGAAAAGATTGGCAATGATTGCTTCGCTTGTAGGATTAGTCTCCCAAAATGTATCGTTGAGATAGGTCAATTGCTCAGCTCATATCTGTAGCACCGCAAAATAGCCCAGTCTCTTCGCTTGGAAACTACACATCAGATCTACATCCAACACACATGTCTTCTGCAAAAAATTATCTTTCCAGATCTCTCCATCTGGCGATTGTTTGATATTAAATTGCTCCCCTACCTTCCCCTCTAACACTTCGACACTTACCCCGTATGATCCTTTGTTAGGGATGAGCTGTGCTAACTCTTCTCCCACCTTGATGGTCTGGATAATCTTATCTTTTAGGGAAAGTCATTTTTTTCGTGATGCTGCAGCGTTGCGGTCAGTATGATCCACTACTTGTGGAGCTGAGAGCTGTCCATTCCAATCTGCTCATGAGATGGTGATGCTCGATATACCTGAAAGTGTGAGCGATCACACGATACGTGAATCGGAATCTACCCTGATTGGCTGCTCTATGGTATACGATTCTCAACGTCTGACTTTCCTTGGTGCGACTTCGATCACTCAGGTAACTACTGGTATCTCTGGTAAAATCTCCGGCGGCGGTAGCTGAATTCCTATAGTTGATGGGAGTTCTCCTGAAAGCTCTGGTTGCGTTATTGATGGAATCTGAATTCATATGTTTGATGGTAGTTCTCCTGAAAGCTCGGGTGGTATCTGTGTTTCGCTCGTTCAGGTACTCGGTACTAGCTCGGGCACTATCGGCGGCATCGTTTCTACTCAATCACTCGGTAGTAGCTCAAGCTCTATATCATCATTTGCCATAACAGTACTCGATCCATCATCAAATTCTCCGTAGACGCTATTGGTGCCTGAAAGCCCAGCTAGCTTCCATCACTCTACGGGATTTATGAAATCCATTCGTTGAGCTGATGCAAGCGCTTCCTGAGCATCTGCAAATCTCATCCTTATCGTTTCTGGGCAATCGATATCTAATTTTACTGTTGAGGACTGTGTTACAACATCACCTGCATTGATGACGAAAACGCAATGTGGTATGCTTGGTGACCCCTCCAAAAGAAATGCTCGGGTAGCCGTAAATCCTCCTATACCTACAAGCAGGAAGGTGAATAATTTGACTAATCAAAAAAATCATGCAGCCCCCACCAAGTATTTTTTGTGGTGCTTCTTCGCATGTTTGTATACATTTGTTCCGTGATAGCGTAGCTTTTCAAATACCGTCTCCATATACCGAAAACCATATAAACTACTCGTCGATTTGTCTCCGTTTTGATCCGTTTTTTTACTTTTTTCTATATCAAAAAAACGCTTGTCAAAACGCTATCTTTTATGCTGTTCGAAGCTGTTTTTTCAACGACATCGGGACGCCATTTTTGTGATGTTTTGGCATATATCTGTCGATGTCGACAGCTAATTATCGAGAGAAACCAGTGTTCCTATTGTTTTGAATATTTTCTGCTGCTTCGTGATATTGACAGCATTTCCTGTCCAAATCACCAAATATTTCCGCTTTACAAAAGTGTTTTTTGATTTATGATATCTTCTTGGAAGGGACTCAGGGATTAGGGACCAGTACTGGCAACCATCACTGGTAACGTTTCATCCTTGTCTGACGTGCGCATTTCTTTGCATGTTCAGACTGGATGTGTTGTGTAACCGTACGAGTATATCTTATAAAATCAGCATATATTTTTCTTTTTTAAAGGGGGTGTTTTTCTTTATTTGTTATTGAGAGAATACCGATTAATTTTGCTTTTTCAACTGTTCAAAAAAAGTCTCTCTAAAATTTGTATTTTTTTCAATTCTGATTATAATTACATTGTTTACTTGTGAACCCTTTTATTTTGTACAATATATCATCATAAAAACAAATCAAATTAATAAAATTAATGAATGAAAAAATAAAAAAACAGAGAAGTCAGAAAAAATTACAAAAAAAACAAAAAGTTCACTTGTAAAAGCACTTTCTCCTCAACAAGAAATTGATAAAGCACTGTTGGAAGTTAAAATGTTTTCTATCCATGAAGGAACATGGAGATATTTTAATAGAATGAAATGAGAATGATTCATTCTTCCAAATGATGGGGGAAGAGATATTTATGTGCAAAGTTTTGGTTCGGACTACAAAGATGGTGAACCTGTAAAATACATCGAAGTAAACGATGAAGCTATTCCAATAAAACAAGGAATAATTAAAACTATTACCAAGGACAAAGATGTTTCATTAGCAAACATTGTAATTACTTCAAATAATTCAGATAAAAAAAATGTCATAGCAAAAAGTATTGATATTGATTTTTTTGATTTCAAGGAATGAGATGAAGTGGAATTTGTAGCAAACAAAAAAGGAATAGTTGTTGCAATCGCACAAAAGGAATAGTTGTTGTAATTGAAAATTCACTCTTTGTTTTCGTCCCTCTTCGGAGGGTTTTTTTTGCTTCTTTTTTTAAAAGAAGTGCCCCATGAGGGCAAAAAGCACCCCCTTTAGAAAAATATATGCGTTCCGCTTTATGTTCCGGTTTGGTTTTAGATACACGAGTATGTTACACAACTGGTCACTGGTTCCCCATTTTCCCTCATTTAAAAAAACCCCGGCATATAACCGAGGGTTCTGACTATTTTCCTGATCGCCTTATCAATGGCGATATTTTTTTTCATCCTTCTCCAGCTCCTGATTGAGTGCTGCACGGACATCATCCATAAAATCCATACTGAGCTCATCGAGAGATATACCTTCATGCTTCCATCGTCCAAATGATGCTTTGATAACATCAAACATAATGCTTATAAATCTATTGGTCGCTGGCTCTTTACTGAAGAACATAAATGCTCGTGAAGGGAAGTTACGCATTTCTGCAAGTAGTTTCCTAAATTTCTTTTCCATGTCCTTCTTGATATGGGTGTACATGACCTCTGCGATTTCGGATTTGGATGACCCATACAGTGTATGGAGTTTCCATGTTTCCTCATGTGATTCTGAGAGAGATTTCAGAAATCCTCGTAAAAGTTCTCTGTCTTTTCTGCATTTTTTGCTCAGCCAGACCGCATATGCGGAAATGCCTACGATGGCTACGATGATACCTAGTATCACGTATCCTTGTGTTTCAATTGTAATCATAATGAATTATTTTTTTGTTTTTTTGTTTTTTTATTTCTATCATAGTATATACCTATTACAAGGAATAAGTCAAGCTACAGTTAAAGACTACAGGGAATAGGAATCCGTTCCCCGGTCCCTGGCAACTGGTCCTTATTTCTCTCATTTTAAAAAAACCCCGGTACATACCCGAGGGTTCATTCATTGAATAGTCCTATCGCTCTTGGGCCTGCGATAGCTCGGCTTCTTTTTTTTCCAGTTCTTCCAAGACAAACCGGTGAGTCTGGTTGAAAAACTTTTGATTGAGTTTTTCCACGGGAGTGCGTCTCCGCTTTCGTTTCTTGTGAAGGTCATGGATAACATCTGTCATCGTCTTCACAAATCTCTGAGTAATGGGATCTCTAATAGTGAACGTCATCAACTCCTCCGGGAAATAGCGCAAGGTATGCAATAAGCGCTTGAATTTCTCGTCGATGGACGTTTTCATCCACTCATTCATCGCATCAGCGATTTCCTGGATATCTTTATCTTCCTCGAGATTCTTCTTCCACCCCGTAGAGAAATCGTGGGCCAATTTCATCATAAAATGCGTCAGATCGGCCTGATCATGATAGCGCCTTTCACGACGATAATAGATGAATCCTACAATACCCCCAGCTCCTGCGAGTATCCCGATCGTAGAGATCGTGTAATGGATTGCTCCTTCTACCATGTAAACTCTTTTTTTTGATTTTTCATGCTCTTTTTTGTTTTACTCTTTATATATATTCAATTATATATGTCAAGCTAAAAAACCACCTAAGGACTATGTTCCAGACTAATACTGAATACCATATAGCTGGTAATGGCGTGTTCCTCATTCCGGCGCTTGTCCTTTGTGAAATCAAAGGGTTAAGCATGCCCTCGTGCTAAGTATTGGAAGAGAGGGTGTTGCGGCCGGAATCCAGTTCCACCCTGTCCCTCATTCCGGCGTCATTGTTGCGGCCGGAATCCAGTTCCACCCTGTTCCTCATTCCGGCGTCATTGTTGCGTCCGGAATCCAGTTCCACCCTGTTCCTCATTCCGGCGTCATTGTTGCGTCCGGAATCCATACTGAGGAACTCCTTCTCACTTTTCACCTCCATTCTCAATTCTCAATTCTCCATGTTATTCCACTATTTTCATCGGAAATTTCCCCTCGATTGTACTTGCTGATGACGTTATACTTGATTTGCTGGACAGACTGACTCCCTGACCCGCAGCAGTATCGCCTTTGATAAAGATACGGAGCACCTTGGATTCCCCTTGTGAAATTACCAAGCTTGGACTAAAGATTGCTGTAGTCGTAGTCGCTGTTGGACTACTGGAGAATGTCGCTATCTGTACACCATCCTCCTCTATCCATCCATCTGTGAAGGTCCCTACTTTTTGAAATACCAAGGAAGCTATGCGGATATCCTGGTCTGAAGAGACACTGATTGCACCAGCATATCTTGATCCGGCAGAAATCGTTCCTGCAGATGAGGTATCTACTGTTATATTCAATGTCCCTGCTTTCGTTGTTACATCGTCTGTGAGTTGGCACTCACTTGGGCAATCATATGATCCAACAAGGCAAAGGAGCTGTATCTGACCGCTTTCGCATTGGGAGGTTGTCTGTTCGACTTTGCCACCAGCTCTCATCATCATAAGCATAACATAGCCTCTGAGCTCGGATGCCTCTGGCTTAGAGATATCTTTCATAATACTGTCTTGCTGGAGGGCTTGCAGATGGAAGAGATAATATGGGCTACCATCGTTGTAGAGCTCACCATATAGCGCCCTAGATAATACGGTACCAAATTGCGCTCTATTCACTGCATCACCAGGACTAAATTTTGTGATATCTACCCCCATAAGTCCTAGTTGACAAGCTGCTTTTATATATCCTTGCATCTCTTTAGTCTCCCCTGCTATATCGGAGAAATTACAGGCTAGCGAGGTATTTGGCTCTTTACCGAGGACGTTTTTGGTATAATTGACCATCATCTTGGCCATATGCGCCCTTATCAAGGAACCATACATATTGGCGCTCTGGATCGTTTGCTGAGTGGTTATACCTATAGTATAAGCATAGCTATATGCGTCTTGAAGTTCTGGGGTATAGGTCTCTGCAAAAGTTTTTGGGAGAATGAGCATGGTGAGGAGAAATATAGTCAGGAAAAGATTCTTCATGAAGGGATTTGGTTGGGAGCTAAAGTCAGTGATATATAATTTTTGGAGAAAGAATTACAACAAATAAGAAAAAAAATTCCCCTACGAGGAACCTTTATATAATTCAGCATTAGTTATTTATTATTTGTCATCGCGAACGAAGTGTGGCGATCCAGTACTGGATTGCTTATCCTCTCAATGACGTCCATTTCTTTCTGGCCCCTATTCCCTGGTTCCTGGTCCCCGGTCCCTGTCTTCCTGGTCCCTGGTATCTGGTATCTGGTTTCTGGTTCCTTGTTCCCTCATTCCGGCGTTACGGTTTGCGGCCGGAATCCATCTTCCCCATCTTCCCTATTCCCCGGTTCCTGTTCCCTGGTTCCTATTCCCTTGTCCCCGGTTCCCTATTCTATATCATCTTTTGTTAGTCCCGTCTGTCTGAGGATTGCCATCAATGTTCAGGTCTTTATATCTTTGCTATGCATAGGAATCGTTGTCAATTTCTTGGTCTCAGGATTATAGAGATAACAATGACTTCGTTTCTGATGTGTTTCCACTCGTCCATGTTTCATCAAGAATTTTTTTATCTCTTCTGGTTTATACTGTTTCATATGCCACAGGGACAGATGAAATAAATGTTTCCTTATTAAAAAAATCTTTCATATTCGTCCCTATTTTTTTCTGTGCCTCCAAGTAACCAGCTGCAGCTTCCTTGATCATCGTCTGTGCTTCTTCCATAGTTTTTCCGTAACTCACACACCCGGGCAATTCCAATATCTCGACTGCATATCAGCCTTCAGCTTCTTTGGTATAGATTGCAGTAAGATTTACCATGATTGGTTATTAGCAGATAAATATCACCCCCAATCTATTCATTTTCTCTGGTTTTTCAAGATAGACAAGAGTTAGAGAATGAAGGGGAAATATTCCCTCATTCCTGTCTTCCTGTTCCCTGTCTTCCTGGTCCCCATCTTCCTGGTATCTGGTCCCTGGTCCCTGTCTTCCTGATTCCCTACTTCCTTGTCCCTCATTCCTGGTCCCTGGTTCCTGGTCCCTCATTCCTGTCTTCCTGGTCCCCATCTCCCTGGTTCCTGGTCCCTGTCTTCCTTGTCCCTTAGTCCTTACTTGGAAAATTCAATTTCTGGATCTGCTTCTCTATATCCGGCTGTTTGGTTCCGCCATCCTTGGTGATGTACTGGACATAGAGATTGCCTGCGGTCTCACCATCGCCCATAGCGATATAGAGCGTGATAATCTTTTCAATCGCCAGGACTCTATATTCTTTTCCAGCATCCATTATTTTTTGATAATATTGAATAGCATAATTATATTCATGGATTTCCTCATAGAGAGATCAGAATTCATTCCATAACTGTACATCAGGACCATATAACTTTTCCATACTGAAGAGTGTCCTGACAGCATCGGTATATCTTCCTAATGATTTAAGATTGTTTACTTTTTGGATAAATCGGTTCGACTCAGGTTTTGTACCTACTTTAGCTATTCCCTTGATGCCATTCCCGAGATTAATCTCTTTGGTTCCGGTTCCTGGTCTGAAGTTCAGGATTAGGTCAGTATATTTCTTCACATTCGATTCAAATGCCAATCTATCTTCTAGAGATAACTCCTTATCTTGATCATAATTTTTCATCACCACAATAGTGTTTGAGAATTTAATCATCCCATCCTTATTCCGTTTCACCCAAAACATAAGCCCTAGACACACGAAGATAGGTAAAACAATATAAATAGACTTTAGGAATTTTTTCATATTTATCTAAGGAGTAAATATAAAATTTAGTGTTCTTATATATAAGCAATAGCCTATTTCAAGAGCGTTTTATAGAAAAAAACCCCAGCCTTTCAGCCAGGGTTTTTCTATTTTCCACGAGAGTGGAAGTATGATAGTAAACAATTACTTGTTAACTATTTTGTTGATGTGAATGGAAGTGCACCTACATTGTTGTAAGTTGCTCAAACCAATCATCCAAATGCTACGTTAGTCAAAGATACTGACCGATCTGTTGTATAAGCCGCAGAATCAACTAATGCTCATTCTATTACAACGATATAGTTAACAGTAGCTCCAGCATCAACAACATTATTAGCTGTTAAGGTAACTGAACCACCTGCAGTTGCTCATGAATAAGCGATATTAGCAATTGCGATTGAATCTTTATAAACAACTAGATGATTAGCTCCTGTGTAACCAGCCAATGTGTTGTTGAATGTAAGACCAGTTATTTCCACGCTATTCTTTCCAGCTGCTGTTGCTGTAAATCTCAAAGCGCTTGTAGTAAGAGCTTTGCTTGGATTAAGAGCCATAGCTAATACTAATGTGTTTTCTGAGATAGCATGAGATCTTCCTGCTACATTAGCTCCGCCGATACCGATAGTAGTACCATTTGATCACTTAATATTAGTTCCTGCCAAAGCAACGTTAATGTATACAGGTCCTCCGTTTGTGCTGCTATCTACATCAGCTACGACATAGTAGTTAGCTGAAGTGTCCTTAGCAACAACTGGAGCGTTGCTGATCTGAGAGAATACTACGCCTGTAGCGCCATTTATTGTAGTTGCGGTAGCGATAACTGTTCCAGCATCGTTTGTGATCTTGAAGTTACTCAATCCAGCAAATGATCCAGTCAATGTTACATCATACAATCTTACCCCGTCATTAGTTGCGCTGAGTTTGAACGCAGTCACCTTTTGAGCGGTAGATGGAGATAATAATAATGTAGACAATGGATTATTGTTGCTTGCAGCCAATGTTCCAACAGCTGAACCGATGGTGAACACCGCTCCTGCTGGTTTAGAATATCCACTTACAGCATTTGATGTCAATGAATCATAAGCATTCAAGCTAGATAACTTTACCTGGAATGTTCATGTACTGAATGTATCTACGAAGTCAGCTTTCACTACTACATCCATTGGAGTAGTTGGATTAAGCGTCTTGCTGAATCCATCAAAGGTAATGGTATTAGCATTTACTGTCTTTGATTGGATAGCAACTCCATTGATGTACAATGTCAGATAAGAATTGTTTGTGTATCCTGTAGAATATCCAGCGATATTAAGTACTAGATTACTTACACTTACACCATTTCCTTGATCTGATGATAATTTCAAACCATAAACAGTTACACCGTTTGATCCTGCTGATATAGCAGTATTACCAAGACCGTCTGTTCTTGTGACGTTAAGTGTAGCTGCTTGTGATGTTACTTGTATTCCTGCAATAGAACCTACACCAGAAATAGTAACGTTGTTACCATTTGCAACATAAGTCTTGGTGTTGAAATCTGAAAGTCTTAAGTCATTGAATTTGATGTTAGAGCTTCCAGCAGTATCTCTAAGCGTACCATACATTCTTACTTGTGCAGTACCATTAACCGTTGCACTTCCTAAGAACTGAGCCGTAGTATCTCCTGTAGTTGGACTGTAAGAGAATGTTGAGTTACCGATAGTAAGGTAGATAGTGCTGAACATCTTTGAGATGTCATTTGAAGGGAATGATCCTGTGAATCCAAGAGCATTGATATCTTCCAATGTTATTGCATTTTTAGCAGTAATGCTACCTTTCATAAGGACAACTTCACTACCTGCAGCATAGTTCATACTCAAAGGTACTGTTGTATCTCTTACAAAGGATATATCACCTCCTTGTACTGTATAAGTATTCAAATCAAGTGATGTTCCAGTACCAAGCGCACCAAGAGTAATTGTTGATCTGAATTGATTTATCACTTCACTTGCGTTTACATCTGTGTTATATCTGATTGTGAATTGATATGAATCTCCCGCTTGATTATCTACACTATTAACCATACCTTTGATGTAGTAAGTAGCAGAACTTCCATCCTTGATTGTATCATTTATTGAGAATGTAAGATCTTTTGTATTTACTACTGGATTTGAAGCTACAACAACACCGTTTCTTTCAAGAGTGATATTAGAAAGGTTTGTCAAATCAGCATTTCCATTTTGTCTCAAAGTGATGCTATCAAACGCTACATCTCTTGTGTCTGCTGATATATCATTGTTTTGCAATGTAAGCGCACCTAACTCTAATTTGTTAGTCAAATCAGTATAAGATGCACCTGCAGAAGCAACAGTGACCTTGACCGGTGCTACTGTGTAATTAGCTGTTCTTAATTTAGGTGTAGTGAAACTACCATTTACATTTTCAGCGGTAGTGTTCATAGTATCAGAGGCGAATTGGAAATCTTGACCAGCGTATGTAGCTAATTGCACATAAAGATCAAGTTTTTCAGTATTCCCTGCTTTTACTACAAATGATGGAGCAAATGAAATAGTAGCTGTTCCATCTGAAGAGAATGCTGCTTTACCAGATACTCTGATTCCATCTTGTTCAAACCGAATCCTAGTGTTTGAAGGTATAGCTGCAAGACCTATCTTCTTAACAACTATTGTATTCAATGATACATCATTTGATGATGATGCAACAAAGTTTACCGTTGCAAATCTGATAGTTCCTGTTGAAGGAATCTGTGTTCCATCAGCTAGAGAGCTAGAGTTCAATGATACGTTCAAGTTACCAGCCTTAACAACGGTTGGAGTTGTTACGCATTCAGCTGGACATATTGAAAGTCCGAGTGAGCAAGAAAAAACGTTTTCTGGAGTAGAACATACAGCTGGAGTTGTTGCTCCTGCTGCTCTTTGCATCATAAGCATTACATAAATCTTATTGGGGGGAGTAATTATTTAAAAAAAATATTTTATGAATGACAAAATTATCCAACTATCAATGTTGAATTTCGCATCATTTGGACTTGCTTTTCTCACAAAAACAATTATATTTACTTTGTTGGTTTATGAAACTTTCACCCTGGGATTACGTCTTTGCTTTGAGCATCTATCTCTTTGTGAGTTTACTTATTCCATACAACAAAATAACAAATTGAATCTGACAAAATCAAGTTATCCCTACAATGAAAGACTAGTATCGACCAAACTCTTTCACCTGTTATTACCAAGTTATTTCCACATACCTTAGCATAAACCTGTTTAGGCACGACCTCTTACCAGGTCTTTCATTGCGAGATTACCTCTGTTGTTTCCAGAACTAGTAAAGTACAGTCTACTAGTTCTGCTGACAACAGGGGTTTTTTTATTGTCAGCGATTTGATTATAAAATCTGAGGTTGAGTCTTCTTCTTATAGATGAGATTGATGTGTGATTGGATGTTTTCTTCCGTGTATCACTTTTCTTCCATCAATCTTTTTATTAAAGGTCTGATTGTGTACTGAATAAACCAGTTCTCATCGTAAACCTTTTCACTCTGGTAACATCTGAGGATGATAGTTAGTAGTTTCTGTCATGCCTTCGCCTGTACCTTCCTTTTGTTCTTCAAGTTCACGATGGTTTCGGTATTCTCACTTATGCCATAATATTCTGACAAAAGTGTCTTGTAAAGTTTGAAGGATGGGTTGTGCATATACAGACCATAAGTCCATAAATATAGATATGATTTGATGACATTCTTCTTCTTGGAAAGTTTACTTTGTTTGACTGTCGAACCGCCTGATGAATAATTGACAGGGTGCCAACCTATGAATCATAACATTTCTTTTTTTCCAATAGTGTAGATATCTGACCCAAATTCACCGAGGAAGATTCCCATATCCGAGTCATTAATTCAGTTGAAGGTCGGGATATAGAATCACTTCGCTTTCAGTTTAGCTAGGATATTTATGATACTATCTTGTATGTCCTTCATATCATCTACAATGAGGTCGTATTGTCTTAGACTCCTTATGATATCATTCTTTATGTAGATATTAGCATCGTCATTTATGATGACATCCAAAGCAGATTTATGTGTTTTTTCTCATCTGTCATGGATAGCATCATAGAACTTTTCTATCTTCTTGAGTACCTGTCCAACCTGCTGACCCTTAGTAGCAAAGGACCTATACTTGGTCATAAATTCCTTTTTATCCATACACAAGATATCTTCCCTCGTGAAGTGTCTTATCAACACCATCTCAGATGAAGCACGGTTTTTGATTTTGAAGATATCTGTTAGTTCGGGGAATATCCTATATTTTTCAGCATTCATCCTCGTCATTATTTTTGATTTCTGAGACCTCAATGATGCTTGTCTACGATATAACATTCTTAGACTAGATACTTCTTTGAATGATGACCTCCTCACAAATCCAAGTCATGTTTTATTCTTTTTGTATGGGGTGGTATCATCTTCTAGTAATTTTTTACTATGTAAGTCCTGCAATAAAAGACTCACTATCATACTGTCGAGGGGGTCGTTTTTTCAGTCGTTACCCTTGCTGTAAAATTGACGATATCTGTATGAGAGTATCGAGTTCAAGATGTAAGTATTTTCTAGTCTTGAGCTAAAAAATGAGTTGGTATCATTTCAAAAAACTCACGTATTTTCTACAGCGAAGTATATATTTTTTTTATGAACTCACAGTGCTATCATCTTGATAATTACTTCTTCTATAGTACGATATCATGTAACATTATTTCAGACTGTTCATAGATAAACCTGGAAGCCATCATTAGAAGTCAGACTAACATCCAACCTTGATTTGGCGACATCAAGTCATAGGAATATCTTGATTTCTGACGGTGAGTTTTCCTCCAAAAAACTATACAGTTTATGTTGTGGTCATTTTAAAAAATTCAATGTCGGCATATTTGATTAGTTCATTAAAGATATAAAAGCAAGCTCAACATCTAGTATATCTTGATATTCAAAGATATAACTTTGTGGTCAAACTTTGTCAAAACTATTTGATGTGAAAATTTTTTGTGGTTCTTAAAATACGATTTTGACATACAACTCGTATTTCGTATTCAAACTCGTATTTGGATTTTTGTCTTCAGATATTCAGAATTTGCGATAGAATAACAATAGTTATCAATTGTATTTTAAGACAATAATCTTCCGATTCCTTCGTCCGATTTTTGACCCCAAAAATACGACTTATACGAGATTACACTTACTTTTGAACTTTTTTTATAAAATATTCTTATATATAAATTTATCTTTTAGGTCTTTAATAAGGCATATTTATTTTATATTTACTCCTTTAATACATACTTTTTTTATTCATATTCCTTTAATAAATACTTTATATTATGAAAGACTCATTTCTCTTTCCATTAAGC
>CAYXBC010000041.1:0-11599 GCA_964463255.1 uncultured Candidatus Peribacteria bacterium | reverse complement strand
GATCATAGTGTTACAGATATACATAGTAAATACTTAAAGATAAATACAGGTAGGGACTACCGTCCCTATTGTTTTATCATATTTTATGCTTTTGTAAAGTGTAACCCTAATTGCAGCAATTATAACAAAATTTGACAAAATGGCACGGAAGGACTATAATTAACGAGCAAATACTTGCAGACTACAGAGACCAGTGACCAGGTCCCAGGGAACAGGAACCAGTTTTCAATCCCTTTTCATCTTTCACCGCTTCAGTATGGAACAGATAAAATCAGATTATCATAAACTTGCTCCAAAAGACGTATTGGCTGCATTAAAGACATCTTTTGACGGTCTCGCAAAAGAGGATGTGCCTACCAGAGAAAAAATTTACGGAAAAAATATCCTGACATGAATGCATAAGGTATCCTTTTTGGTAAAATTTCTGAAACAGTTCAAAGATGTCTTGATTATTCTGCTTATCGTAAGTGATGTGATATCGTTCTACCTCGAAGATTTCAGAGGAGTCACCATCCTGACCTTCATTATCCTGCTCAATGCTATTATAGGATATATCCAAGAAGCAAAAGCGGAAAAAATCATGGAGTCACTCAAGAAAATGCTTCACCCCAATGCCAAGGTCAAAAGGAACGGCGTAATGATAGAAGAACGTGCCGAAGAATTGGTGCCATGAGATATCGTCTATGTAGAAGAATGAGATAATATTCCTGCTGATATGAGAATTATCCAGGAGTCGGAATTCCAGACAAATGATTTTTCTCTGACCTGAGAATCCAATCCGGTCAATAAATTCACGCATGAGATACCGGGCGATATCCTCCTCTCCGAAAGGAATAACTGTGTATGGATGGGAACGACGGTAGCCACAGGATATGCATGGTGTGTAGTCTTTTCTACCGGTATGAATACCGAACTTGGAAGGATAGCAAATCTCTCCCAGGAACAGATCCCTGAAGCTACACCGCTACAGACAGAGATGAATAATATCGCGAAAAAGCTTACCATAGGGACATTGATTCTAGCGGTTATTTTGGTTATCGTAGCGCTTCTCGCTCATTTCACAGCGAGAGAAGCATTTATTTTTGTCGTCTGAATCTCGGCTTCTATGATCCCACAAGGATTGCCTGCACAGGTAAGTATGGCGCTCTCATTGGCGGCTGGAAGACTAGCAAAAAATAAGGCACTGGTGAAACAATTGGCTTCCGTAGAAACGCTCTGATGTGTAAATGTCATCTGTACGGATAAGACAGGGACACTGACAAAAAATGAAATGACGGTCAAACATATGCTGCTCGGTTTCCAGGTGTATGATGTAGAAGGTGATGGCTATGAACCGATAGGGAAAATACTTTCGTCTACGACACAGGAAGTGGTAGATGGTACCTTAGTTGTCCAACGAAGACATTTTTTCAATACTTTATTTCTTGCATCGAATGCGAAGATAAATCCACCCGATGATGAACATATGACTCGGTATGCTATAGGTGATCCTACCGAAGCAGCATTGATTAGCTTAGTAGAGAAGATAGGATTGGATACCAAGAAACTCAATACACTCACGATACAGATTCATCAGTATGGCTTCGATTCTGTCAGGAAGATGATGTCCTCAGTACGTGTAGTAGAGAATCAGAAATATCTCTATGTAAAAGGTTCTCCTTCGGCAATCTTGGAGCAATGTACGCAGATATATGATGGAAAAGAAATTAGAGCAATCACTCAGTCAGATAAGGATCAGATAGAAAAATATGTTAATGAAAGTTCGGCCAAAGCGATGAGAAATCTTTCCTTCGCCTACAAACCATTGGAAAATTACGATCCGAATATGAAACGGTCGGAGGTAGAAAATACCCTTATCTTCTTGGGATGTGCAAGTATCATAGATCCGCCGAGAGCAGAGGTGCCTGACGCAGTAAAGTCTGCACATGAAGCCAAGATAAAAATCATCATGATAACATGAGATTATGGACTGACTGCTGAAGCAATCGCCAAACATATAGGTTTGGAGGATGAATCACCGTTGACGATGGTCGCAGGTGAAGATCTTAAGACTATCTCTGATATCCATCTGGTGCAGATTTTACAAAAACCGTGATCGATAATCTTTTCGAGGACATCTCCAGAAGACAAACTGAGAATTGTAAATCTCCTGAGAAAGACACACAATATAGTAGCCGTCACCGGTGATGGGATCAACGATGCACCAGCGCTCAAAAGTGCGAATATAGGTGTCGCTATGGGAAAGATAGGGACCGATGTCGCCAAAGATGCATCAGAGATTGTACTGCTCGATGATAGTTTTCATACCCTCGTCTATGCAATCAGAGAGGGAAGAATCATCTTCAATAATCTCAAAAAGACAATTATCTCCTGTATTACTTCCAACGGAGGTGAGTTGTTTACTGTCCTGCCCTCATTAGCCTTGAAAGCGCTCCGAGGATTGCCTATGGCCATCACCCCATTCCAGATTCTAGCAGTGGATATGATTGGAGAAATGTGACCACTGACTGCACTTACCTGGGATCCAGAAAAAAAAGATTTGATGAAAGAGTGACCGAGAGATGTCGCCGATCATGTTATCAATAAACCCATAATTATAGATCTGATTATCTCTGGAATCCTCATGTGAGGGGTTGCCTTCGCTAATTATTTGCTCTATATATTTTTTAGTGGATATAGTTGGGCGGCTTTTTCTGCCAATAGTATCAACTATGCTACGGCCACATCCATCA
This sequence comes from uncultured Candidatus Peribacteria bacterium, assembly GCA_964463255.1. Lineage (GTDB taxonomy): Bacteria > Patescibacteriota > Gracilibacteria > Absconditabacterales > Absconditicoccaceae > CAJBLF01. The sequence continues at coordinate 8,867 of CAYXBC010000041.1, read as the reverse complement.
CCTATACGAGTATCGTATTTTGTCAGTTTATGAATATCCTTTCTCGTAGAGCTGGGATAGAGCCAGTATTTACCCCATATATCCGGTCGAATAAGAAATTGCTGATGGCATTCTGAATCTCTCTGAGTCTGATAATGGTGCTTATCTATGCTCCAGTGGTGCAAACATATTTTTCATTCGGACCTATGACGCTCAAAGATCGGTTATTTCCTATCATAGGATGATGATTCTTTTTGCTTGTTCGTGAAGAGCAAAAATACCGGCAGAGAAAGAGTCAAGCCAGGAAGGAAGAAAAGGGGACAATAGAAAAAGATGCCAGATATATCAAGTAGTGTCAGATTATTATTATTTTTTGGAGTTGTTATATACTCGTTCAAACTCATTATACACGGTCTGGGAGATGCCTTTGATAGTTCATTCTAATCTACTCCAATCATATCATCTCGTCATGATGCACAGGATATACGGATGTTTTGGATAATAGACGATACCACAATCGTGCAACTGTTTCTCCTCTTGACCATCCGCTTGTATGATTCCTCTTTCACCAAATTTGTGGGCAATTTTTATGTTGATAGGTATATCAGCTCTCAATCAGTCATTGAATGTTGTGGTTGCCAATAATTCAAGTGCTCGTTCAGAATCCTTTGTAGTGAGATATGATGCATTAAATAATATCCTAAAGAACGAGGCATAATCCTTGACGGCGATATTGTTGTCAAAGCTTCCACTGATGGTTTCAGGATATTTTATCCCCAGATCCATAAAGGTTGCTTGCATTCTTTCTATGCCTATATTGTCTCGCAAAAGATATGCTGCAGCATTGCTTGAATATTGTATCATGTATTCCAACAACTGTTTGATGCTATATTCTTGTCCGTCCTCCAGATCTTTGGATGTGGAGATATTCTGGAGATAGAGACGCTCTTTTTCGTTTTTTTGATAGAGTAATTTCTGATCCAATACCCCGTTTTCGGATTCGGATTTTTTGAGGTAGGCTATCAAAACCGGGAGTTTCATGAGACTTGCGGGAGAAAAATATTCCAATTCATTGATACCCATTCGATCACCATTGTTGAGGGCTCTGTAGTATACAGCGATATGTTCTGCTTCTCCTGTGGAGAGAGCGGTATGTATATATTGTTCGATGATAGATTTGAAATCGATTTCATGCTCTTCTATGATATATTTTCATTCAGTATAGGCGACAATAGGATTGAGCATAGTTGGTATTCCTATCAACTTCTTCACCAACGCTGTTTCATGAAAAAAAGCTATTCCGATAACCAAAAATATCATGATAGCTCATGTCAGGATACTTACATATTGCATAGTGCGTGATGAAGAGATATCCATTTTATCTATCAGCTCTCTTGATAAAAATCTAAGAAAACAGAAAAGAAATGAAAAAGGAAAATTCACTGCGCGCTTCTATATACTTCCAGATACAGAACAAAACTGAACAATCCCAGAATAATCCAAGAAGGTATGATGTCCTCCCGGCTCAAAAAAGCCCTACCAATCACAAAAAAAAACACTATAAAAAAATATACATTTTATTCCGTTATCGAAAATACGATGAGAAAGACCTTAGAAAATCTGACTAAAGCATTCGTTGGGGAATCCCAGGCAAGGAACCGCTACACTATCTATGCAGGCATTGCAAGACAGGAATGATATCTCCAAATTTCCGATATCTTTTTGGCGACTGCCGAACAGGAAAAAGAGCACGCAGAACGATTCTTTAAGATGATCCAAATCGTCAAGGAGAAGTTAGGGGAAGATATAGCTGAAGTGAATATAGAAACAGGTGCATTCGTCAAAAGAGGTACGACCTTGGAGAATCTCCAATTTGCTATCGACGGCGAACACCATGAAAATACCGACCTCTATCCAGAATTTGCTAGGATAGCCGAAGAAGAATGATTACCCGAAGTCGCTGCGAGAATCAGAGCTATCTCCCACGCAGAGGAGCATCACGAAGGTAGATATCAAGCTGTGCGCAATCATCTAGCTGAGGGGACATTACGGACAAGAGCAGAGGATGTGGAATGGGTATGCACCAAGTGCGGATACATCCACAAAGGAAAATTTCCACCAAACAAATGTCCTTCCTGCGATCACGAGAAAAATTACTATGTCGTGCAATGTGAAAAATATTAAGACTGATTTCTTTTTACCAGTCCTCCCTCCAAGCGAGTGGAGGATTTTTTTTAATGGAAAGATACCATTCTTTTTCTATAGACAAAAAATAGCTTGATTTTTGTGATAAATATGTTATGAATATCTCCGGATGCGGAAGAAAACAATAGTGATTAGTCAGACAACACGCATTTCTGACAAATAATAGCCCAAACTCCAAAATTCCGGAGGGTTGAAGGACTCCAGCTGTGGCAGACAATGACCAAAAAATGGCGGATCTGACCTATGGACAATCCTGAGTAACCGGATATATCCGGTGAATTCGCGAGGATCGCGATACGCGTATCGCAAAAGATCACGTAAGGCTAAACCACATTCTACGAGGACCAGGTATTATCCTGGTCCTTTACTCGTTTCCAAAAAAAACTGCCCGTGAAGGCAGATTTTCTTTTTTTGTTTGCAAGGATATTTTTGTTATCGTTTATTTTCCTAAGTGATTTTCAGCCCAATCTTTGATTAACGATACCTCATCGGTCATCACCATACGGACTCATTCACTATAGAATGTTTCGAGATCTCCGGTAGTATTGATGGTATAGACCACGAGTCTTTTGCGCATATCATCGACTTCTTGAGCAGTATTTTCTCTGATGAGACTTTCCGGCATCATATAGTATTCATGAACGAAAGAGGGGAGCATAGTAAGCTCCGTGATATTGTACGTATCCCATGCAGCATGGATATTTTTATATGATCATAAGAGAAACGTTGCATTTCTATCATAGCTAGTGAAGATGACTTTATCCTGCATACCAAGTTTCTGGACAGTTTGTATGTTGGCCATCGTCTGGGTTTGTACATCTTTTGGATCATAGATTTTTACTTCTACGAAATAATAATCGAAGAGGCCTTTGACTTCGGTCAGCATCTCTTCCAAAGTTCTAATTGGTTCACCGTTTTTGACTTGGCATTTTTTCTTGAGCTCTTCCAGAGTATAGTCGCTGACTTTATATTTTGGACAGGTAGTTTCCGTCAGATACGGTCCATGGGCTATAATATTTTGTTTATCTTTGGTCTCAGAGACATCAAATTCTATGCCGTCTGCACCGTTCTCCTTGGCTTTCATAAACGCTTCCAAAGAGTTGCCAGGTATCTGTCCGAGCGTCCATGATCATTGATGAGCGATGACTATCATATTATTTTTTCCGGAAAGCAACACTCATGATCACTGTTGGAACAACGAGTAGGAAGAGATATATTGATAGATAAACTTATGGTTGGCACTAATATCCGAGAGCGTATTAAACATCATCCCAGAGCCAGGTCATCCGACGATGGTATATTTGTTGTCGTTCTGAAAATAGCGGCAATAGACGATGCCCCAGTTTCTCTTCTTGGTCGATGAGAAGATATCGTTGGCAAGTTTTGAGACAGTAAAGGATCATCTGCCTATCAGTTGTTTGAGCCCATAGAAGATATCGGTATGTTGGATGATATTGGTATTTATCGTTCAAGGCGCGATCCCGGTGCCTATGATGGTAGCTACTCCCTTGGTATATCGATACGGACCCAATGCCTCTTTCTCTTCATTTTCTAGGGGTTCCATTTTCCTATGGTCATTTACGATGACCAGGATGCCGTTATCAAAGAATCAGGATTTTTTGAGTTGGAGATAGAAATAGAATAAGCTTTTGTCGGAATATCTGAGTGCAGTTGTTTGATCGGTGCCATACGGCGTATTATAGGGTTTATGGAAGGAAATGCTTTGGAGGACAATCAGATATGGTTTCGTCTGTTGCTTGATGGTAGCCATGGTCTTGGCATATAAATCGATATCAGGGGCAGCATCAAAGACATATTTCTTGGTGTCAGCAAACGCTTCTTCACCAATGATAGTCTGGAATCCTATTCATGAAAGGAATTCCCTCTGACTGAGAAATTTCAGGTTTACCGCGCTGACAAAGGTAGTTGCATATCATTGTTCATCGAAGAATTGCGGCAGTGCATCGCTATAGGTCTTATATCATGAATATGCTGATGCGAGTGATCACATGAGTTTGAGCGGTTCTATACCGAGCAACAATCAGATATGCGCGGTGTCCGAGGTGCATCCATTAGCGGTGAAATTAGTGAAGGTGGTACCTTGCTTCTGCATGAAATCGAAATACGGCAGATTATTATTTACTCAACCGACTCTAAGCGAATCTATAGGTGATAATGATTCTGCGAAGACAACGACGACATTAATCTTTTTGCCCAATCATCTCTTTTTGGTGAAGAATTTTTGGTAGGTCATAGGGATATTCATCTCAGAGAGTTTTCCGAAATTTTGGATGAATGCAGAGACATTGATGGAGACGATATTGTCCGGGATCGAGGTAAATCCACCGGGAGAATACAAGCTCACTCAGAGGCAAGCCAGCCCAAAGAAGACAAAATATATCGCCAACAGGAGTTTGTTATGTTGTTTAAATCTTGCATTTTGGACGATGGAAAATGTGATAATCCCTATGATAGATAAGAGCACAACGATACTGATAATAATCCACGAAAAATCTCCCACCGAAGGTGTGATAAATTGGGTCATATCAAGGATAGATATTCTACTTTGAAACAAATACATCGTTCAGATATCCAAGAGGAAGAGGAGAAAGAGGATGGATATGACAATATTATTTATAATTTTGATGAATGTTTTTTTGACCAGCACATTGATCACCACCAAGCCCAAGATAATCAGACAGAGAAGAAAATCGCTTACGAAATATCCTAGATAATGCTGCCAGGTAGCTGATAATGTGGTTTCTTTGAATACTTCAGCATAGGTGAGGAAAATGAATATTTGTTTAATTGGCAATACCAAGAATGCGAGGACGGCGAGCGTCCTTCCAAAAAACGGTGAGGTGCGTATGGCTTTGGAGAGTGATGTAGAGATCCATTTCATGTATATATTTTTATTTTGGAATACAAAAAAACCGCTAATACCATACTACCAATTTCTCGGAACTTTACAACAACAATTCATGAAAACTTTAGGGACCAGTAACAAGTTGCCAGTAATCAGCGCTGGTCCCTGCTCCCTGGTCCTTGGTTCCTTAGTTTATTTCGTCCCAGCCCTCAAGGTCCGGCTGCTATGTTTCTGTACGGTATCACCCAACTGATCGAGGGAAAGTTTATGTTCCTTTACCAATTTTTGTAATTTGAATCTATCGACTTCCATCGCTTCATCCAAGACTCACAATTTCTGCAAGACTATTTTCAATGCGTCTTTGTCGGCTATGCTAATGCTCTCTACTGGCGAAGCTGATAGTTTAGAGACATTCCCAAATAATTTCAGCAGGTTATTCTTCTCCAGATATTCGACCAACAATACTTTGATCAGTTCCCTATCATTTTTTGCTTGTGATTCCTGCTTAGCCAAGGCCACATATTCATCAACCAATCCTTTGACCGTTTTTTCGCCCAGTTCACCACCGATTACTTCATCATCAAATTTCAAATGCGCCCACAAAGGACAGAGTGAATAGTATTCACAATATCTGCAGAAATTATTTTCTTTCGGTTCAAAACATTTTTTATCTCCCATATTGTACGCAAACTTTTTTGCTTCGATATCAGTTATCGTGTCCGCATATTTTTTCGTGACCGTAGCCAGAAGTTGAGGAGTAATCTCCCGTTCGTCCATCAAGTCAAAATGAAGATAGTGCAATCTGGCTTTTATTGTAGTAAAGTATTTCGCATAGTTCTGTTGGACGCCAAGCGCATACAACGTCAATTGTTCATGATATTCTTCTTTGCTTTCCGGTGGCAAATTCTTGTTGGTTTTGTAATCATTGATGATGAATGTCTCACCTTCTTTATCCAGTCTATCGATAAATCCGCGGAACTTTTTCTGCTCGTCGAGATCGAAGGTTATCGATGCTTCCGTCGCAACGATACTGATGCCCGCAAAAGGACTATATTTGTCATAATGGTTGGCCACATAATGGATACCTCTGCGAATATAGTCTTCAAGCGTCTGCTCTCATTTGAGCTGTAAGGGTTTTTCTTTGGTCGCTTCTTTGATTTCACTATCTCGTTGGTCTTTAAATTTCGCCAAAAGTTCATCCTTGCTCGGGATTTTAAAAACATTTATCTGATTATACAACCATTCCAATGCTGCGTGGACGCTATGCCCGAGAATCAAATCAGGACTCGATTCAAATTCTTTTTCTTGGATCTTATCCACATATTTATACTGGTACTTGCGGGGACATTGGACGAAAGTTTGGGTTTGCGAGAAAGAGTAGACGGACATGAATTGAATGTAGAATGTAAATGAATCCTCCTCCCTACGGGCACCTCCTTTACCCACATTCGTGGACAAGGCAAAGGAGGAAGTTGTGAGAGCCCCCCTCTTTGCTAAAGAGGGGTTAGGGGTGATTTGATTGTTTTATATTTTTTCAAAGCGGGTTTACAAGATAGAGAAAATCATCTTAACATTTTTTCTACTATCACTATACTCCAAGCAATCGAATTTTACTTTTTTCTTTCCATGTATGATGTATAGTCGAACGACTAAAAAATTATTGATCCCCTTGCTTTTGATGAGTGTTGTAGTAACTGCTTGCACAAGTATCAAAACACCACAACCCACATCGCTTACATCCACAATGACCAGTGAGGAGACAGCAGTCAAAACCATACAAAATAGATACACTGAATTACAAGACTATCCAAGTGATACGTTAGCACCAAGATCCATAAGTACGCAACAGGATGCCAGTGGTTGGTATGTAGCATTCATCCAGGAAGGATCTGGAAGACCTATCATTTCAGCAAGATGTTTTTTTGTAGATGAGAATAATAATGTAACAAATAATGGTGAATATATTCCGTCACTTGCAGATGATTCCGTTGAGAAATTTTTAGCAAAAACATGCGCACCTATAGTACCACCAAGTACTCCACCATCAGCTATTGAACCTCCTCCTACCGCTTGCACGATGGAAGCTAAAGTATGTCCCGATGGAAGCGCTGTCGGCAGATCATGACCAAACTGTGAATTCACTCCATGTCCTGGAGAAGTTTCATCAACGTGTTCTTGTCCTGGATGATATAGGCAAGAGGGTCAAGCATGTACTCCAGAGTGTTATTATAGTACACCAAAATGTCTGATGCCATCAATTCAATGCCAATAAATACGTATAGTCAAAAATCAGTAATAATTTTATTTTCTCCTCCTATTCATGGAAAGGGTCAAAAGTATTGTCGGACAAAAAATAGTTATCTACAACCAAGATAAACAGATATTAATGCTCAAAAGATCCGAAAAAAGCCACGGACCATGAGCTTGGGATCTGCCAGGAGGAGGAATCTTGCTTGAGGAGTCTGCTCTAGAATGTCTAGAAAGGGAAGTTTGGGAAGAAACCTGATTGAAAGATATTTCTTGAGTCCATCCTATCCATACGTGTGCAAAGTCCTATCCAGATGGAACTCATATATTTTATGTCGGGTATACGTGAAGATTGGATACTGCGTGAGAAGTCATTTTGAGTGATGAACATGATGAATATCTCTGGATCGACCCCAAGGATGTTGATCAACACAATCTCCCAGAACATCGGAAAGAAGCAGTTAAGAAGTCGATGAAAGGATAGGCTATATACCTTAGTATTTTCCCACATACCAAAAGTACCATAGCACCCAAAACAAAAGGTGCTCAAAATCTCTTGCATTTTTTCGTAGCATCAGTATACTTTACGTGCTATATTTGAGACGATATAAAAAGCCGAGGCTTTGTACGAGGGTTTTTAAACGTCGAAATTATCCAGCGTAGCTGGACATTAAGCTTTTAATTTTTTAATATATTATATCATGGCAAAGATTATCGGAATCGATCTCGGAACAACCAACTCTTGTGTATCCTACATGTTAGGTGACAAATCAGAAGTGATTGCGAATGCTGAAGGAAAAAGAACAACACCTTCTGTCGTATATATCAAGGGTGACGAATTGCTCGTCGGAGATCTCGCAAAGAGAAAGGCTATTTTAGAGCCAAAAAATGTTATCTACGAGGTAAAGAGATTTATCGGTAGAAAGTATTCTGAAGTTATCGGAAAAGAAAATCTTCCTTACGAAATCAAAGAATCTAAGGATGGATGAGTACTTATCGTGATCGACGGAAAAGAATATAAACCTGAACAAATTTCAGCGTTTATTCTCCAAAAATTAAAAGAGGATGCTGAGAAATTCCTCGGAACTCCTATCACGCAAGCTGTTATCACAACACCTGCATATTTTAACGATTCACAAAGAAACGCTACCAAAGCTTCTGGAGAAATCGCGGGATTGAAAGTTGAAAGAATTGTCAACGAACCAACAGCTGCTTCATTAGCCTATGGAGAAGGAAAAAATAAGGATGAAAAAATTGTTGTCTTCGATCTAGGGTGAGGAACATTTGATGTTACTATTCTTGAAATCTGATCAGAATGAACATTCCAAGTTCTTTCGACATCTGGAGATACACATCTCGGAGGTGCAGATTTTGATCATATTATTATCAATTATTTAGTAGATTCATTTAAGAAAAAAGAAGGTATCGATCTTACCAAAAACGCTATGGCGATGCAGAGAGTTAAGAATGAAGCTGAAGCTGCAAAACATCAATTGTCTCAGACAGAAAGAGTAGATATTTCCGTTCCATTCATCATCACGGGTGAAGACGGGTTACCAAGAAATATGGA
>CAYXBC010000040.1:0-16782 GCA_964463255.1 uncultured Candidatus Peribacteria bacterium | reverse complement strand
TCTCATACAGCTAGTCATCTATATATCAACAACCTTTCACGTTCAGATATGTATGTCATAAGTTATAATAGATAAGTAAAAATTACTTACCCCCCATACTACTTATTTTCTTACTATGTGCATTTCGGATTACAATTTGGTAAATAATCATTGACAAAATATCTATAATCAGTATGATATTTTCGAAAAATAAAATACTCACCAAAAATAAAAAACGGTATGGAACAGGAACAATTGATTCAATTACAAGAAGGAAACGTCAGTCAAAAATTGATAGACGTATTGACGGGTAGTAAAATACAGGGTAGCTTTAGCCCCGGCGAATTACTTTTCTTGAGCAACAGATTAGCTCCGGAGCGTCAGTCAGAATTGCTTCCTTATCTGGATACTCTCCCCTATTGGGGAATTTCGTTTCTCCTGTGTTCAGAGGCAGAATGGACTAAAGATGAAGGAATACAACTATTCTCTGCACTCAAAAAAAAGGCCACTACCTTTGACCAAAAAGTCGATATGCTCGAATGGAGAGATGATTTTGACATCCCTGATTTTGATCAGGAATTTATCGCTACCTTAGGTCTTGCATCCACCATCAAGGAATATCTGACATTCTTGGAGATTGCGGAAACGAAGGAGGAAACCCAGATGATTATCCAAAAAATGAGGCCTTTAAATCTCTCAATTGATGATTGGGCTGAAATGGAGGAGAATGCAAATTCTTATGAACAGCGCCTTTGCGCTCTTGATGAGATGATTGCAATTGCCGAAGTACACCATAGTGTTCATGATTGGTTGAAGGTATATAAACATTGCCTCAGTGGATCTACCAATGAAAAAAAAACACTCAAAAGTATTGAAGAGATTTCTCTCAGCTTCTTGGAATGGTTTTATATCTACTCTGACCATGAAGACGATGAAGACTATCGCATCCGTGCACTTGCATTACGATACATGCAAAAATCTCAAGGAGATTTTGAGTATTGGTTTACCTTGCTCCAAGATCATTTTTGTAGCGTAGACGATGAAGACGATATTGTGAAAGAACCAGTTACTACCTATCTCAACATGATGTACGAGGTAGGCGGAACTATGGATCAGTTTAATCGACTGTTTGAATGTCTCTATATCTATCCCAAATTTCAATTGTCGGTTATGCAAAAAATGATGGCTATCGCCGATAATGAATCCGTATAATTGTTTTTGTATTATTCTCTAAGCTCTCGATTTTTTCGGGAGTTTTTTTTTGATGAAAAAAAAACAGCTAATTGTATTTGCAACAATTATTGATTTCCTTCCGAAAAAAGATATTCTCTTTCCTGACTTCTCTTTATCATCTCTCCTTTCCTATGATCAAACAACATATCCTCGTGACGGTCGACAACATCATCTTCACTATCACTGAGGGGAGTCTCCAGATATTACTTATCAAAAGGTTGATAGAACCTTTCAAGGGAGAATGGGCTTTGCCCGGCGGTTTTGTCCTTGAACATGAGACACTCCAGCAAGCGGCTTATAGGGAGCTCGAAGAAGAGACGAGCGTAAAAAATGCGTATCTCGAACAGCTCTATACCTTCTCTGAAGTCAAAAGAGATCCGAGAGGAAGAACTATCTCTTGTTCATATATTGCCTTGATGCCGAGAGAAAATATGACTATCAAAGCAGGATCCGACGCCTCAGATGTAAAATTTTTCACTATCAATAAACTCCCAAAACTCGCCTTCGATCATAAGAAAATCGTCGACTATGCTATCCAGAGATTGAAATGGAAAATGGAATATACCAATGTCGCCCAATATATCTTGCCAAAGAAATTTACGCTCAGACAGCTCCAAGATGTCTATGAAACCATTTTGGATCAGCAGATTGATGTCAGAAATTTCAGAAAAAAAATAGACAAGCTTGGACTCGTCAAAGAAACCTGAGAGAAAGAAATTGGCGTCCAATATAGGCCCGCAAAGCTGTATAAATTCACAGATAAGCAATTAAAGATTGTGGAAGTGATGTAAACTAAGAGGGAGAGGTGGAAAATGGAGAATGGAGAATTGAAGAGAAAGTCGCCATTATAAATCAGTGTGAAAAGTAGGTCGAGTAGGAGGACCTACCAACTGGATAGGTCGCTATCAGAATACGATAAAAGATAATGCATGATATTCCCCTAATGGCGACGAGGGGTTTTTTGCATACTTTTTGCACCTGGGAGGCAAAAAGTATGTCTCCGAAGGAAATGTTTTTAAACATCAAAGTAAGAATATTGGTCGTGGTGTTATAGCTAATATATGGCAATAACAAAAGTACGTCTAGCGATTTTTTTGTGTTTTTTTCGTTAAGATTATATTTGAAATTGTTATTCTTGGGCTTTTTTGTATACTTCTTCCTCATACACTGATTTATTCATTCATACTATATCATGGCAGATTTGATCAATATCATCAGCAAAAAAGTCGGCATAGCGCCAAATATCGTCCGTAGCATCATCCAGTTATTGGATGAAGGGAATACGGTCCCATTCATCGCTAGGTATCGTAAGGAACTTACCGAAGGAGCGACGGATGAACAGCTCAGAGATTTTGATGAGATGTATAGTTATACCAGGAATCTGGAAGCGAGAAAAGCCGATGTCATCCGTCTCATCGAAGAGAAATGACTCATGACTGATGAACTCAGGAAGCAAATTATGGAAGCGGAAACCTTGGCCAGAGTCGAAGATCTCTATAGACCGTTTAAGGAGAAAAAAAATACCAAAGCTACTATCGCCAAAGCAAAAGGACTGGAACCCCTTGCGGATATCCTGACGAAGGCTCAGATGAGCAAAGAGGAATTTGAAGCTGAAGCGGAAAAATTTGTCAGAGATACGGGAGACGTAAAGACAAGTGTACAAGATAGAGAAGAAGCAATTCAGTGAGCGAAAGATATCTTGGCAGAAGCTGTTTCTGACCATGCTGACCTTAGGGAAGATATCAAAACAAGAGAAGAAACCACAGGAATGCTCGCATGCAAAAAGACAAAAACCTTTGATGATAAAGGTGTCTATAAGATATATGGAGAATACAGCAAGAAACTTTCTGATATGCCATCATACGCATATCTAGCGGTGACAAGAGCAGAAAACGAAAAGCAGTTGCAAGTAAAATTAGAATTTTCACATGATAAGATTCGAGACTCTACGACGAAATTTTTCTTCCCCAAGACCTACGGCACCTGTATCTCTTATGTCCAAGAAGCTTGTGAAGATGGACTCCATAGATTACTCTTGCCCTCATTGGAACGTGAAATCAGATCAGACAAAAAGAGACGAGCTGACGAAGCAGCTATCAGAGTCTTTGGTGATAACCTAAAAAATCTTTTGCTGACTCCACCAATCAAAGGGATGACCGTCCTCGGATTCGATCCGGCATTTAGGACAGGATGTAAATTGGCGGTCGTCGATCAGACAGGAAAATTTTTGGATAAGATTGTTATCTACCCTACCGAACCCCAGAAAAAAGTCACTGAGGCTTGGGAAACTTTGAAGAGATTAGTCGATCAGTACAAGATAGATCTCATCGTGATAGGGAATGGAACGGCCTCGAGAGAATCAGAAAAAGTAGTACATGATTTTATAGAAAAATATAAACTGGAAGCTCGCCCCGGCTTTAGTGGGGTCAAATATATGATTACCTCCGAATCGTGAGCATCCGTGTATTCGGCATCTAAACTCGCCCAGGACGAATATCCTGATCTGGATGTAACCATCAGAGGTGCAATTAGCATCGCCCATAGAGTGCAAGATCCCTTAGCAGAACTCACCAAAATAGATCCCAAATCTATCGGTGTCGGACAATATCAGCATGATGTCGATCAGAAATATCTCAAAGAAAAACTTGAGGAAAAAGTAGAAGATATCGTAAATAGTGTAGGTGTCGACGTCAATACTGCAAGTTATACCCTGCTCCAATATATTGCCGGACTCAGCGAAGCGGTTGCGAAAAATGTCATAGCATATAGAGATGCTAACGGAAAATTTACCAGCAAAGCGCAGCTCAAAAAAGTGAAATGATTAGGTCCCAAGGCGTATGAACAAGCTATTGGATTTTTGAGAATCAAAGGCGGAAAAGAAATTCTGGATGAAACAGGTATCCATCCGGAAATTCATAAACAGGTCTATGAGCTCATAGAAAAAGAATTGGGCATCAAGAAAAAGGATTTAAAATTACCTATGCTTGTAGAAAAATATCCGGAAAATAAATTACTCCAACGGTCTGAAACCTATAAGATATGATTAGAGACGTTAAGAGATGTCTTGGCTGAACTTCAAAGACCAGGATTGGATCCAAGGGATGAACTCGAAGCACCATGCTTTTCATCAACTATTGTAGATATCAAAGATCTAGAAATAGGAACTAAACTCAATGGTATAGTAAGAAACGTTACAGATTTTTGAGCATTCGTGGATATCGGACTTCATAGCGATGGACTCGTCCACAAATCACAGATGGCGAATTATTTCGTCAATAATCCTGTCGATGTGGTAAAGGTCGGACAGCAAGTACAAGTCAAAGTCATAGCTATCGACCTTGAAAGAGAGAAGGTCTCCTTGAGCATGAAAGATGATAGCGCGCCTAGAAATCAGGAACAAGGAATCAGGAATCAGGGACCAGGGACAAGGAATCAGGAATCAGGAATCAGGAATCAGGGACAAGGAATCAGGAATCGGATGTTGGTGAATCCACGATGAAGGGAAATATTTCCTTTAGCTAACAAATCCTCCCCCTTCGGGGCCTCCTTTCTGTAAAGGACGGATATTTTTTTGTGATTTTGTAGAGAAACCACCCATTCCCTCTTTGTTGTGACCGAAGGGAATCCCATGAGAAAAGATGGGGGAACAACAGGATAAACCCTCATCCGAGGATAAATCCTCATCCGAGGACAAACAATCCATCTATTACACTAGATCGCTTCTCCATATACATCTTTCAAAATTTTTATTATATATTACAATAGTCTATAAGTACAAAACCATCATTATTAATTATTCATTATCTTATCGCGCTCTTAGTTTGCCTTGTGCATAAAATCCTCCTGTCTGTAACTCTGGGTTATTTACTAATCCTCGTACATACTCTGCAACTTCTGTTGCATCAGTCGGAGCATCAGCACCACCCATATCTGTTTTCACCCGACCTGGATCAAGTGCTAGTACCGTTATATTTTTCTCTTTGAGTCTGAGCGATAGTGTATGGATATACATATTTATCGCTGCCTTACTAATTCTGTAGGGAGGGTTGACTCCATCCATTGTCGGATCATTTATACTTGAAGCCATAGATGAGGTAGAAATTATTTTTCCTCACGCAGGGATAAGATCCTTTATTTTTTCTGTCAAATCTACCGGTCAGATAAAATTTACCTCTAATGTTTGCTCTAAATCTTCTCTATTCATATCCATCTTTTTTCCATCGAGTAACATTCATGCGTTGTTGTACAATACATCGATAATAGTATTCTTCTTGTGGAGATCATCAGCAAGCATTTGGATACTTTGTTTGTCAGCCAAATCAAGCTTCACTACGGTTAATTTTGTATCGGATAGGTCCATCGTACCTGATCTGGATGTCGCTATGACATTCCATCCCATAGCAAGGAATTTTTTGACTCACGCCAATCATATCCCACGATTTGCGCCAGTTATTAGGATTGTAGACATGTTTTATGCAATAAAAATAATGATAAAAAACCGTCTCTTATTTTACATATTTTTTTTGATTTGTCAAGTATAAGAGATGTCATACCTATGACTAAATAGCTCCAGATATAGATAACAACTACTCTATCATCAGTTCCTTTGATCTAGAATCTCTCTGCAATATATAAAAAAACCCTCGGAAATATCCGAGGGAATTGTTTTTTTTGCTTAGCTACTTTTTGATAGGTAAGCGCTGATAGATGATATCACGTAGATCTTTCACGAAGATATCTGTCGTCTCATCTAGCTCGATACCTAAGAGATAGTCGTTATGAAGTCTCTTGAGCAAAGAAAGCGTTTCCACGAGGAAAGCATTCTCTTCCACATATCCACAATACCAGCTTACTTCCCTATCTGGTAAGTGATCGATTATCCTGATTATGGACTGGAATTCGGAACGCATAGTAGGGGTCGTCAATCGTGCTACCAATTTGTCTCTATCGACTTTTTGTCCCTTTTTATGGGCTTTCTCAACCGTAAGGTCGTAGATTGTCTGCAATCTCCGCAAAAAGAAAGCGACATTGGATCTAGCTTTGATATCCATAGAATTCCTAATGCCTAAGTAACCAAATAACAGTATGACCGTTATGATTATACCTGCAATTTCCAAGATTTTCATAGTATATAGGTTTTTGTATGTATATTTTTTATATATATTCTCTCTAATAAGTCAATCCTCTTTTATCCAACCCCATATTCTCTCCATAAAAAAAATCCCCGGAATATACCCGAGGATGTCTTATGCTGCATGAGCTAACTCGTCATAGAGTAACATTTCGAGCCGATTGAAAAATCGGTCTGTCGCCATCTTACTATCACCGTGTCTGCTATATTCACGATAGACCTCTTTCATTATCGGCAAAACTTTCTCCAACAATGAAATGATTTTCTTCTTTTCGCCCACATAATAATAACTCAGTCCATTATCCGGAAAGCAATGAATACTCTTTATCATGGACTGAAAATCTGTTTTCAGTGATTTATTGAGCATCATCAATATCACGTTTTCCGTCATCAGATCAGTCATATCGTCCTCATTTTTTCTGACTGCAAAGGCATAATGATTGCCCAACTTCACCAAGAAAAAGCTAATTTCGTTTGTGGATGATACTTGCTTCGATTCCCATAAGGGTCTATACTCTCTAAACACGATACCAACTATGACTACGAAGAAAAATACTACAAATACTGTTATCATATTCTTTTATTTTTTTTTATCTTATAGTCCTTTTGGGGTGGTAATCAATCACATATCAGACTATCTTCGTTCATGACGATTACTTTAGATTATCGATAGTTTAGGAGTCAAAAAAAACCTCGGAAATATCCGAGGAATCTTGCTTCAGCTTATCTCTTCGGCGATTATGACTTTGAGTCCGGAGAAAAAATCTTCAGTCGCCTTGTCTATATCATTGGCTTGCCTATACTTCTTATGTACTTCTTTGAGCATAGGTAAGACCTTTACGAGAAATGTGTTGGTTTTGTAGTCAGCATTGTAGAATTTCAATTTCCTATCCGGAAAGTTCCTTTGGTTGATGATGAACCGTTGGAATTCTCCTTTGAAATTCTTTTCTATCAGAGAGAATATTCTCTCTCTTTCCTCCACAGTTCCAAATCCTCTATTTGCCCTTTCGCCCTCATGAAAGAGGATACTTATTTTGAGCAGAAAGAAACTTATGCTTTCTTTTGCAGTTCTTGTGGTATCACCGTAACTGAGCAGGACAAAACATCCTACAAATAGTGCTACACATACCCAGATAGTTGTATTCATATTTTTTTGGTTTTAGTTTTGGTTTTTTTATTTATAAGTATCTTACAAAATAAGTCAATACATCATCGTTATCCTATCGTGGTATTGCTATTTTACCTGGTATGTCTATAGCTACAGCACCAAACACTCTATATATCCCACTATGAAACCACTTTTCACTACGCTTGGAACAGGGGCATGGGAATACATTCTTTGGTCCTTATTCCTCTTGGGAGCTATGCTCCTTATCTGTACACTTCCTCTTTTTTTCCAAGGCTTTATCGCTTGGGAAGAAACGATGATGTACGCTCTTCCTACTCATCTTGGAGTTGTTTCCGTACTAGGTATCTTAGGGCTTTTGCTACTCTTAGCAGCATTTCATCCGAGACTTGAACGGTATCACCTTGGGCTATTCTTATGTTCCGTATTTCTTCTCATGCAGGTCCTATGTATTTTCTAGCCATCATTCTCCTCATATCGCTCCGGTTTCCCGAAGCGATTTTTTTAAAAAAAATCCCCCAAGTGAAGAACTCATCTCCTTTCCTATTACTCATATTTTTTATGATACTATTTTCTTGAGTAGATCATTCACTTCATCCATCGGTCCGTCATCGAGGATAATCAGATCGAATTTTTCTTGGAACTGTTTTCTATTTTCGGGGGTATCGTGATTGAGAAATCAGATTTTTATAATATTTTGATAGTCGAATCCATCAGCCATATGAGCATCACCCAAGCCATCTCCCAGCAAGAGAATATTTCCTCTGTCTTTAATGCCTTCGTAGATAGGAAAATCTCTGATGACAGTTTCATCCTTATTGCATGAATGGATGATCGGCTGTCTCACGCCTATCGCACTTCCTTCTTGATCCCGAACGAAATCATTGGAGATGATATCTATATTTTCATACAGCTTGTTTTCATGTTTGAGGCAGTAATAAATACTATCATATCATAATCCGCTTGCCGAAAGTATAAGCAGTGGAATAGTATTTTCATTGAGCATATCAAAGAATTCGCTACATCCTGATCTGAAATTCGTGTCTTCGGATTGCATGGCTTGTTCGATAATTTTTCTCGTCAATCCATAGCTGAGCATGAGAGTGAATTGTTCGTTCCATCGCTGGACCATCGCCTTCTTTTTTTCGTCCAAAGGAATAGCAGCATCTATCTCTATCGGATGATATTTGGCAAAAATTTTGTTTGATTCGTCTGCATATGCTGGAGGAAAAAATCCATTCTGTAAACGAGTGATCAATGAAACGGTACTTTTTCACTCAACGAATGCTTTGGTCAATGTCCTATCGAAATCTGCGATAACGTGAAAATGCTCTTTGCCTTGGGAAGATATTTTTTGGAGTGTCTCTTGTAATTTTTCTGGATGAGGGATAAGAATATTTGATGTCATAATTTATGGCTGTACGATTGATAAATCTATGATATGTATTTCGTGATGGAGTGTCTCTAGATACCTATGAAACATCTCACGAGTCAAAGATAATGATGCGGTGTTTATGTTTGGGTGAAAATTCACTAGCTCTGCATCGTATATCTCTTGATCTATATATACTTCGATATCCCGTTCCGTATTGTGTATAAGGCCAAATGGAGAAACGGATCAAGGAGTGAGTCCCATTTTTTGCAGCAGCAAATCCGGACTTCCAAAAGAAAGTTTCGTGGCTCAAAAATGGAGTGTGAGAAATTTGAGATCAGCTTTTTTTTCTACCGGCAAAATAACAAGGAATAATCTTCCACTTTTTGTGTCGATGAGAAAGAGATTTTTGCCTGGCGTTCCTGGTACAAGTTCATGAAATATAGCCGCTTGCTCACAGGTAAATACCGCTGGATGATCGTGATGTATAAAATCGATATGCTTGGATTGGAGAAATTGTTCTACGCTATTCATAAGGATATTGAGTGATTAAATATTCTCAAATTCTTGTTTGAGCCGAGAGGGAAAATCTCAGGTGAGTATCTCTTCTTTGGTTTTTCGTCGAAAGCCAGTATGTTCGTCACTAAGATATATATCCTTGAAGTCTTCGCAATGGGTAAGAAAGGTTGTTCATACGAGATGCAAATCTCATTTTGTAAATCATCGTGATGTAGAGACCTTTTCTATACTAATTTTGAGTCAGGTCTCCTCTTGGATTTCTCTGATTAATGCGTCCTCCAATTTCTCTCATCGATTGATTCTTCCTCCCGGGATATCAAAATCGTTGGGATTCATATCCTCTGCATCGCTCTTAAAAAGTATCAGATATTTATGTTCTGGATTTCTGATAATTCATTTGACCGCAACGGCGAAAGTTTGAGACATAAGGAAACACAATAGGATAAACTACTCTACTATCTGTATCTTTTTCAATACTTCATCTTTGTCTACATCGATATCTGGTAGTTTTGGTCGGGTATCTAAGCCGTCGTTTTTGAATCTCGGCAAAATATGGAAATGAAAATGTGGCGTGGATTGTTGTGCTCCTTCCCCTGTCGCAGCCATGATATTCGCTCCTGTCGATCCGAGTATATTTTGGTAATGAAGTATGATTTTTTTTGTCACGTCCATCATATCAGCTAATGTAGCTGTCGGGATATCGGTGATATCTTTATAGTGCATTTTTGGAATCACTAAGGTATGTCATTGCACTTCCATCTCTTTAGCCAACAAGACTATTGTAAACTCAGTTTCATACACTTTCCATGAAGTAAGTTCTTTGTTGGCTATCCTGCAAAATACACAATTTTCCATCATACTATTTTAGTATGTTAAAATTCACAGGTCTTTGGAGCTCTTGGGAAAGGGATAACATCGCGGATGTTTTCCATACCGGTGATGTACATTATCAATCTTTCAAAACCGATGCCGAATCCTGCGTGAGGCACTGTTCCATATTTTCTTGTATCCAAATATCGTCCATATTCCTCAGGATTGAGTCCCATATCTTTCATTTTCTTTTCCAAGACATCAAGTCTTTCTTCTCTTTGAGAACCTCCTACAATCTCTCAAACACCAGGTACCAATAAGTCTGTCGCAGCTACTGTTTTCCCATCTTCATTGAGTCTCATATAGAATGCTTTGATCTCTTTGGGATAATCGATAACGAATGTCGGACCTTTAAATATTTTTTCACAGATATATCTTTCGTGTTCGGTCTGTAAATCGATTCCTCGCTCTACGGGATATTCAAATTTCTGTCACGATTTTTTCAATAACTCAACCGCTTCGGTATAGGTCACTCTAGAAAAATCAGATTTTACCAGAGTTTGTAATCTCGTCTTAACGTCAGGGTTTATAAATTGTGCGAAGAAATCCATCTCCGCATCTGCATGTTCAAGGATATAGGTGAATGCATATTTGATGAGTCATTCTGCGAGATTCATATCGTCTTTGAGATCAGCAAAAGCTATCTCGGGTTCTATCATCCGGAACTCAGAAAGATGTTTTGTCGTGTTGGAATTTTCTGCTCTGAAGGTGGGTCCGAAGGTATATACCTTGCCAAAAGCCGTTGCGAAGGTCTCTGCGTTGAGCTGTCCACTTACGGTCAAGGATGTTTCCTTCCCAAAAAAATCTTTTTTGTACTCTATTTTTCCATCTTCAGTTTTGGGAGGATTGATCATATCGAGTGTCGATACGCTAAACATCTCTCCTGCTCATTCAGCATCACTACCGGTGATAATCGGTGTATGGACATAGATAAATTCTTGTTCACGGAAATATTGGTGGATAGCGAATGCGAGCAATGACCTCACTCTAAACACTGCAGAAAATGTATTTGATCTGGGTCTGAGATGCGCGATTTCACGAAGATATTCGAAGCTATGCCCTTTTTTCTGTAAGGGATAATCGCTTGCACATGCGCCTACGAGGGTTACCTTCTTGGCTTTTAGCTCAAATTTTTGTTTGCTTCCTTGGGAAGCGACCAAAATTCCTTCTACGCTGATGGCGCTTCCGGTCGTGAATTTGCAGATATCATCGAAATTTGGCAAATCGTTTTCGAAGACAACCTGGATATTTTTGAGATAAGATCCGTCGTTGATTTCCATGAATCAGAAGGTCTTACTATCCCTGATCGTTCTCACTCGTCAGTTTATAGAAATGTCCGTATTTATGATAGTTTCGTAGTCTTTGAAAATCTTTGCAATGCTTGTCGGTTTCATCTGATGCTCGTGGATATGATATAAAATACTCGATGAGCATAGTTATATCTCTGCTGTTTTCAAGCGCTCTTGGGGGAAATCTCCCGTTTTTTGATCAAAAAAAACAGCTTGGGAAATACCCAAGCTATAGAGATATTAGTTGACGACATTTTTTGTTTTCTTCACTTTGAGGAAGATGGTGTCAGTTTTCTGCTCATCACATACGGTCTCCGAGTGTCGTCCATAGTGATAATTCATTTCCCCTTTCATGACATTATAGCCGTAATGGTATCCCCATTTCTCTACTTCATGCGATCTGACGCAATGCGTCCTGGTTATGAAGGGTTTCCCGTCCTTATAGCCTTCCGGCTTGGGTTCACAAGCAGCTACTAGGACTATCATACATACTAGTCCACCATAGAGTAATTTTTTCATAATTTTTTATTGTTTTTTTATTGGTTAGATAAGCGGCATGAGGAGAGAAAGCATAAATAATGCGGCGAGGATGAAGATGATAATCACTGATCCTATCCGTAAGAATGGATTCTTTATACTGCCGGTAATCGGCTCGTAGACGAGCATAGGAACCAACATTGCGATCAACATTCCTATCACAATCAAAAATCCTACTTCGACTCCATCATACTGCGAAGGTACGTTCTGCCCTCTCATACAGAAGATGACAACTGCATACAGCATACTGATGCCTGCAGATATCCAGATAAACCAACGTTTCCTGTCCTGTACCTTGGCTAGGATTAACGCGATGATATCGACTACAAAGATGGAACCGAAAGCTATAAGTAAAGCTTGTACTACTAATGTTCCCATGATATTTTTTTGTTTTTTTTGCTACTTTATTTTTTCGGGTTTTTCACTTGTTCCCTAGATGATTTCCATAGTTCTCTTATCATCATATAAATTACTATATATATTTACTATTAAATGTCAATCTTATGTTATTTTTTTGGTTAAAAAAAATAGCTCGGGAAAGACCCGAGCTACCATATTATAATTTCTTGAGCGCACCTTTGAGAATGCTTACACCTTCCTCGAGTTTGAGTATGGCCTGCTGCATTTCTTGGATTGCCTGCTCTTTGGAAGAGACGGATACCGTCTTGGAAGAGACATTCCCCTGTTTATCCACCACGGGGAGCGTTACCTGATAGGCATCAAAACATGATCGGACTGGACCTATGAAACTTTCAGCTTCCTGAGGCTTGATGCCTTCAAGGATATTTGCCAATGCTTCTTCGGTCGTCCTTCCCCAAGCAAGATGCTTGTTGTGGAATGCTACGATCATTTTAACGCTCGGTAACTGCTGTTTCCCATCATTCGCCTGAGCCAATACAATAATCGGCTCGATAGAAATAATGGTGTTGTGGATAGGTACGAGCATAAGATTGCCCTGCCATACATTGCTTCCGCCCTGTCCCCAGAGTGAAAACGACTTACTGATCTGCGACTCGGTATTTGTTGCGTTCTCAATCATCCACGGACCAAAGATTTCTTGTCCCTTGGGATAGAGATAAACATTCAGATGCAGAAAGTTTTCTGGATCACATTCTCCTGCCATCCACCCGGTGAGGAAGTCCCTTGTCTGACGTTCGTTAAGCTCTTTGGGTGTGAACGGGATAGTAATCACGAACTTTTCTTTCTGTTCGTCCGGCAATCTAAGCAACATATACCGTGGTTCCATCTTGGTCTTATCTCCTTTGTAATTCTCATTGGCGATACGCCATAGCTTGTCTTGCTGATAAAATTCATAGGGATCTCCCATATGATATCTCAAGTACATGCTAGCCTGCGCCTTGTAGTAATACTCAGGGTAGATCAAGTGCTGTTTTAGATCTTCCGGCATGTCTGCCAAGGGTTTGAACATCGTCGGGAAGATATTGCTAATCGTCTTAACGATTGGATCATTCGATACTTTGATGGTGTAGAAGTCGATAGTTCCATCAAACGCATCAACCACTGCCTTTACGGAATGACGGATGTAATTGAATTTTTCTCCTGATCTGCCCCAATCTTCCGGATCATAGGATGATGCATAGGGGAAGTGTTTGCTTATGGAGAAGCCATTGAGTATCCATGCTGGTTTCCCATTGGGACGGAGTACGAAGAGTGCATCTTTGTCCCATGAAAGAAATGGACATGCTGCTGAAACCCGATCTACGACATTCCTCATAATCATAATTCTGGTAGAATCATTGATAGGGGCACTGCCGAAGATAAGTCTCCAGTCATACTTTTTTGCAAAACAGATTTTTTTCCAGCCAGCATCCAATCTAATGCCTCCTTTACCGGTGTACGCATATTCTATCTCGCCTTTTTCGGTAGGATAGTCTATCTCGGACTGGTTGGATTTGACATAGAAGAACTCTGGGGTTACTCCTTCCTGATAATAGATACGAGGCTCGCCAAATTTGATAGGCATGCCTTTGACATCCAATATAGGGTAACCATCCGTGATATCATAATGATTACCACGAGCTTTGATGTACCCATACCCATGACCATAAACGTACTTGGTATTGTAGTAGGTCTTGGATTGTAATCCGGATTGATTGATTTCTCTTGCGCCTACGAAATACATCGTTGTAAGACCTGCAGTATCCGTATATCTATCGACATCGACATCATTGAAATGATAATACTGGGTTTCTGTCTGAGAATTATCCAGTACCTGGAGGGTAGCTCCATGATCAAGGATGCGAATATTCTCGATAGTCTGCCGATTTTCCCGTACTGTTTCTTTGGTAAGGGTATCGGAATAGGAAATAGTCTTTTCCGTCACATATTCATCCGTTAGGCAAAATGCCTGTTTGGTAAAAGCGATATTGTTTTTGATAAACGGCGCTTCCACCTGTTTCTCTTTGGGATTTACATAGACGGACTGCACGGATGCAGGGACTATGGTTTCATTGACTAAGAACTGGACCACGATGATGATGATAGCGATGTTTATCAGTACTGCGATTTCTTTGTGGAGTTTATTGCCCACGAAGATTACATACAGTGCCAAGAGTACTGCAGTTATCACCACAACTACCAGCCAAATTGCATTGAACTTGGTCATCAGTAGCGGAAAGAACAACGCAGCAAATAACGCTATCACGGTCACTATGGATAAGAAACCGAAGAGCTTTTCAGCTTTTTTAAACACGGGCACCAATACTGCGACCACGCCGATTACTGCAAAGATAATCTGCTCGGTGTGATAGATTGGTACTTTCACAAATTGTCCCACATAATTTACCCCCTCGAATAGGTCGTTGTCATGGTACATCAACTGATAAATAGAGAGCTGACGATCCAAAACATGGACACTGCACCAGAGTGCGATAATAACCCAGAGTGCATTCGGAATGATTTTGATTGCTTCCTCAAACTCCATATTTTCCTGACCCGCTTTCACGAAGAAGGTGGTTATGGAATAGGCCAATGCTACGATCAACAAGGTCTTTGCTATAAGATAGAGTTGATCAAACAAAGGCAAAGTAAAGAGATAATAGCTGGCGTCCTTGTGAAATAAAGGATCCAGCATCCCCGATGCTGCCTGTTTCTGAAACATCAAGATAGATTGCCATTCGCTAGCAATCCATATTCCGAAGCACAATGCTACGAGAACTGCTATCGGCAGATTGATTGCAACATTGAATTTCTTCCATTCCATGCTCTTGTACTGGTAGGTGCTGAATGCGTAGAATGCAAGCAGAATCACCACAAACGAGAGCAGGAATATCTTGATTTTTGGCATCAAGAGCATCCAAAATACATCCGTCCTTGCCACTTCCTGATACCACCAGAATTTGGTTGCATAGGTGGCATATACAGAAAAGGCAATCCATGAGAGCATCACCACAATAGGCAAGACTATGACCCATGTCCATCCTGTAGGATATGGCAAGGTCTCTGTTTTGTTCCTATCATATCTGTTGCTGTTTCGTATCCCATCATTCTTCGCCTGGATTTGGCCGAGTCTGATGAATTTAAAGACCAATGGTGCCAATGACACCAAAAGCACAATAAAGAATATTGTTCCAAACATGTTTTTGTTTTTTTTTGTTTTTTGCTACTC
This sequence comes from uncultured Candidatus Peribacteria bacterium, assembly GCA_964463255.1. Lineage (GTDB taxonomy): Bacteria > Patescibacteriota > Gracilibacteria > Absconditabacterales > Absconditicoccaceae > CAJBLF01. Next base: position 1,098 of record CAYXBC010000040.1, on the reverse strand, counting down.
TTTGGTTTTCGGGATTTTCGCTTGCTCCCATAGATAGTGTTAAATATCACATCAACCATTTTATATATATTTCCTATTAAATGTCAATCTTATGTGCTATTGCAGAGTTACTGTCGCTTTTTAGACATAAATTGTAGGTACTTAGCGTGCGGACTCAATTTTTCCATCCCAATACCCGTATGCGGTCTGCAATAGTTATAATAGGATAGCCAATTTCGGAGCATATAGTTTGCTTCTTCGATACTAATTAAATATGGTCGGTTTATTACTTCTCACATATTCTCTGTGAAGTGATATCTCTCTATTTTGCCGTTATGCTCTGGATGATACGGCTCATTTTTGATATGCTCTATATGTAAATCTTCAAGATATTTCGTTATTGTTTTTGAAAATTCTCTTCATTGATCAGTTCTTATGCCTATAATCGCGAATGGATATCTTCTAATAAGTTCGTTTATAAAACTTTTTGTACTCTCTATATTTGCACTTTCATATGCTCTAGAATATGTCATTCTTGTACAATCATCTATACAACTATATATTACAAATTTTCTATGATATCCGAAGGGATACCAGGTATCCATTTGTAATTCCATTCATGGGATTTCTAGTGAATACATTTTTCGTGTCTTCTTTTCTTTCTGATACACATTGTAATATCTTATATTTCTTCTTTTTAAAATTCTATAAATTGTCGATTGATTCATATGAATTTCATATTTCTCATCAAGTCTAATTTTCAGGTTAGCTGGTCATTCTTGCTTATATTTCATAGCTAGAAAAGAGACCATTTCCTCAGTTTCTTCCTTGGTTCTATTGTAAGCTGTTCATCCCTTCGGTCAGGGCTTTGAGCGGATGAGACCTTGGATCCCATTGTATTCGTATCTACATATTCGTCTCTGAATAGTCCTCATAGAAACACGCAGAATCGTGGCTACTTCACTGGTCTTTCTCCTCTTTTTTATTACATCTTGAATTAAATGCTCTTTTACGTCTAAATCATTAGTCGAGACCATGGATATATAGTGGTTAGGAAGATAAACTAGCCAATTATATTCCATTTATTAAAAAGCGACACCAATTGCAGCAATTATTACA
>CAYXBC010000039.1:0-10146 GCA_964463255.1 uncultured Candidatus Peribacteria bacterium | reverse complement strand
TTTATAAATATATCTATTCAAGATTTGGATACGGGTTAACAGAGCATCTATATACCAAGAGAATAAAGCTCAAAAAAAGGAAACAAAAAAATCATTATAAAAACCAAAACCCTTGCTTATGGATAAGTTTCATAACATTCTGATTGTGGATAGTAATCCACATGATCAGCAATTGATTGCACTTCTGTTTAAGAGAAGCCTTTCCAGAATATTTAATTCTTCGCTTTCTCTTACATATGCGGCGTCCGTTGCTGAAGCAAAAAATCTCTTATCTAAGAATCTGTTTAGTATCATCACTTTAGATGGAGAATTCCCTTCTTATATAGATCATGTCTTGGGTCAGAATATTATTCCTTTCATCAGGGAATTCCATTCGCCGATACCCATTATTATGATGATTTCTAATGAACGCCTCTTTGTCAAACGTGGTTTGCAAAATGGTGTTGACTTCGGTTTTTACAAGCAGGATATCAACGGACAGGTCAAATTGAATGAAAAATTTGAATTGATTCCTCTTGAGCATTCTCTCATCATTACAAGGTAATCGTTTTCTAAATTTCTGTGGTTTTTCCACAGATTTTTTTTTGACAATACAAAGTATTTCTATATACTTATACTAGTTTTATCATATGCTATGACTCATGAAAGTCGTTTATCCTAAGAATATAAAAAGAGGATTATTGGCCGGTATGTCATTTCCTATAGGACCATTGACTATCTCAATCGTCCAGATGTTCATTATCGCTTTGTGAGTAGCTGTTGCATTAGCCGCTTTCAATGCCTTCTCGAAATCATGATCCAAAGCTATAGGTGTACTTCTCGCAATCATAGTACTCATAATTACTATCATCATAGCTTTCTTCAATATCTCGGAATTGTCGCTTATTCCATATATCGCTAAACTCATCAGGAATAACTTTTTTGATGCCAAGAAAAAATATCAGGTCAATTATGAAAAGAAGAATCCTATAGATATCTTGGTGAAGGAAGCTAAATCCAAAGAAGAGAAACAAATTATCGTACAGAAAGACAATGCTTTCGATAAGGAAATGCTCAAAGATATAGAAAAAAAATGATTGATTTAATCGCTCTACCATAATGATATGTCGATTTCACTCCATTGATTGCGGATAAGCTTAGCATTGCTCGTTATGTGTTGAGTCTTTTTCTTTTTTAATTGGAAGCCGAAATTCATTCTTCCTCTCTCATCTCTCAAAAAGAGGAATCGGATATTGTATAATGTCTTGATTTGAACCTCAGTACTGATTGCTATCATCCTTCCTCTCAATCTCTCTTTTGTTAGTGATAAACAAGTGATTATCCAGAAAGATGTCCCAATCCAGATCATACTTGACGTTTCTTTGTCCATGGCTGCCAATGATCTTTCTCCGAGTAGATTTACTGCCGCCAAATCATCCTTAATTTCGCTTGTCCAGAAATTGGATGGCTATTATGTCTCATTGATTACTTATTCGTGAAAACCTTTTGTTTATATACCATTTTCTTCCTCATCTTCCGCTGTTGTCCGCAAACTTTCTTCTATGAATCTCGGTGATTTTCCTCCTATAAAAGATTTTCTCTGAACAGCTATAGGTGATGCAATGCTTCTCGGTGTGCAAAATCTCCAGTTATTCGCTCATCATGAAAATTATAAACCATGAATTGTTATCTTAATTACTGATGGAGATTCTAATATCGGTTATGATCCTCTCCAAATTATGTCGTATTATCAGAAAATTCAAGTTCCGCTTTTTGTTCTTGGCGTTGGTCAGGAAGATTATCTTATAGGGCGCGATACGTTTAATGATACCATCACTACGAATATAAATCTTTCTCTTCTCCAACAATTGGCTGATAAAACTTGAGGAGAATTCTATAGAATACTGGGTAAGCAATCGTTCGATTCTTTCTTTTCTGAGCTTTCCGATACTATCGTCGCTCATCAGCAACAACGCATCGAAAATATATTATGGAATCTCAATCATTATCTGATTATCCTGCTTGTTTTGCTGCTTATTGTAATCTTATCTTTCAGAATTATGATGATTTCTCATAGTCGTAAATAAACTTCACTACCATTGATTGAGGAGATGTATATTCCATACGTGAGAGATTAGTATCGAAAATTTGAAAAATAAACAGATTTATGTATACTTATCTCATGTTTTACTTTTGAAGCAGGTCTATGAAGTATCTCTTATCTTTCATTTTCATCGTTTCTTGCTCACTCCCTCTCTTGAATTTCGCTCAATCACCGAGCAGCCGAGAAGCATATGGCAATACTCCTATTCAAATATTGGATACTGTCGTTGATAAAGCTAATAAAGATTTTCAGATTCAAGAAACTGCTTTGGATAATGCAACGAGTCTCCAAAGTCAGTATAGCAACCAATGATACCAGATAACGAGTACGCTTGATCGAGTGAGGTTGAATATCTATCCATATCTTCAGCGGGCTGTCTATGTCGGTCTTTCCGTAGCTGTCATTTTGTTGATCTATAATGGTTTTCTCATGGTTACCAATGCTATTCACAAAGAATGAGATATCACCAAGGTTAAGACAAATATCTTTAATATCATCATTTGAGTAATTATTCTAACCGGATTTTATTTTATCATTAGATTGGCAGCCGCTATCATCACTTCAATTTTCTGATGATTTACCGGTTCTACCTGATTCTAATATGATAGTTACCTTTATATCTACTATTCGAAATGATGTGAAGTCTCAAAAAGGCATTGTTAGTTATCCTGCCATTACTGATTGGTTGGTCAGTTACTCATGCTGTCGCACCTTCTTTCTATGATAATTTTGGTAAATATCTTACGCAATCTACTTCGAGTTCCAGCGAGTACGGAGCAGAGACGGTTTTCAATATTTGTATCGACAGAAATATTTCTTTGATGGCAAATATCAGGAATCTCTTCTATCCGAGTTCTATCGCATCAGGAGGATGCTGAGGTCAATGAGGACAGCTTTGGATGGTTATCAGGGATCTTTGTTTTGTTTTGCTTTTTGTTTTCCTTGTGATGGTCTGAGTCAATTTCATCATGAATGCCAAAGAAGCTGATGGAGCTAAGAAAGCATTTTCCAGTCTCATATATATCCTCTATTGAGCTTTTCTTATTTTTTGAGTTACTTGGATACTTTGAACTGTTCTTGATATCGGCAATGTGCAATGAAGTGCACAACTGGTTGAGAGGATTCAGAATACATTATTTCTTCAGATTCTCTCTTTTTTCAAGGTACTGGCCTTCTTTGCTGCTATTATCATGCTTGCGGTCTCTGGCTTCAAAATGATGTCGGCTATGGACAAGGCAGACAAGGTTAAGATAGCACAGAAATGAGCTATCAATGTTATTATCGCTCTTATCTTCATAAAAATTATAGATTATATCTTCTATATTGCTCAGAGTCCGGATTTTTGAACGAAAGCTGCTGATCTTATCGTTAATGTAGCTATCGTGCTCGGATGGATACTCGGATGACTTTTTGTGCTGGCTTTGTTCTACTCGTGATATCTTATGATTACATCTTCTGGCAAGGAAGAAGCATGGAAGAAAGCAAAGTGAATTATTATCAATATTTTCGTCATTGCTTTGGTTATCTTTATCTTTCTGCTCATCGTCTATCAGATTTTCAATGAGTTCGGATAGCATGTAGATTTCTCTTGATTTTTCGTTCCAAAATACTATAAGCTCAGCTAGGCCCGATTAGGGAATATTTTTTCTGCCTTTGGCACATATTCCTCACCTTTTTCAGGCTCCCGTAGTTCAACGGGATAGAACAGTTCTCTCCTAAGGAACTAATACAGGTTCGAGTCCTGTCGGGGGTAATACATACATATTAGGGTCCCAAAGCATTGCCGGATGCGGCTAATAACTGTCGGTTTTGTTTTGTATCATCTTTTATCTTTTTTAATTGTTTTATCATGCCAAAAAAAATCGAAAAAACCGTTACACCGGAATCTTTCAAAATCCATGATTCCGATACCGGATCCGTAGAAGTACAGATTTGACTCTTAACTGATGAAATTACCTTATTGCAGTCACATCTCGCATCTCACAAAAAAGATTTCGATGCCAAGAGATCACTGCTCAAGAAGGTTGCTAGGAGGAGATCTTTTCTCAAGTATTTGAAATCCAAGAAATTGCCTACGTACAATACGATATCAAAATCAGTGAATGTAAAAGTATAATTCGCTTACCAGTTTAATTATTTATTTTATTTTTTTAACGTTTTATATTCTAATGGCTAATTCAACAATAACACAGCAATTATACGCTGGCCAAATAGTAGTCCCTGTCATCAAGGAATGACAGAAAGTCAAAGGTGTCGTCCTCAAGAGAATCGAAAATGGTATTTTGGTTGATTGCGATAGTAACGCTTTCACTTGAGTTATTCTTTCCAAGGAGGTAAAAGAACTTGAAAGATCTTGATATGAATTGGATCCTGGAAGGGAGATTGAACTTGAAATCGTAAATACCAATATCAGACATGAAGATTGACATTATATCGTCTCTATTACGAAATTACTCCAATACGATGTTCGGAAATCCATCATGAAGAAATTTGAGGCTGATGATGTAATTACTGTCATCCCTACTGAGGCTAATCTTGGAGGACTTCTTGTAGATATGCATGGAATCAAATGATTCGTTCCATTGTCTCAGTTAGCGCCTATCCATTATCCGAGAGTTGAAGATGGTGATCAAGAGATTATCTTCGAAAAATTATTGGATCTTATCGGAAAAGAATTGAGAGTCAGAATCATAAATATTGATGAGGATGAAAAGAGAATAGTATTGTCTGAAAGAGAGGCACTTAAAGAAGAGAGAGAACGCATTCTCAAAGATCTTGAGGTCGGAAAGATATACGATGGAGTTGTCAGTGGACTATCTTCTTACGGACTTTTCGTGACTATCTGATGAACAGTCGAATGATTGGTTCATATCTCTGAGATTACCTACGGACATGTCAATAATATCGAAAAACTTTGACATATCGGTGAACAAATCAGCGTCAAGGTTATTGGTTTGGAAAATGGAAAGATTTCTCTTTCTAGCAAGAAACTCAAGGATGATCCTTGGACATTGTTGCCCAAGACTTACAAGATTGGTGATATCATCGAAGGAGAAGTTATCAGATTTGTTCCTTATGGAGTGTTTGTCAGAGTGTTCCAGGATATCAATGGCTTGGTTCATTTGAGCGAACTTTCACAAAAATCTATCCAGAATCCTAATGAAGTCGTCAAACTTGGACAGATTGTTAAAACTAAGCTTATCTTGCTTGATCCAAAGAACAGAAAGATTTGATTGAGTATGAAAGGATTAGATGAAAAATCTCCAGAGCCTGCAGTCAAGAAAGTTGTCAAAGAAGAGGTATCTCCTGAAGCACCATCCGATATTGAATCATCAGAGATATCCAAACCTGAAAAGAAATTTGAAGGAAAAGGATTGGCTGGAGTTGTCAAAAAATTATCTGAAGAGAAGCTTGAAGATAAAGCTAAGAGGATTGCTGATAAACTCGCTAAAAATCCTGATAAAAAAGATAAAATCATAGAGAAACCTAAGACTACGGCAAAAAAAGCTGTAAAAGAGGAGAAACCAGCACCGAAAAAAACTACAAAGAAATAACTACTCATTTCTGATTACAGATACCGCATATCGTTTTTCTATCAATTCTGGTAGTGACGATTGCGGTTTTTTTTTATTTTTCTACATTTCATTGTTTTTCTATTTATTATTCGTAAAATGTCAATCTACCAAACAAAAAAATAACTAAATAAATATTATGAAAAAACAACAAAAAATCTTGGATCAGATTCCTTCTACTATCCTTGAAAAAGAACTTTCCAAAGCTAGGTTCGTCAAGGAAACGGAGAATGGGCATAATCAAATTTTTACTTTTTCAGGCAAAGATTGTCCCAATCTTATGTTGCAGATTGGCATACTTAGGGAGCTCTCTTTCAGAAATGGTGGAGGTGGAACCAGATTGGCTGTGGATATAGATCAGTATGATGAATTTGTTCATCCTGATTATCCAGGTCCTTATGCTACTAACGGTTTCAAACAGTTGATTGTCTGGGATCCTGAAGAAAAGGAGATTGTCGGTGGTTATCGATATGCTAAGATGGCTGATTTTATCCGTTCCAACTTGATGATCGATTCTCCGACTATGGAGCTTTTTGATTGTTCGCCTGCCTTTATCTCCTTGTATGCCCCGTTCACTCTCGAAATAGGTCGTTCTTTTGTGCAGCCGAAGTATCAGTTACGAGCTGAGCATACCGAAGGTACCTTGGTCCGTAAAGCGATGTATGCTTTGGATAATCTCTTTGATGGTATTGGTACGCTTGTGATTGATTATAAGCTTGATCACATCCAGTATTTCTTTGGGAAAGTGACTATGTACAAGACCTATAACCGTCAAGCGAGAAATATGATCTTGTATTACATGGACAAACATTTCCCTGATCATCACAAGCTGATTGTTCCTAAATCTGAGCTTGTCCCTCATGGATTAAATGATGAAATCCATCTTCTGAATTCTCTTTTCAATGGTTTAAGCGAAAAGGATGATAAGAAAATTCTCATCAAATCTTTAAGGGAAATTAAGGAAGGTATGCCTCCGCTCTTCAAAAAATATACGGAGATGTCTCCGTCTATGAATGTCTTTGGCACTGCTATCAATCACCACTGCGGGGATGTAGAAGAGACTGCAATACTTATCAAAATGGATGATATCGTCGAAGAATACAAAAAAAAGTATATCAGACAATATCTCTATAAGAAATTCGCTAAATTTTTATAGACTGCTATCCTTCGGTATTTCCGAAGGATTTTTTTATATCTCGATATTCATCATCTCATTATCCGGGTCTCTAAACATAAGTTTATAGGCAGTCAATTGCATGGGCTGTGTTTCATCACGATTTCCATAGAGATAGTCGCCTATGATGGGTAATCCATGATGAGCGAGATGATATCTTATTTGATGGGTTCTTCCTGTCAGAATTTCAATTTTTAGTTTACATGTTTCTGGTAGATCTCATGATTCCTGTATCTCTAGGATTTTAGTAATTCCTATCTTGCTGATGGTATGTGGTATTTTTGCTATGACCGGTTCTTGGATTGTATAAGGCAATGATGGTATACTCTCTATAAATCTTTTACCTTCTGGTGTGAGATATGCTGTAGCCCTATAAAATTTTTTGAGTTCTGTCTTCTCTTTTTCTTCTATTGTTCCGCTTTCTGACTTCGCCTGGAATAATTTTTTGAAATGTTCTAATCATTTTTCTGTTTTGGCGATAATCATCAATCCATCGGTGTTTTTATCTAATCTATGGAGTAGTCCTGCCCTTATGAAATTTCCTATTGTAGGAAGGTCCTTGTATCTGTGGTAGAGAAATCCGACTACTGAAGCGTCATGTATCTCTCGTATCGTCTTGGGATGGGAAAGTATTCCTTTGGGTTTGTTTATAATGAGATAATCATCCTTTTCGACTATGATTGGTATATCAATATTAGGTGCTTCATCGAGGATAGTAGGGGAGAGGTATCTTTTTACGTCATCTATCTCAATCTGATCACCTTCTCTGAGTTGGTATGATTTCTTTATTATTTTGCCATTTACTTTTACTCCCCCTCTTGAGATGATATGATGAAAAAAACTTCTTGAATATTCATACTTACTGCTCAATCGTGTATCTATCCTTTCTCATCATCACTCATATATATTCATATTTTGACTTTTTTACCACTAAAACTCCATTACTGTATAATTTTTTCACAAAAAAACAAGAGTATTTGCCTTCTTTACGTAGTATAATGGCCTTGAAAATTTGCAAAATCCTAAAAAAACCCTATAATTCAGTATGCTTTTATTTTATAAGCTATGGTAATGAACCCAAATCAAGGGAACAAAACTCCAGATATATCGTGAATACCTCAAGGCATTCCTACATGAGTTTTCGTTCCTAATAATCAGGTGCCCGTCCAAGCTGCTCCTATTCCACAAACATCTCCAGCACAACCTTTTCATGTTGGAACTGTGGATGGTCCTTTGGATAAAGCATTTAAGTGGCTAGCAAAATCTGTCGCTCTGATTACTTGACAATCAGATCCGATAACCTGAGCACCAAACCCTAATGCTAAAGCTATCAAGAAATCAGAAGATATTATTGGTAAGGTCCGGGGTGTGGCAAATAAAGTCGTAGCTAAAGCGACTGATGTCACTTCTAAGGTTGTTGATACTGCTACTAATGTCGCTACTCAAGCTGCTCAGCAGGTACAACAAATTATCCCTCCTCCAACTGCTCAACAAGCTCAACCACCTGTACAGGCTCCTGTAGTGCAAGCTCCAGTGGTTCCTGTTCCAGAAGTTGCTCCAACGGCTAAGTCGCCATCACAAAAGAAAGCTAAGTAATCATATTATACCTTACCTAAAAAACTGAATCATGACGGTTCAGTTTTTTTTAAATGATACTATATCACTGCTTATTCCTTTTCATCTAATAATGCTTCCATCAGCATATTTATCTCGTCCATGAATTCTTTATCCTTTTCAAGTCCATTTTCACGGATGATATCCATCACTTGTTGTATTTTTTTTTGTTTCTCTTGGTTTTTCCTTATTTCTTTATCATCTATGATACTTAGATTGATTGGTTCTGCTTTTGTCATTTACGTTGCATTAGTATCTAAATAATGAGATTTATAAAAGATTATAAACTGAATCCTACTTTTTTGTAGATTTCTTCTATTTTTTTCTTTGCTAACTCATTTACTTTTTTGGTGTTTTCCTTTACTAATGCTATGATCTCTTGATCAGATATTTCTGCGTATTTCTCTTGGATAGGTTGTACGAATGCTATAACCTTTTGGTAGAGATATTCTTTTGCATCTTTATAGCTCAATCCTCATATTTCATATCTCTTTCTTAATATTTCATCTTCTTCTGGTGTGAGAAATAATTTGCAGATATTGTATACGTTGCATTGGTCAGGATCTTTGGGTTCTTCGACGGTCTGGGTGTTGGTAGGGATCTGTTTTACTCTCTTGAGAATAGTCTTTTCGTCATCGAGAAGTCAGATATAATTATTATATGATTTGCTCATTTTACGTCCATCTATTCCTAAGATTAGTCCTACTTCTGGTTTGATATATGGTTCTGGAATTTTGAATGTCTCACCAAACGCATTATTGAATTTCATGGCTATATCTCTGGCATATTCTACATGCTGTTTCTGGTCTTTGCCTACAGGCACTAGATCGGTATCGTATAACAAAATGTCAGCAGCCATCAAAATAGGATAACAAAAAACTCCTACATTTATCTCTTTGGCTTTACCTTTGTCCAAAGCCTCTTTATATGAATGCATTCTCTCCATAAACCCCATATTCGTGATACATGTGAGAATCCGATTGAGTTGTGCATGACCTGGAATCTCTGCAGGATTATAAATCATAAATCTCTTGAGATCTGCTCCACATGCTGCATAAAGTTTGAGAATGTTTATAGCGTTTCTTCTTAAGATTTCAGGATTCTGTACATTGTTGAATGAATGCATGATTGCCAAAAATAAAAATATTTCAGCATCTTTGAATTTATCGGCAAGGTCCAACATAGGTTTTACTGCTCAAAAATAATTTCAGATATGAAATTGGCTATCTGTGGCTTGAATTCCCGTTAAAATCCTCATATTTTCATTGATATATAAGTAAAATTAGCTTGTTTTTTATATGTATCGTTTTCGTGAATTAATTCAATGCATAATTGCCAATTTTCGCTTGAATTGTATCAGTAAATATATATATACATCACACTCCTGTTTACGCGGGATTATTTTGTCTTATTACTGTTAAAACCTTTACTGGGGAATCGTCTAACGGTAGGACAGCGGACTTTGACTCCGTCAGTCTAGGTTCGAATCCTAGTTCCCCAAAACGATATATGCTATTGCGGGATAGAGAAACGGTATCTCGTTGGGCTCATAACCCGAAGATAGGTGGTTCGACTCCATCTCCCGCAACCAAAAAAAGAATTAAAAAATGTTTTGGGCACTTTTGGATACCCATCCGAAGATAGAGGTGGCCCGCCCCGCAATTCTGCGGGGTTCACTCCATCTCCCGCAACCAAAAAAATAT
>CAYXBC010000038.1:0-23029 GCA_964463255.1 uncultured Candidatus Peribacteria bacterium | reverse complement strand
GACCATATCTAATATAGATACTATTAAATAATTAACAAATAAGTAAATACGAAAATAATAAAAATAAAGAATAAAACATTGAAGTTTTTGCATATCTACAAATCCTGAGTATACTTAAGATAACATAGTTACTTATCGTATGGATCACTACACAGTACCTTGGTATAGGTAATTATGTTGGAGGTATTTCCTCCTTAAACACTATCTAGATCTTATACCCAATAAGATCAGATGGACCTAGAGAGAGCATCGGGTTCCCTATAAATTCTACAATGATAATCAGCTCAGTTGATTATTCCTGTAGGCTGTATGAAGCCTATCCCAATGCTCTCTCGTATAAAAAAGGCAATAAAATGCAATAATAAAAGAGGAAACACTGATGGTATATCCATGAGTGTTTTTTTAATTCGAACGTCAATCCTTGTAGTTTAAAGGATTGACTGAGAGAATTATAGTTACTATCTAAATAAGTCTCTTGTCCACGAAAGTGGGGAGATATAATGAGAAATTATTATTATAGCAACTATAATTGAGACACAATAAAAATATGTTTGTAATCACGCTATAAAAAAATATAGTTCAAACACGACCAAATATGTTTCAAACTTCTCACATATACTTGAATATGAATTATCACGTAATACACGACAATCCAGACGAAGATCTGTTGACTAGATTATTCAAAGTAAGATGAATCGATGATAACATCGACTCTTTTTTGGATCCAAAACTCAATGACTACCGGTTAGATCCTTTTCTACTCAATGATATGGATAAAGCTATTGAAAGGATTATCCAAGCCATCCAAGATAAGGAAAAAATTATGATATTCGGTGATTATGACGTAGACGGGGTAACTTCAAGCTATATACTCTATGAATTTATCACAAGATTTCTGAAATACAAAAATGTCAGTATACAATATCCGGACAGGATCAAAGAAGGCTATGGAATCAAAAAACAGCACATAGATGAAATAGAAAAAAAATGAGTAAAATTGATCATCACAGTAGATAATGGTATAACATCAGTCAAAGAGACACTCTATGCAAAAGAAAAAAATATAGACATTATTATTACAGATCACCATCAGGTTGTGGAATCTATCCCACAAGCCATAGCAGTAATCAATCCGCAAGTTTCTCCAAACTATCCATTCAAAGGACTAGCTGGTGTAGGAGTTACCTTCAAACTCATCTGCGCATTATTGACCAAGTTTACATTCGACCAAAAACAAAAAAACCATATTTTCAATTATTTCCTCCCGATAGTGACCATATGAACAGTCGCAGACATTGTACCATTAGTCAAAGAGAATAGAGTTATCGTAAAAAAGGGATTAGAATTTATGAACTCAGGCAAACATCTACCAGAATCACTGAGAGGATTTCTAGAATTTCTTAATATCAAATGAACTATAGATACCTATCATATCTGATATATCATCGGACCAAGAATCAATGCGGGTGGTAGAATAAAATCTCCATACGAAAGCTTATATTCACTTCTTTATTCTGGAGAAAAACAATTAGAATACCTAGAAAAATTAGAACTCATAAATACAGAAAGGAGACAGATGCAAGAAACAATGTTCAAACAAGCAGAAAATATGTTAGATCTAGAAAAGAAGATATTGATAGTATTTCATGAAGATTTTCATGAGGGAATCGTAGGCATAGTATCAGGAAGAATCACAGAAAAATATCACAAACCATCAATGATATTAAAAATTAATACCGAAAAAAAAATAGGAGTAGCTTCACTCAGAGGACCAGAATATTTCAGTATAATCGATATGATAAAGAGTGCGGGAGATCTTCTGGAAAGATTTTGAGGACATAGATGAGCAGGAGGATTAACAGTAAAAATGGAAAATCTGGATGCACTTATCATAAGATTCAATGCATATTGTGATCAATGCATTACTGATGAAAATATGGTAAAATCGATGAAAGTAGACACTAAGATATATGATACCGAACGGAATAATCATACACTTCTCCAGATAGACAAATTAGCACCATTCGGTGAAGGTAATAAAGAGCCTATATTTTTATTAGAAAATGTGCATATCGATAAAATAGAAAAAGTGGGAACCAGATGAAAATGTCATCTAAAAATCCATGCGAGATTTGGCAAGCAGAAGATAGTCAGTATGTTCCGATGAAAAGGAGATGAAGTAGAAGCATTTATATCCCGCCACAAAGAACCAGTTTCCTTGATAGGAAAAATAAGAAAAGATACGTTTAATGGATGATTCTATCTAGAATGAACAAATATAGAATAAACTAGGTATATACTGTCAAAAATCCACACATTAATGTTCAAATTATTCTTGAAACGTAATAATGGATATATATAGTGACTGTTGATTATACAAGTAAAAGTCCTCACAAGAGGATTTTATTCGTTATCATGATTCCATGGAAAACATACAAAAAGAGATACAAAAACTCAAGGAAAGAAATATACGTGTAGAAGGAGATAAAGCATGGGAGATAAGCATAGCAAGGAAAATAATTATTATGATACTTACCTACACCATTATAGTGATATTCCTATATACAGCTAAATTGCCTAAACCATGGATCAACGCTATTATACCAACACTCGGATTCCTATTATCCAGCTTATGATTATGAATATTCAAAAATATTCGGCTTAGATACAGAAAGAAATAATCGTTTTATCGTTTAGTCATGGAATATGAAGCAGCAAGAAATTGATCAGATAAGAAATATTATTATGAACATTGAAGAGAAAAGATGATCCATACCATATCTCTCAGATTTAGAAAGACATGAGATATTCGGGCCGATTTTCAAATGAGTTTCATCGGAAGACAAGATAGAAATTCAACACATCATCAATGATTATATAGCTGAGAGTATAGAAGACATGACGAAAACAAAATGATGACAGCTTTTCAAAAGATTTTTCGACACACACAATGAGCTTTTTCGAAAGTTCAGGACACTAAACGACAAAGAGAATGCAAGCAAAGAATTTCAAAAAACCGGTAAAATGATTGAAGATGAAATGTTCAAACTAGAAGGGATACTGACCGAAAGAATGCTCAAACAAGAAAAATGACTAGATAAAGTCATAGATTCCTTTTACAAGATAGTGTATACTTTTTTTCCGAGATACAATGAAATCGAATAAGATATACAATACTATGTATTGAAATATTCTACAGATATAGCAAAATTTCTATAGATTCATCGAGCGCTAAAACGTCGGTATTGAAGCAATCTGTGATATTCTAAAATGATATTCCCGACAGGTAAAGTATTGCCTTTATGATGTATTTTTTCCGTATTAGAATCATAGACATAGAATATACGTTTTGCATCATCATATCACCGTAAAGTTATATAGTGTTGGAGAGTGAATGCCCTACGGAAAGAAAAATGTCTTTTGCTGCTATATGCATGAGAAATAAGAAGAATCACTGGACCCTTGTGCAATAGTTTTTTCAATATTTCAATCTTTTTTTCATTTCTCATCCACCTATAATGGTGAGGATGAACAGATAATCAATGTTGTATAAGAACCTTGAGTAGACCTGAAGGAAGCATAAATCAGCTCAGCCTACTAAGCCGTCAGCTGGCATAATTTCTATAATTATTAATCTGGCTTCCATTATATCATTCAATCACTGCCTTGAGGGTATACATGCCACAAGTTCATCTGCGATTATCTTTTGATGGAAATGAAACAGGAAATTTAGGAATGATATAATGAGATTCAGTATCTATCATAGTGATGATGTGATTTAAAAAAGAATGGTTATAACCATGGTGTAGGTATCTCATGGAAAAGACCTCGAGCGAGCAAAGGTTCGATAACCAAGATACTCGTGATAGAGATAATACTCACTATCCGGATATTTCTAAATCATGAATAAGCAATCACATATCAAGAAAGCAAAAAAAATCATCATACCACTATAAATATAGCTGGTTTGATAAGCAAGGAATAATCGTTTCGACCAGACTTAGATCAAAGCATCTCTCCATAGATAGAGAGGAATTCTCATAATAGTATCAGTAATAGACCTATGATTTGATATATTGTATGATAGCGCATAGATACTATTCTACAAAATGAAGAAAAATACCATTATATTTCTGAACCTGAATAATATTAACCTCTGTACCATCATCTAATAGGAGAACTCCCCTATCTCATATCTGACCTCAGCTCTCGGCATAGAAAGGAGTCACATCAAAGACAAGAATCCTTTGTCATCATACAACAAAATCCTTAAGTAAAAGGATGCTATCAGACTCCAACTTTCCATATCAGATAAATTTGGTGGGAGGAATTCATTGGAGATAGTTAGCTCGATCGATTCATTGTTTAAACATATCTTTGGATGATGAACGGGATCTTTGTTGCTGGATTTTCATCTCTTTTTCAAATCATTGGAGATCAAGAGACATTCAATGGTCTTCGACAATTTCCTTAGTCAATTCGAGAGGAAATCAGAAAGTATCATAGAGTTTGAAGATATCTTTTCCTGATATAGTTTTTTCTTTTGATAAGGTAATGATCTCATCAAGGAGTTTTTGACCATTAGCAATTGTTTTCTGAAATTGATGAGCTTCCTTTATCAAAACAATTGTAATATTTTTAGTATCAGCATATGCTTCCATAAGAGCATCGACAAAGGTAACTATAGTTGTGATGAAAGAATTGAATACATCCTGAGACACAGGTCTCAAAAGCATGAAGTTATAATACATCCTTCTGATAAGTCTTCTGAGAACATATCATCTTCACTCATTAGAAGGTATGATATCATTAGCAATAAGGAAAAAAGCTGTCCTGATATGATCCGCAATAATCCTACATCTTCTTTCATGTCATTTATAGCTTATATCAAGAGTCGTTTCAAGCAATCAAATCAAAGGTTCGAAAACATCTGTATCGAAAACTGTTTCTTTGGACTGTAAAACCTTGGTCATCCTTTCCAAACCCATTCATGTATCGACATTCTGATTTTTTAATTTTGTAAGATGACCGAAATCATCACGATAATATTCCATGAATACATTGTTTCGTATCTCTAACCAATTATCTTCATCAGTTTTAGGATTTGATCATTTTGGGGGTGAAGATTTCTTTCCTACCCGGTAGAAAATTTCTGTATCAGGTCCGCATGGTCCAACCGGTCAAGGACTTCGCCGATTATTGTCAGCAGGCATATAAGCAATTTTATCGTCAGAGATTCCCATAGATTTCCAGTATCCTGCAGTTTCATCATCTCTTGGTGCATCTTTATCTCATTCAAAGACCGTGACTGCTAATTTTTTAGGATCAAAACCAAGTTCATCAACAAGAAATTCTCGACTTCGTTGAACCGCTTCTTTCTTAAAATAATCACCGAGTGATCGATTTCCCATCATTTCAAAAAACGTACAATGACTTGCATCGCCTACTTCATCGATATCTACGGTCCTGATACATTTTTGGATATTGAAAAGTCTTTTTCCCAAAAGATGCTCTTTACCAGAGAGATAAGGTATCAATTGTTGCATTCCTGCAATAGTAAACATAGCAGTACTTTCCTTTCCCCCGACCAACGAACTTTCAGGAAGATTGATATGATGTTTTGATAATCGGAAATTTTTCCAATGTTCTCTAAGTTGTTTCGATGATATTTTTTCCATAATCAAGAAGCTTATTCCCTAAAGAATAGTAAGTTGTGCTAAGAGCGACAACGCAGATAATCAAAAAGATTAATTCAATTGTTTAAGGACTTTATTATCTTTGATACTATCGATAAATTCAGACAAAGAGACCTTATTTACTCATCAATTTGTCAGGATATACATTTCTGGTCTATCACCGCTTGGGTCAGGGATGTCGACATCCACAACCTTATCCGTAGTTCCAAGATCGAATTTAAACATAAAGACATAATAAAGTCAATAATTATACGCATCTGAGCTTTTTGCAGGACGTGATTCATAGATAGTGAAGGTTTGATTCACTCTATCAAAGAGGAATACATATCTCGAATTTGCTGAACTTATGACTTTCACATCATCAGAATATTGGAGTATTTTTTTATCTCAACCGAGCAATTTAATCTCACGAACATCAAGCGTAAATGCAGTAGGCGGATTCCTTCGAAATTGATAGAGTTTACCATTATTCCACACTAAGAAAGATCAATCCACCGCAAAATTTGCAAGTCAGGATCAAAAGGATAATCAGGTCATACTCGCACCTAGATAATATTTTTGTCATCATTGATAGATTGTCTGAGATCAGAGGGTATTACGATATCTGCTCACCAAAGTCGTATTTCCAGCAGAACTCAGATTATTTTCAAAGACATAAAGATTGGCTTTACCATAGGTAAAGAGACCAGCGATATTTTTACTGAACGGTTCAGTATCAGTTGTAGTCACGGGTTGAGTTCATTCCTTGGTGATAGAATATATGGACGAATTATTGGTGAAACAATAGATACCATCTTTCAAAAGATTGAGATTACATCATTTGAATGCCTCAGTAGTAGGAAGATTAAAATTTATCAGTGATCATCTCATAGTATCATCGAGCGCTCCAACCAGTGCCGACTTATTTCCCGCTACAATCATATTTCTATATACATAAAGTGATTGGAGATTACCTAGTTGTGAAACTTCTGAAGTATTGAAATTTAATATTTTCGTCTTCTTACCAAGAGTTGCATCATCAAATTTAGTCAGACTACTCACATATACTATATTAAATCATTTATAATATTCTGATGATAATAATTTTCTGAATTGAGCGACATCTTCAAGCCATCTTCCCTTGCCTTCAAGGACATCAAGTTTACTAAGGATTTCATTATATTTCAACGATTTTTCTTCAGATGTAGGATCCATACTTTGAAATAAGAATAGATCTTTCTTAATATCTTCGATAGTGAGATCAACGGTCACTCAATCAGGGGTAACGAATGTATCTGAATTCGATTTTAGGACCTGAGAAAGAAGATTAATGACCATAAAAAGAATAAAGATACCGAGAATCGATACAGTTGCTTGATATTTATTCTTAAGCAATATATTTTTGATTCTGCTAACAATGGAATTTCCAGCAATTTTAGAAGGCGAATCATCATGGCTTTTGATGATAGCACCAGTAACAAGATAATGGAATATAAATCCAAATGATTTTTTATCCAACCTTGCATTAAGAATTTCTTGAAAAAAATTAATCAGATGTGTATCTTCAGATTTCAGAACACTCTCCATTTCTTTAAAATCATTAGTATCAAATACATCTGACACTTTCGTACCTACATAGAGTGTTTGATCGTGATTTTCAAGGTCTCCCTCAACAAAATCAGAGAATAAATCTATCTTACCTTTATCATTGAGCGAATTAGTGAGTGAATAATACAATTTTTCATCTCTGAATCTCATGACGCTTACGTCACCAATCATAGAAAGCATAAGTACATTATCGATAACCAATTGGATATATCATTTTATACCAAAGAAATCTACATCACGGACTTTGTCGGCGAACGCCTTGAGTTTGATATTCAGATTTTGAAGAGAAGCCTCAAAATCATGTTTTATAATTTCAATATCATAGTTTTTATCAGAGATTTTATCAGTAAGCTCAGCAAGGAAATCCTGAAGGAGATCTTTTTGGAAATCAAGAAACTTATCAGATTGGAATCAGACGAACATTTTGAGCTTAACATTGTTTTCTAATTCCTCAGAAAAATTGAACGCATGTTCTTCATCCAGATAGAGGAATTTTTTTTCTTTAAGATGCATCAAATAGGAACGTAAAACCATAAAAATACCAAAAAAAACATAGATTCATATATAGTACACAGTATGTATATATATTTACTTCTTTTTCAATATCAAATAGGAAAAAATATAGGGAAAAATTGCCAGAGTGGACAATACCTTTTTAAAATTCCTCTTAGGATCTGAAATAAGCCTCCACAACCATTCCAATCTCATTTTTCTTACAAATTTAGGCGCTCTTTTTTGCTCTCCAACCCGAAAATCGAAAGTCCCTCACTGATTCATGACAATCAAACCGTTCTCACGGATTCTATCCTTATTGGCTAATGTCCGTATCTCCTGGATAGGATACTCAGGTGTCGTTCTAGCAACCAGAAGGATATTGATATCGTTTTTCTTTCATTTCAAAGCAAGATTGACATTTCACCGATTAAGACTGGAATATCAATCCTGAGCATAAATTACAGTATATCACTGTCCCAAAAGAAAACGATTAGTTTTTTCGAGAAGATGGGGATAGGTACCATAAAGAATGATATTTATATTATGATCATGAGGAATGTTTTTAAGATAAGCAAGAAAATGAGGACAGAAATCAGTTCAATTCAAATTATCAAGCCATTTCCTTGTAGCAAGGAAATAGAAGAATTGCAATGCTATGCCATCCATAAGAACAACATCAGCATCAAGAATAGCTTGTTGATAAGCCATATAGATATTCTCTTTGGCAATTTTTTGGTAATCCGAGAGTAACGTCTCACGAAAATTAAGGGCAGAAGATGGTCTATGGAAAGAAAACAACTGTTTACCGACGATATTGGCAAAATAGAGATAATCTACGATACAATAGCCATTTCTAGCATAAACATCAAGGATATGCGCACATGCTTGATCAGCGTTTCCGCGAAATAATGAATTGAGGATTTGTTGGTACAAAAGCGATATCGATAAAGATAAAACAACTATTCATTAATGGAAACAAGTTGTACTCAAGGATAATAATATTGCAGGATTTGTTCCAAAGTCCATCCTTTATCTGCAAGGAATTGAGCTCATTTTCCGCTGAGTCAGACACCATGACCATTGAAATCAAGGCATGCAGAAAAATCCAATTTGGATTGAAGATAAGGAGTATCGTTCCATCACCGTTTTTCTCTTGCAGATCGGGTAAATCAGGCAGAACAACTGAAATAAGGCAGGATGGGGACATAATCATCGTACATTACCAATGTATCCTTAATATCAGACAATAAGGTCGCAGAAAGCTTGGAAGTTTTTTCCCGTCATGCTCAGACATATTTCTGGAACATATCAGGATTATCGATAGCTTGATAACTAGCTCAAACAGGGATAGAAGGATGGATATTCTTTCCACCTATATAGAATAAGGTATACATCTTCGCAAGCAATAATATCAATTTCTGTTTAATAATATTGTCGCTATCACTGGTCTCTGCTATGCCCTGCATATAATTTTCAAAAGAAGTTTTATTGATGACCACAGCTTGATCGATAAATTTGCCAGAATCAAGATTTTTGATACTATCTTTTGTTCGGACAAGCGATCATCTGAAAGTATTCCATGGTGTTCCTCCATATGATTTCCTAGTATAATTATTGACATGCAACATTCCTCAGCTCAAAGGAGAAATTTCAAGATGAGTAACAGCCAAAGCATTCTCAAACGTTGGAAGTGTAAGATAGATGAATCCATTACTAGTCTCTATGATAGGACTATCATCAGTATATGTTTTACCATCGGCTTGGATACTACATCATCAATCACAAGAGGTTTCATATCTTGAATAACTAGTACTCAGTTCATAGAGAAGTATATTGAGAGGACTTTTGAGTAAAGTGGATATATCCGAGAGATGTATCTTCGAAGTGATTTTATTGATACTTTGCGAAGCAGGAGAAATAGATTTTCTGTTCGAATATGATGTCTTAGTCTGGTTGGCAATAGTTGCAAAATCATCTTGTCGGATAAGATTCATAGAAAATGTCTTGGTTCATGAATTAGTCATTACACTAATCGTCTTGATTCCACTAGATCATTTTTTGGTCAGAGAAATGACTAACTGATTATTTTGCGATGTACAGGAATTGATAACGATGGTAGAATCTTGTGTTGTACATGAGTTTATCCCCTTCCATCTTATAGGAAGGATAAAAGTAGAGGTGGAAGAGTCGGAATAATATCGTCAAGCTAGAGATATTCATCTCTGTACCAAAGTTGCAGGCTTTGTAACAGTACGAGTACTTATCAGGAGAGCAGCACTGAGATTTTTACTGACCTGATCTCTAATATCCGGAAAAAGAGCATAGAGATTCGTTCAAGGACAGGAAGTAATTCAAGCGTCAGTATGTCATGCAACAACATAATTAGTATAACTTTTGAGATAAGGGAAAGTATCGGATTTCTTAAAATAGGTAACAGTCGATTGAGGATTAATCTTGTATTTTTTGGACAAGGCAGTAACAAGTTTAACCAGTGATTTCAAAGCCTGATCAGTGGGAACATTGACATTAAAATTCCCCATAAGTGCAATTCCTACAGTAGGGGTATTATTCCAGCTAACATGAGCTCAGACCACTCAAGCTCATCATGCCCTCCCCTCATAGATATTCCCATAAGGATCGATGATAAAATTGTATCCTATATCACCTCGTCATCTGGTCAAAGCATGATACTTATAAATATTTTGGAGTGCTTTGAGAACCGCCTCATGTCATCAAGTTAAGAGAGAAGTATCGTCTTCTGCAGTATGATGGATGATAATCTTGGACTTATTGGTATGGATGCTTTCAGGCCGTTTAAGAAAATTACCGTCCGAAGATTCACGGTATTCATCAACTACCTGTTCTGTAGGCGTAGTATCAAGAAGATATTCAGTAGCTATCGTTCATTTATCTGCCTCAAGATATTTGTCATAATCAGTCTCCATAAGATTATTAAGTTCCGAATCACTCTGTTGTTTACGGAGAGCATCCCTTTCAGTTTTGGACGTAGTAGAATATCTTCGAGCCTCATTAGCTCATCGCTCAGCACGGGTAATAATCTTGATTCCAGGAAGACTCCATGAACTCGCAGAGACAAAAGAAGAGAATATACTCATGATAAATATTCCTATTATAATTTTTCTATACATTTCCATAATCGCAAAAATAAAGCCATGACACGATAAGGAAAATCATTTTTTTTTCAATCGTAAAATAGAGATGCTATATATTTAGCATTGAAACCTTGGAACAAAAATATACGCTCAACTGCATGCTACATATACATAAGATATTTACACATATAATAGTATAGAAATGTTTATACATCTCCATGGACACAGCACATTCTCTTTTTTAGAAGCTATCGGCAAACCTGCCGCTGTAGTAAATAAATCAAGAGATCTTTGAATGAAAGCAATCGCTATCACCGACTACAACGGCATGTATGGAATGGTAAAATTTTATCAATTAGCCAAAGATGCTGGCATAAAACCCATCATCGGAGTAGAACTCGGTTTTGTTATGGATATTAATTCACAGATAACAGAACAGCATATCTGAAACATCATAATCCTAGCCAAAAATAAACAAGGATATCAAAGCCTGATGGAATTGACATCATTTGCCAATAAGGAAGGGATAAAAGGAAAACCCAAGATAGATCTTCAAGCATTAAAATCCTATGGACAAGAGATTATTTGCTTTTTCGGGGGTACAAACTCATGGATAGGGAAAATGATAGCGCTAGACGAAAAAGAGTCTAAAATGATTGAAACTATCCATCTTATCCAGGATATCATAGGCAAAGAAAATGTATTCTTAGAGATAATAGCTCAGGACTATGATGAAGTACCAGAATCCAAAGCTATAAATGATATACTAATGGCAATGGGAGAAAAAGAACAGATACCATGTATAGTGAGCAACAATTTCTTCTATCCTTCAGCATGAGACAAACAAGCCCGAGAAGTAGCATTGGCAATCAAAGATGGACTCAAAATATACGATGAAAACAGAAGAAAGCCCAAAGGGAGATTTCACATCATGGAAGAAAAGGAAATAAGAGATATTCTAGAAAAGAATGGTCTTGAAAATAAAGTCATCAACAGACTCATTGAAAATAATGAAGCTATCGCTGAACAAATACATGTAGAAATCGATCTCAATCAGACACTTTTCCCAAACTATGAGACTCCTGAAGACATCAAAGAGTTATATGAAAAATATAAGGATCAATTAGTGGTCGAAGAATAAAATACACGCTACTTGGTCGTATAATTTTTGTAGAGTTCATTCAGAGAGTGAATAATTTTGTCAAATTATTAGGATAATAAGGATCAATACGAAGAATGTGAATTTTCAAATTGAAACAAGAAAAGTTTTCACTACAAAAATTACATCAGATTTTTTTATTTTTTCGGAGAAGATGGATATAAAAGGATATCTAGAAAGTCAACTGAACGAAGAACAAATTAAGGCATGTACACACATCGACACTTCCTCACTGATAATCGCTTGAGCAGGCAGCGGAAAGACAAGAGTACTCATATATAAGATAGTATATATTATGAATGCCAGAGATATACCGATTTCAAGAATCCTTGCAGTAACTTTCACCAACAAGGCAGCAAATGAGATGAAAGAAAGGTTGATAAAGATTTCGGAAGAGATGCCTGCGTTGAGCAAAGAAACAAAGAATACAACCAAAGAATCGTCAGAAAAAAAGGAGGATGAATCAATAACTGATTTTTTGGAAAGCATCGAACAAAATGAAGAGGTACTCACTCCCCAGAAATTCATCACGGCAGCTTCATTAAAGTGGATAGGGACATTCCATAGTATTTTTCTGAAAATCCTCAAAGAGGATATAGATAAGCTCGAAAGAAAATACAATAAGAATTTCTGAATACTAGATACCAACGAGACTCAGACCGTAATCAAAGATGTACTCAAGAGAATGAATCTTCAGGATATCTACAAAGTGAATGAAATAAAGGGATTCATATCAACGCAAAAAAATAACGGAATTGAAGCGAAAATGTATATAAGCAGTAGTAAATCAGATTACGACCAACATATGGGACAGATTTATGAAGAATATCAGAAAGTACTCGAAAAAGCGAATTCATTAGATTTCGATGATTTACTTCTCCTACCCTACTTGCTGTTCAAAAAAAGCAAAGAGACAGTAACAAAACGGCAGAATAAATTTACATATATATTAGTGGACGAAGCACAAGATACGAATCGAATACAATTTGAACTCATGAAACTATTTACCGGCAATGGGGCGAATATAACGATGATCGGAGACGATTTCCAAAGCATTTATGGACGGAGATGAGCATTGATGGAAAATTTCCTAAATGTAAAAAAGTACCGACCAGACATACAGATGTTCAAATTACAGACAAATTATCGTTCAAAACCCCATATAGTACAAGCAGGAAACCATATTATCAAACACAATGTGAATCAATATCAGAAAGAGATAGTCGCTCATAGAACGGGTGAAGATAAAATCACCATCTTTTCTCATGGAAGCGAAATGGATGAAGCAGCAAATATCGTGGATATAATCAAGAAGATGAAAGAAGGAAACAAAATCAAATCACGATGAAATATCGCTATCCTATACAGGACTAATGCACAATCAAGTCCATTTGAACAATTATTCCTCCAGGAAGGGATTCCTTATAAAGTATATGGAGCGTTCAAATTCTTCGAAAGAAAAGAAGTGAAGGATGTTATCTCATATATCAAACAGATGCTCAATCCTGCAGATAGCATTTCTCTCAAGAGAATACTCAATATCCCCAATAGGAAAATCTGAAAAACAACAATCGATACGCTAGAAGACCAAGCCATCATACAGAATATGACACTTATGGATATTCTTCATCAAGTAGTCAAAGAAACATCACCTATCAAAGTAACTCCTCAAGCCAAAAAAGGTATTATGGAATTCATAGAAACTATGGATATGATACAAATATATCTTCAAAATCATACAGCGACAGAAACAGTAGAAACGTTGGTGAAGAAGATAAAATATAGGGAATATCTCATCAAAGAAGAAGGAAGCGAAACCGCTGCAGACGAAAAATATGAAAATGTAGGACAGATAATAAATATGGCAGAAAAATATACAGAGAGATGAGAAGATGCACTCAGGCAATTCCTAGAAGAGATAGCATTACTCTCAGATATTTCAGAGAATGAACATGGAGACATCGATGCAGTAAAATTGATGACGGTACATTCAAGCAAATGATTAGAATTCCCTATAGTATTCGTTTGCGGATTGGAGGATTACGTCTTTCCGTTAGGAAACGCCATGATGGAACCTAAATTATTAGAAGAGGAAAGAAGATTGATGTATGTTGCAGTCACAAGAGCAAAAGATGCATTATTCCTTTCACATGCGCATTCTAGGATGACACGATGACAGACAAAAAATAATCCACCAAGCAGATTCTTGGATGAAATACCAGCAGAATTACTCAAAAAATTTGACCTCTGAGGAGATGCTGAGTGACCTCATGGACCACAAATACAAGAATGAGACACGGTAAAACATAAATTATTCGGAACAGGATATGTTTTAGAGATATGGAATCATCTCGCTATCGTAAAATTCCATAATCCAAAATTCGGAGTCAGAAAAATAGAATGTAGATTTTTACAAGTCACATAAAAAATACTTATCTTGCCAAAAACCTATATAAAAAGAATATATAGGTTTTTTTATAGTAACACTAACAACTGATCCAAAGTAGAGAGAGAAATATAATCCTTATGATATATGATTCACGAAGAGGATCTATCTATGCGAACAGCATCAATGCTTGCATTTTTTGCTCATTGAATATCAGAAGCTAAACTATCCCCCACCATAAGTATAGCATCTGACCCATATCACGAGATACTTTTGAGACAATCAAATATTTTTATATCGGGTTTGGTAAATCCTACATTACATGAAAGAATTTCATAATCAAAGATATGAGGCAAAAGTGAATGCAAAGGTTGAACATATGGTTGAGCGAGATTAGAAACTGCAGCTAATCTATATCCTCTATATTTCAATGCTGATAATACAGACAATGTTTCGGGGAAAAGTTGTACAGATAGTATCTCATCACGAAGATCATGATGATAAGCATCCAAATGAGTGTGTATATCAAGATCAGGAAATTTTTCCAAAAGAATATCTTCGATATCTTTAGAAGAAGTTAATAATATTTTTCTTAATCTATGATTTTGTTTCGTAAGTCCGAGACTAGAAAATAATTGGGTATAAGCAATATTTGCCTGTGGTAACGTAAACTCAAAACAGGTATCATACAAATCAAAAGCTATAACTTTTTTTGGCTTCATGATATAAATATATAGATATTGGATAAGTATTCCATAAAAACATATGGTAGAGTTTTATCATGTTATCATTTTCATGATTGATAAAAAACTTTCTTACGCCGTCGTAGGCGCATCCAACAACGAAGAAAAATACGGATATAAAGTTTTCAAGGATTTACTAGATGCAGGATATAAGGTACTACCTATCAATCCGACAGAAAAGAAAATTTTGAATAAAAAAGTATATGCTACACTCTCTGAAGTAAAAAAAAAGATCGATGTAGTTATTTTTGTCACTCCTCCAGCTGTCACAGAAAAAGTTTTAGAAGAAGTAAAAATACTAGAAATAAAAAATGTATGGTTACAACCAGGTGCTGAAAGTGACAAAGCGATTGATTTCTGCAAAAAAAATATAATCGAATGTGTGCATGACGCATGCATTATGATCCAAAGAAAAAAATAATTTTTCACAAAAAAGATACCTTGTTGCTAAGGATAGCCATAAAAAACATTTTTTATAGCTTATCAATTGGCTTTCTTAACAAAAAATAATCAGACATAGACACAAGGGTTTTGATGAGAAAGATGTGGTATTGACTCAAATAAAACCCCAAAAAATAACATAGACTATACATTTAATCGAATATGTAAACCACCTTTTTTTTTGATACAACGAATCAGTAGATGAGAACTACTAAAATCAAGATACATTTTTTTTAAAAAAAACATCATTATGTTTGCTTTTTATATTTCCTTACATATAAAAATTGTAGCAAGGAAAATTTAACGAACTAGTTAAATTTCTACCTGGCATTTTATTTCTTATTATATACCACAAATGGTAGTAAAGAAAAAAGTTGCTAAAAAAGCTCCTGCTAAAAAAGCTCCTGCTAAAAAAGCTCCTGCTAAAAAAGCTCCTGCTAAAAAAGCTGTAAAAAAAGTTGCTAAAAAGAAATAGTGCTTTTTTTAAAACTAAAACAAAAGAAAATACTCTGTCTTCGGATAGAGTATTTTTACATAATAACTATGATTGAAAAAAAATGAGAAAAAGATACCCTTATGGGGTAATAGTAAATTTTAAATTTTAATATATAGGTTTTGAAGAAGATTCTTGTCTGAATCTCATGATGAGTAGATTCCGCAATAGCTGCATACCTATTGAAACAGGAATGATATGAAGTCGTAGGAGGCTTCATGAAGAATTATGTCTCTGACACAGGCAAATGCACAACATATGAGGATGCAGAAGAAGCTATCAAGGTAGCCAGATTTTTATGAATTGAGCTCATGTCATTTGACCTTCAGAAAGAATATAACGAAAAAATCATAGAGTATATCTATAGCGGATATAAGCAATGATTAACACCAAATCCGGACGTATTATGTAATTCATTAATCAAATTCGACGTCTTTCTCCAAAAAGCAATTGAATTATGATTCGATTATATCGCCACAGGACATTATGCACGCATTGAAAAAGCAACAAAAACAAAAGTCAAAACTACACTTACCAAAGGTGATGAATCGTACAAACTACTTAGATGAGTAGATTACAACAAAGATCAATCATATTTCCTTGCATGACTCAATCAATTCCAATTATCAAAATCACTATTTCCTATCTGATGATATACAAAACCAGAAATAAGGGCATTAGCGAAAAAAATAGGACTTCCAAATGCGGCGCGCAAAGACAGCCAATGACTATGCTTCATAGGCAATATACCCATCAAAGATTTTCTACTGAAGAGATTACCAAGAAAAGAAGGAAATATTGTTGATAGAGAAGGAAATATCGTTGGTAAACACGAATGAGCATATTTCTTCACAATAGGACAAAGACAGTGACTAAGACTCCCCTTCAAAGCATATGTCATCAAAACCGATGTCAAAGAAAATATCGTAATAGTAGGACAAAAAGAGGATGAAGCATTATTCGGAAAAGATATCATGACGACGTGACGACATCGAATAAGAAAACAGTATTCGCTGCCTACAAAAATATCCGCAAAAATCAGATATAGGCAAGAACCCCAAGAAGCTGAAATCAAAAAAAACAAGAAAGGTGAAATCATAGTAAGTTTCAAAGAGAAACAACGGGCAGTAGCACCAGGACAGACCGTTGTAGCATACAAGAAAGATGAATGCATAGGGTCCGGGATAATAACCAGATAATGATAAGATGGAAGAGAAAAAAAGTCCCGATCAGAATTTGACAGGATTTTTTTTTTGAATATAATAGAAGCAGCGTATATTTAGAATATAATAGGCAAAGAAACACATTATGAAAGAAATCAGGAAGAAAAACGAAAAAAACAAAAAAAACCCTATAAGGATAGGTATTTCTTCCCTTATCATAGTATTTTTTATGATTACACTTTTGTTTCAGAAAGAGATTCCTGCTCAAGAGTTTCTCTTTGTACGAAATGCCGACGAAGCATTTGTACACAATGCAGCACAGCAACGAGACTATCTATTCCAAGATGAATGAGGACAAACAATCTATCAAGGACAGATAGGAACCTGAACGATAACAGGGACGAACATAGTAACATCATGAACAGCGCAACAAACATTGGAGAATATGATTAGTCCTGAAGAAATAGCTAGAATACTTGCTGAAACGCAATCCGGACAGACCATCACATGAATAATAACAACATGAACCATATATACCTGACTCATAGAAACATGAATCCAAGCAACCGGAACTGAAATGATTGGCCTAACATGAATGATAGAGACAGAACCGATGGATTGTATTACCCCATGGGACGAAAAAGTAAAAGATAAAGATTTCATATTAGCATATGAACAGAGAAAAGACGTAAAAATTATCTGCAATATAGAAAAAAGAATATGTAATGATGGCATCCTCTGAGGATCATTTAGCCAATCTTCATGCAAAGAGACGGGAGAATATATCTACAGGAAAGCACAAGCTATCTCGTATAATCAGAAAATATTGAACGAATATATTCAACCGGTAGCACCCATCAATTCATGAGCAACATTTTCCACAGAAGGTAAGATTAACGAGACTCAGAAGCCTATAGATAAACGAGGTACAGGGAATAATCCGATAAAAAATCAATCAGGTGTAAGTCAATTACCTTCTCCAAGCAAAACGAGCTGTACAACTCCACGAGGACAGGAAATCAAACACGGTCAATTCATAAAAGCATACAAAGCGCCACGCGGATTCATAGACTTGCCATGTAATGTAGAGATAAGAGCTTGCGTAAACGGTAATATGAAATGAAATTTTAGATATGCAAAATGCAGCTTCAATAATACGATATACAGTGAATATCTCAAAGCATGAGCTCCAACATCAAATACAGGATTCTTATTTTTCCAGTGGATAAAGTGAATAGTTAAATAACATTAGAAATGTAACTCCAGGACAATCGGACAATGATCAGATCACTCAACTGAGGTTTCATGGGTGATTTTTTTTATATGCGGAATAACATCAGAAGATACCCGAAAATAATCTAATCTCCATCATACATTTCTAGGTCTAGCTCCTGCTCTATAACTCCACCACGTATACTGATCTTTCAGGTCAGGATTAAAATGACGAAATACATCCACATATCACTGTTCTTGCAATCTATCCATTTCTGCTCTTTCGACAGGCAAAAATCAGATTGAATTTTCATTTTCCTTTGGTCTTGCAATATCTATAGGATTGTGACAAATATTAAAATCACCACAAGTAATTATTTTTTCACCTGCAGATCTTAGTTTATTGATATAATGAAGAAAATGTTGGTAAAATTGCAATTTATAGGTTAACATTTCCTTTCCATCAGCCCTTTCTCCTCCATTAGGGAAATATATATTCAAAAGAGTGAAATCCTGAAACTTAATCTCGACTACTCTCCCTTCCTCATGAAAATGCTCTATGTTTTCAAACCTCGACAATCACGAAACAAATGTAAGCTCTTTTTTATAAAAGGTAGCAACTCCAGAATACCCAGGTTTCTCACCTGCATGCCAAATCCGATTATAATTGGCCATATGATAACGAAAATCAGCAGGAATTTGAGATTCAAAAGATTTTACTTCCTGAAGACAAATAATATCTGGATCATTTTGTTTAACCCATTCATAAAATCACTTGCCAGTCACAGCACGAATTCCATTCACATTTCGAGAAGCTATTTTCATGATTTAGAAAATTAATCCTTATAAAGACTTTTCCGATCTTGCAAAGATAATCTATCAACATCTCAGTGCAGAATTTTTCAAGAAATAAATTTATGCAAGAGATAGGGAACGGCACATTCTTCACATTTGTTTCATCATCAAAAAGAACAACCTCATTGTTCTTCTCGAAGTTTCAGACAAAACTTTAATTCTGAAATGTACTTTTGATTATCTTGCATTATTTAAAAAGTTCTAAAACCTTTTCATCTCTTCCTTGCACCATTCCATCAGTTCCTCATCATTTGATATCAAGATTGGTAGCTAATTCTTTTGCAGAGAATCACTTCTTAGCAAGTAGAATAAATCATCCTTCAGGAGTATAGAGCAATACATTCTGATTATCGAAGATTCATTTTGCTTGAAATGCAACGTTTTTGAAGTTCAATGCGAGGGGGATTAAAAATATCTTGTCCAAATTTTTTCATGAAGAAAAATCAGATCATGTTAAAATTTGCTTAATCATATTGCTTTCCAATGATTCAAGATTTGATTTCATATCATCATATTCCTTAATCGTCTTATCAAGTTTATCAGCAAGTTGTGTATACGTTTTGATTCATAATTTAGCAACAGTAGTATCCAGAACTCCCTGAAGTTCATGAATTCTTAGACCAACTTTGGGTCAGACCAATGCAGTAATTCTTTTGACTCAGGAAGCGACTGCTTCTTGTCCTGTGATAGCAAAACACCCGATATCTTTAGTATTTGTTACATGAGTTCCCCCACAAAGTTCAATAGAGACTATCTGGTTGGTATGAGTAAATACTCTTACCACACGGACAATATCACCGTATTTATCTTCAAAAAATGCTTTAGCTCATAATTTAATAGCCTCATCATACGAAGTTTCTTTCACTTCGACAGTATAGGCATCATAAATCATCTGATTAATATTTTTTTCGATATCATGAATCTCTTCAGGACTCAAAAGTCTATCAGTATTAAAATCGAATCTGAGATAATCCTCATCTACCAAAGAACCTGCTTGTTTTGTATCCTTAAATATTTTAGCAAGCTCAGTATGGAGAAGATGTGTAGCAGTATGAGCTCTCATCTTAGCATATCTTTGACATTGTTCGACAATAAGTTTCATACCTAACAATAACGAATAAAATTATTCCGCTGCCCCAGAGAGTTGAACTCATGTTTCCATAACACTGTCACCGGTCACTACCTGTCACGTTAAAGGTTCTTCTGTTAAAGTTTCTTCACCTGTCAATAGTTCTCAAGTCCCTTGTGAATTGTTGTTTCAACCTATATAGGGGACAATCATTGACAGTCAAGTGACCGCAACAAAGAAAATAAGGATAAAAATAATAACAGCTTTCAATAATGTCTTTTTCGTAGTCATAACAATATATAAACAAATAAAATAAATATAATCTTAGCCGAAAATAGGATTCGCGACGGAGAACTCCGGGGGTACGATACCACAGAGATATCATACACTAACAAGGTATTAGCCGAAAATGGGATTCGAACCCATGATCTTTGGTTTACGATACCACTGCTCTACCAGCTGAGCTATCCCGGCATAATCGACTCTTCGGAGAAATATATAGTTCCTAAAGTCGAATCATAAAAGAATATTATTTTTCTTTTGGTAAATTCAAGGTGATATGTAATTCATCCAATTGTTCTTGATCCACAAACGAAGGCGCTCACATCATAACATCCTGTGCTCTTCCAGATTTAGGAAATGCATAAACCTCCCTGATATTTTCTTCATCTTTGAGTATCATGAGTAATCTATCAAATCCTATAGCAAATCATCCATGCGGTGGTGGACCGAATTGGAATGCTTCATACATAGCACCGAATTTCTGTTTGATTTCATCCTCGCCTCTACCGACCATTTTGAATGCTTCCATAAGAAGTTCTGGATCATGATTACGGATTGATCCGGAAAGGATTTCATAGCCATTACAAGAAAGATCGTATTGTTCTGAATATATTTCAAGTTTATTAGAATTTTTAAGTGCTTCCCAACCTCATTTGACGATAGAAAATGGATTATGACAGAAATCTAATTTTCCTGTATCATCCATTTCAAAAAGCGGGAAATCTTCTATCCGACAAAATGCTAAATCGTCCTTATCAATGGTAAGATATTTATCTCTGATATATGTCCTTAACCTTCCCAAAGACGTAGTAACAATATCATAACTATCAGCAACAAAGAGAATAGTATCACCCTCGTGAGCTCATGTCTTAGTTCTAACGAGTTCTACTTCTTCAGGACTGAGAAATTTTGCGACAGAGCCTTTGAGTCATTCTGGATCAAAACAGATATATGCAAGTCACTTAGCCTTATTTTTCTTTACCTGTTCCGTCAATTCATCTGCTTCTTTTCTACTCAATAACTTATGTTCAAATTTCATAGCTTTGATTGTTCATCAAGCAGCTACTGTATCTTTGAATACAGAGAATCATGAGTTAGCAAAATCTTGAGTCATTTCAATAAGCTGCATACCAAATCTAAGATCAGGTTTATCACTTCAATATTGATCAACTGCTTCTCTATGTTTGAGTCTTTTGAACGCTACGGTAATCTTTTTATGAGGAGATAAGGTAGGGATAAGTTCATTGATATATCATTCAACGACCGCATAGACATCTTCCTGATTGATAAATGACATTTCACAATCTATCTGATAAAATTCACAAGAATGCCTATCGGCTCTTGGATCTTCATCACGAAAACATGGAGCTATCTGGAAATATTTATCAATTCCTCATACCATAAGTAATTGTTTGTATTGTTGAGGTGCTTGGGGTAAAGCATAAAATTGTCCTGGATTAATCCTAGATGGAACCAGATAATCTCTTGCCCCTTCAGGTGATGATACCGTAAAAATAGGCGTTTGTACATCAATAAATCATTTATCACTAAACCAATTTCTTGTAAACGTAAGCATCTTTGATCTAAACAATACATTATCCAGAACTTTTCTTCTTCTGAGATCTAAATATCTATATTTAAATCTATTTTCCTCACTCGTATTTGGTTCATCAACGATAGGGAATGGCAAAAGCTTAGCTTTTGTAAGCACTTTTACTTCCAGAGCATTAATTTCTATTGCTCAAGTTGCCATATCTTTATTTATCATATTTTCAGGTCTTGCAACAACTTCTCAAACTATCTGAACGACATATTCAGATTTAACATCAGGAAATTCTACACGAGATTTTGCAGGATCATGAGTTATTTGAGTAATTCCATATCTATCACGAAGATCGATAAACGTCAATCATCCCAAATTTCTCACCTTATTAACCCATCAACAAAGGGTTACTTGAGTTCAAGCTTGTTGAGAAGTAAGTTCTCAACACGTGTGCGTACGATACATGATAAAATATTTTCAAGAATAAAGATAGAATAAGACGCTAAAAGTTTCTTTTAGAAACTTTAACGTCACCACAATCTATGGAATGTTTTAATATTCCTATAGAAAAAGCCATAAAACAAAATTATGTTTATGGTTTTTGCCTATTTTATCAAGAAATTATTATTTAAGATACAAGGGAAACTTGAAATGTTTTTTGAAAGTTTCCATGATGTCTCAATTATTCGTATCTCAGAGCTTCAATTGGCTTGAGTCTAGCAGCTCTATATGCAGGGAAAATACCAAACGATAAACCAATAAGAATTGAAAATCAAACCGCCATAATAATAG
>CAYXBC010000037.1:0-24678 GCA_964463255.1 uncultured Candidatus Peribacteria bacterium | reverse complement strand
CTATACATATTTCCCACAAAATATCAAGATATGGCTACAGAGAAAACTCATTGCCTTCAACCATCCAAACGATATAGTTCATTCATTTCAGCGGATAATCAAATATTCATTGATGCAGATAACCTATAAACCTATCAGACACGGATACGCGAGGATAGATAAGGAAGGAAACCTCCTCATCACTATTCCTCTATCCAAAAAATGAAGTGCATTCGAAAAAGCAATGATCGCCAAAGGAGAAAACCTGTTCAAACGCTACAACAAAAGGACACATATCGATGCGGTCCAACAAAAACACATAGTGCTTTTTGGAGAGCAGATAGCAATACATGACTTTTACCTCCAATATCCACAAAAAAAACAACCTGAGACCTTCCATCTTTCACCTTCCATCTCCAAAATCTGCAAAGATATTCTCAAAGAATATGCAACTCCAATCCTAGACCAGTATAGCAAGAAAATAGGCATAGCATATACCAAACTAAGCGTAAGGAAAACCATCTCCAAACGAGGAAGCTGCACCCACGATCAGAAAATATCGCTCAATCTGGACCTCATCCATTTGCCGACAAAGTTCATCAAATACGTCATCATCCATGAAGCATGTCATCTCAAAGTAAAAAATCATAGTAGTAGGTTCCGAGCATTGGTAGAAAGCTTCATCCCAGAGTATAAGATCATAAAAAAAAAGCTTAGCAAATTCGTCATCAGATAGATTGACATAATCGGCAATCTCTTGTTTTCCTATTGCTGATATATACAACTCAATACAGTTTACTTAACCTCAACCTACGTCATGAACAGTAAAGTAAATATGGATACGATAAACAACCAGGATCTCGGATTCTATTATGAGATTATATCTGAAAAACTCCAAAACGCTAAACTCAAGATTATCGAGAATATCGTAATTGTATTCTCTGACGACAAAAAACCTGACAGAGAAACATTCCACCAAGATGAAAAATTTATGAAATATTGCACGCCTTTTCGAAGCATCATCGATGAAGACGAAAGAGAGGGTTTCGAAAATCTCCATAACGAGAGACAGCAAGTAATGCAAGAGATACGCACTAGGCAATGGGAATTACTCAAAGAGATACATATCGAACATCCGAGCATACTAGTACATATGCTCATGGATCAGACTAGAGGCGAACACTTTCCGCTCTTTGATGATGTAATACAACTGACTAAGCTTTTATTAAAAAACGAAGCAGACCAACGACCAAAAGGCAAAGAACTCTTAGCTCCGGAAAAATTCGTCAAACTCTGTGAGAGGACCGGAAATTCGATAATCGATGTCATGGCACACAACATCTGATCTTCAACCAACTAAACTATTCGATAGACAATAGTTCATTACAAAAACAATACAATCATTATTCACTTGTCCTTAGCGTAGTCAAAGGGTTTTTAATTATTCACTATTCATTATTTTGTTCAAATTCGAGTATCAGGATCATTATTTCAAACAAGCGAAGAAAGAAGGATATAAGGCAAGAAGCGTCTTTAAATTAGAGGAAATCCAAAATAAATTTCATCTTTTCGATAAAAATACAAAAACAATCATGGATATAGGATGTGCTCCAGGAAGTCGGATTCAGTACGCAGTAAACATCATGAACAAACTTCATATAGCTGATTATAAAATTTTGGGAGTAGATATCCAAGACGTAAACCTCAACCTTCCCGGCGTAAAAACCTACAAAGCAGATATCCAAGATGTAGATCATATCAAAGAGATATTGGAAGAAAATAAGATCCAAAAAGTCGATCTCATCCAATCAGATATGGCGCCAAATACCATAGGAGTCAAAGATGTCGATGCAATGAGGCTCTTCGAATTATTGGAATACGTGAAACCAATTCTAAAAAATTTATTAAAACCGGAAGGGAAATTCGTTATCAAAGTATTTATGGGACCAGGCTTTGAAGAATTCGTCAAAGAGATGAAAGAAATATTTGGAGGAAAACATATCAAAACACTAAAACCTGCAGCATGCCGCAAAGAAAGCAAAGAGATTTATGTAATTAAAATATAATTAAGAAACCTTTTACCAGAGTAATCACTATGAAACACAAACCACACCAGAGATGACGAATATCAGTATCCGCTGCCGTCATAGGAAACAGCATCATTGCAATCATCAAACTCCTAGGATTCCTAGCATCAGGATCAGGATCATTATTTTCAGAAGCCATCCATAGTTTTGCGGATACATCCAATCAAGCTTTGCTCATGATAGGAGTCAAACGCTCAACCAAAGAAGCGACAGACGCATTTATCTACGGATATAAGAAAGAGAGATTCTTGTGGGCATTAATCTCTGCATGCGGAATATTTTTTGTAGGAGCAGGAGTGACGACCTACCACGGCATTATGACATTATTGTCACCGACGGAGATACATATCAGCCAACGAACCTTTATCATCCTAGGCATATCGTTGATTATCGAATCCATTACCTTGGGCATAGCCATCAACGAGATCAAGAAATCATCCACCCATAGAAAATGGAGACTCATCATGGAACATGGAGATCCTATCACGCTAGCGGTTGTCTATGAAGATACGATAGCAGTAATCGGTGTAATCATAGCTGCCCTAGGATTACTCTGTTCGTATATTACCAAGAATCCTTTACGAGATTCCATTACTTCGATCATCATCGGCGTACTCTTATGAGTCATGGCGATTATACTCATCAATAAAAATAGAAAGATTTTGATAGGCAAAGCAATCCCAATAGAGATCAAGGAAGGCATCATCGAGCTCATGGAACAAGATGACATCATAGAGAAAGTACTGGATTTCAAATCCACGATGCTGGATATGGATACCTACCACATCAAATGCGAGATAGAATGCAACGGAACAGGGCTTCTGAAAGAGATCAACAGAAACAACTTCCTCAAGAATGAATACGAGGATGTCAAAGAGAGCTACGGAGATTTCCTAGAATTCTGCATCGATTACACCAGAAGAGTGCCGAGAATCATAGGGACCAAGATTGATGCAGTAGAGAAAAAAATCAAAGATAAATTTCCACAAGTCAGACATATAGATATAGAGATTAATTAGATGTTTTATTTTTTTATGCAATCGATTATGATTTCACAACTCGCATTTACCCCATTTCTAGGATTCCCAATTATTATGTATGGATGAATCTTTACCTTGCTCTTAGTATTGACAGCAGCGACCATGGGCGGACTTATCAATAAAGGATATCGTATCCCATTAAAATATCACAAAGCGGTTGCAATTATGACCGTCATACTATGACTCATCCACGGATTCTTCGGGTTAGCATTTTTTCTCAAGTTTTAATCTTTATCCTATATACCATGATGTATACTAGTACTAGTAAAAAAATAACGCTTCTTGGGATGATGGCAGGACTCATAATTATTGCAGGATGTGGCCAAACTACAGCACCCGTAGTACAGACTACAGCACCCACAGCAGAGACAATCACGCCTGCAGCAAAAATCCTCCCCAAAGACATCACCATTGCTAATTTCCAATTTTCACCAACAGAGAGAGAAATTATTGCAGGAGAACCTATACAATGGATAAATAATGATAACGTACCACATGTGATCGTAGCTGATGATAACTCTTTCCAGAGTCCTACCTTACAAGCAGGCGAAAGTTTTGTATTCCTATTCGTGCAAACAGGGACATTTGCGTATCACTGTTCACTTCATCCAAGTATGAAAGGGACGATTATCGTAAAATAAAAATCAAGGTACAAATCATTTAATCAATTAATAAACGAGTATGATAAAAGATCTGACCAAAACGATAGACTATCTTAAAAACAAAAATAAGATACTATTCATCACGACATCAAACAGACGGGAATGATCACATGAAGTGCCGAAGTCTACACAACTCGCACACTACATCGCAAAACAAGTCGGCGAAGAGAGAATAACGATATATGATATTCCACAGATGAAGATATATCCTTGCGAAGGAAATGTTTCATGATTGAAAGGCAATACTTGCGGAGAAAAAAAAGCGATACTTACAGACCCAGAAAAAAATCCTTCTTGATGTCACAGGTGTCGAGCCTCTATCAACAATCCCGATGATGAACTTCGAAAGATATCCAAAGCCTTATTGGAATCAGAGGTGGTGATATTTTTCACTTCAGTCAGACGAGGACAGACAAATAGTATACATCAGAAACTCATGGAAAGACTCACGCGAATAGAAAATCGCCACACCACCCTCGGTGAAGAAAGCATTATAAAAAACATAGAAGCGGGCATCGTAGTTATATGACATAATCGAAATAACGAACTAACCATACAGACACAGAAAGAAGTATTGATAAGCTTCGGGTTTGAAGTCCCTAAGCAACTTTCACGAGGACGGACCTTTACCGATATGAACGATGAAAGCCAAAAAAGCTATCAAGCAGCTATAAGCCAATTTGAAAAAGATTTTGGATTTGTTTTGGAAAAATAAAATATATTCATAACAAAAATATCGTTTTAAGATTAAAAAATTATAAATTTTTTATAATAAAACAACAATACAAAAGGTCGATTGTATAATCTGATTCGGAGGCAATATAGAGAAAACAAAACATATAAAAGCTATACATGGGTCCCAGGTATTTTACCTGGGTTGCATAGCGATTTGGAGACAATTCATAGAAAAAAAAATTCTAATAGAAAGAGTACAATCGACGAGGGATTTTTTGCTTACTTTTTTCGCCTGGAAGGAAAAAAGTAAGGCCCAACCGGCCAGGTGATAGAAAAAAAAAAATTTAGGGAAGCACGTAAAAAATATTTGTAATAAAGCATCAAATACATAAGTATTAAAAGATGTCATTTTAATTATTAGATACTGTACTATGAAGATAGGAATCGTCTGAATGCCAAATATCGGGAAATCTACACTCTTCAACGCCCTCACCAAATCATATGCTGCACCTGCAGAAAATTTTCCCTTCTGTACTATTAATCCAAATATAGGAATCGTCGATGTCAAAGATCATAGGGTTGATAAGCTAGCAGAGATGTCACACTCCAAGAAGAGAATACATTCCAGTATAGAATTTGTAGATATCGCAGGTCTCGTGAAATGAGCGAGCAAGGGAGAAGGATTAGGAAATAAATTTCTCTCTCATATCAGAGAAGTCGATGCTATCGTGCAAGTATTGAGGCATTTCAAAGATAGTGAAGTCGTCCATGTAGAAGGAGAAGTTGATCCGATGAGAGATGTAGAGATTATAAATACAGAGCTAATATTCGCTGATTTGGAGGTTATTGAGAGAAATCTTCCCAATCTTGCAAAGAAAGCAAAAATGGGGAAAGCGAGCAAAGATGAAGTAAGACTGGTAGAGATTCTTATGGAGATACAAAATGCGCTTATCCAAGGCAAGATAGCCCATAATATAAAAGATAAACTGACCAAAGATGATGAGAAATTGATCAAATCATATAATTTCCTCACGACGAAACCTATCATATACGCGATAAATGTCGGACAAGATGATATCCCCTACGCTCACCAGATAGCTGAAGAATTTATGATAAAACTACAGAGTCCGGTTGCTATCGTATGCGCAAAACTAGAATCCGAGATGATGGAGATGGATGATGAAGAAAAAGATGATTTTATAAAAGAAATGCTCGATATCGATAAAGTGACCCATATCCCAACATTAAATGACCTTATTAAATTAGGATTTGAAAAAGTAGGACTAATGTACTATTTTACGACAGGTGAAGATGAAACAAGATCATGGACAATTCCGATTGGATCAAGTGCTCCACAAGCAGCATGAGCAATCCATACAGATTTCGAGAAAGGGTTCATCAAAGCAGAAGTCGTGAAATATGATGATCTCCTAAGCAACGGTACTTGGTCAAAAGCCAAGGAAAAATGACTAGTGAAATTGGAGGGAAAGGAATACATAGTCCAAGATGGGGACTGCATCATCTTCAAGTTTAATGTATAATAGAGGTCTCCATAGAGAAATGTTAAATATATTTATAAGAATAATCTCTTGACATTGACGAGTAAATTCTTAATACTTGGACTAGTAAAAATCTATTCACATACACTGCAATTTTGGGATAAAATTCAATTTTACATGATTAAATCAAAACTCCATGAATTTTAATGTAAAGATGGACGACAAAAAACTCAAGGTGGATATCGAGAAGACGAATTTAAAGGATATATTGATCTACTGTAAGCCGAAAGAGAGGTTGGTACTTATGAAGAAATTCGGTCTAGATGGCTCCAAAGAGACGCCACTCCAAAGAATCGGGAAGGAATATTCCCTGACAAGAGAAAGAATCAGACAAATAGAAACACAAGCGCTGATGAGATTCAGAAGGCTTATTGTCGGTAACGAAACATACATGGAAGTGCTTCAAGAGGCAAAAAAAGTCCTTGATGTCCATGGAGGATTACTGTGTGAAGACATATTGATTTCTAAGCTCGTAAACAAGAATATATTTAAGTTCTCCAAACAAGAGCTCAAATTGATTCTCGTTTCTGACTTTGATGTGACCTATCTAAAAAGAAATAAATATCTCAATAAAGCGTTCTATCTTGAACCGTTATATGAAGATCTTTTGACTAAGATGGTACTCACTATCAGCTCATACTTCGAGAAAAGAGCAAAGAGCCAAGACTTATACGAATTTATCGGATGGATGAAGGAGAATTTCGCAAAAGATTACAAAGATGTTCACTATATGAAAAACGATCTCTTCTACGTAAATTTCTTTGAATCTATCAGAGAGATAAACGTATTTGACGGAAAAATCGGATTACCTAATTTTGCTGATGTAAATCCAAAGACTATCAAACTCAAGATTCTCTACACTATGAGAAGAATAAATAAACCAGTTCACTACCAGGAACTTCCTTCCAAAATCATGGAATGGTTTCCAGCAAAAGCGGTCAAGATAAATACCGTTCACAACGAATTGGTAAAAAACAATGATCTCTTCGTCAATCTCGGACTCGGAATCTACGGACTCAAAGAACGGGGATATGAAGGTGGTATGGTCAAAGAAATTCTCGTAAGGATATTCGAAAGGAATGACAGAGCTATGAACGTAAAAGAACTTTGCAAAGAAATGCTCAAGGAAAAAATGGTAAGTCCAAATACCGTTATGCTCAATCTCCAAAAATACAAAGATCTCTTCAAGAGAGTTGAAAAAGGAGTATATGAGCTCGTCAAAACATCCAAGAAATAGTCATAAACTATACTCTATATACAATCAAAAGATCTTGCTTTCCAGCAGGGTTTTTTGATTATGTTTAAAATGAAGTGGTGGAGGATTTTAAAAAAAGCCACGAGGATACTCGCAGCTTATGGAATGAAAGAAATGATTTACTCGTCGATGCTCCAGATTTTCTTACGGAAAACAAAAGCAAGAACTCCGATAAACATTATTAGTATTCCCATAACAGTCAAAAACAGAGAGGCTTGAAATGAGCTTGCAGTGATTACTCCAAACCATGCATCATAGATTAACCAAGCACCCATAAATAACAATGTTGGAATACCTATCCAGACCATAACCTTCATGGATCCCACCATACATCGATCAAAAAATATTTTCATATGTCAATATATTTGTTTGAATATACATAATCATTTCCCTATAAAATTCAAGATAAAGAAGACACACCAGGAAAACTTGAATTTTTACCCGCTTACCTTACAACCTTACTATGTTTACCACTGATATCTCCAAAATACCGACCAATGCCTGAGTCTACCTCTTCAAAGATAAGAAAGACACTATTTTATATATCGGAAAAGCGAAAAACCTCCAAAAGAGACTAAGCCAATATTTCTCGCCAAACTCACTCCGGAAACAAGAAATGCTGGAAAAAGCCGATAAGGTAGACTTTCTCATGGTCAAGAACGAGAGTGAGGCGCTTTACTTGGAAGATAACCTCATCAAACAACATCAACCAGAATACAATAACCTACTCAAAGCCGATAATAGCTACATATATATCAAAATCACCAAAGAGAAATTTCCCCAGATCTTCATGACCAGAAAAAAAATCAATGATGGATCGATATACATCGGACCAAAGAACAACACGATACAACTCAAGAAATTTCTCCAATATCTGAGACAGATACTCAAATTTAGAGGCTGTAAAACAACCCAATTCAGACAAGGGAAGCTCTGTTCCGACTATTACTTCTGACTCTGTAGAGGTCGATGCAAAGCCCCACTCCTGGAACAACCTCAAGAATATAGGGAAATCATCCATATCATCACCTCATTTTTCAAAGGGAACATCAAACCCATCGAAGACGAGATACATCATCAGATACAGGAAGCTATCATTCATGAGCATTTCGAACGGGCTGCTCAACTCAGGGATATCTACCAATCCTTGCAATGATTCGTCGAAAGACAAAATGTAGTATTGCCTGAAGTGAAAGATGGCTACCTATCGTTAGTAAAAACCGTCTGAACTCAATTCATCTACACGGTGCTGATATTTATCCAAGGGAAGCTCAGTGACGTAATCACGAGCAAAGAACAACAAAGTGACCTAGACGAAGATAGTCTAACCTTAGCTATCCAAAGGACCTTCGGTGAAGCAAACAAGGAAAAATATGACCAGGGAGTCCAAATCACGAGCAAAAGTCTGACAAAACTAGGAAAAACCGTTGCCAATGAACTGCGAAAACTCGCAGAGAGCTTTCTGGATTCCTATATTATTTCCCAATCGCTCCAAGAAGAGAGTACAATGATCAATGATATGTTCACAACGCTGCAGACCAGATACGGACTAAAACATATCCCATATAGAATCGAATGTATCGATATCTCGCATCTGAGCGGATGATGGACCAGTGGCTGACTTTCGTGTTTGATGGCAGGACTCCCCTACAAGAAATGATATCGCAGATACAAGATCAAAGCCAAAAAATCAGATGATTATGAGGCACTCCAAGAACTCCTGGAACGTAGAGAAAATAGCTGATGAGAATTACCAAATCTATTAATTATTGATGGAGGGAAAGGACAGTTGGGCGTAGTCAAAAAACTCTGCAAAGATCAAAAACGAAAAAAAATAGTCGCTCAGATTGATATCGTGTCTTTGGGGAAATGAGAAGCAAGAAAAAAATCTTCTATCTGAACATCTTCTCAGAAAGGCCAGATTTGAGAGAAAATCTACACCTTGGACGACAAACTCAAAATCAACGAAATAGCTATGGTCTACGACCAAGCAGACAAAATATTTCTAAAAGCTAGAGACGAGGCACATAGATTCGCCAATTCTTATAGGAAAAAACAGATGAGCCAGGAATGGAAATAAATAAGATAAGATAACAAAAATGGACACAAAAAAGTGCCCATTTTTTTGATATATTTTCATAGAGAAAAATCTTAGTTTTCCAGTGAAGAATGGATGGAATATTCGATTGTCGAATATTTGATATATTCTCCTTGGAAAAAACTTAGTTTTCCATTGAAGAATGGATGGAATATTCGATTGTCGAATATTTGATATATTCTCCTTGGAAAAATCTTAGTTTTCCATTGAAGAA
The DNA here is from genome assembly GCA_964463255.1 of uncultured Candidatus Peribacteria bacterium. Lineage (GTDB taxonomy): Bacteria > Patescibacteriota > Gracilibacteria > Absconditabacterales > Absconditicoccaceae > CAJBLF01. Next base: position 15,109 of record CAYXBC010000037.1, on the reverse strand, counting down.
TGGATGAAATATTCGATTGTCGAATATTTGACAAAAATAACATTTCTCAATATACTTAAGAAGAGAAATTTTTACCCGTTAAAAGTTCACTATGGTCACCAATACCATGTCATGACCAAGTCCCCTGAGCAGAATGAATACCAAAGAGCTGGAAAGGAGATTGACAGAAGCCCAAGGACAAAAGAAATGGCAAGAGGCAACGAACATAACAACCGAGCTGGAAAGGAGAGAAACACCTAACCTTTCTTTTGCCGAAACATATGAAGAAAAACACAATAAGATCAAAGAAAAAGTACTAGCAGGGAATGCTACAGGAGACGAGCTAAGAGATTTTTTCAGTGAAGATATTAAAAAATACAGAGGATCGATAAAAACACCTGACACATATAAACAAAAAAAAATAGACGAGCTCCAGCAACAGTTGAAAGACGTAATGAAACAGTCGACTTCATTGAAAGAAATGCTCTCACCAGCAAGAATGAGACTAGATAGCATAAGAAACAAGATGGAAGAGTTCAAGAATGACACTGATAACTATCCCAAAAACGTCCTCATCTATGCTATGTCCATTACAAAACTCAAGGTTTTTGGGGCCAGACAGATGATCAAAAGATGATTTACAACGCTAGCACGAAAACGAAAATCAGAGAATATGCAGGAAAATATAGAGAATCTGGAAGAAATACTACAAATTGATGAAGATGACAACGCTACAAGAAAAGTGCTCAAGACGACAATCGCAGAATACGTCCATGACGCCAAAATGAGATATGTGGAAGATATCAGAAAGCAAGTAGGAGTATAATAATGCCCAATAGTTTTATATCATCAATGGAGATTACCATGTTACAATCATTATCAGAAGCCAAGACCTTCGCAGTCAGAAGAGTAATAGAACTGACCGGAGAGGAAATAGAAGAGACAGAAAAAGCAATCATAGAGACAGGACTCGAAAACGAATTCCTCGACAAAATAAGTGAGGAAATAAGCGATGAAGAAATAGAAAAAGCAAATCTAGGAACGCCTGAGGCAGTGGAAGGATATCTCTTCCATAAGCTTCCCAATTATATGACGCTCCTTGAAGAGACTACAGCAGAATTCCTATGAGAATACTTATCGTACTAATTATTTTATCATGTAATAGCAAACAATGGAAAAGATTAAGAACATGCAACAAGCTACTGAATACGTGTACAAAGAGCTCAAAGAGGTCAATCCTGAGATCCAAAAGGACGATGTCTTCGATACCATCCTAGATGAAGTGATGGAATCAGCAGAATTCATCATGACGGATGAAGATGAAAGGTTTTTTGAAGACAACGAGAAAGATCTGGTAGCGATTGAAGAATATCTCGAAAGAAAAATACCTGATTACCAAGGACTGCTTACCGATATCGTAGCGGATATGGTCGGTGAAGAGATAATGGAAGGCTAAAAAAATTTATCTATTTAGGATAAGAAATGACAAAAACAAATACCGACAAATTTAATCAACATGTAGATATACCATTAAATGTGGCAAATATTTCAACAGCTGCAAATCTTGCCACCGTTGGAAATGTTGTTAATGTGACCAGAAATAATTTGTTGAATTCATTTAATCCAGATAATTTTATTGTAGATCAAAATTTTGTCACAAATGTAGAAAAAGTCGCGTGAAATATCGTTACCAGAGAAACAGATTTTCGCAATCAAAAACAGTTATTGAGTGATGAACATGCAAATAACCTTATAATTCTAGCCACACTTGCTGCAAAAGGACCACCGACAGTACCTCCAGCTCCTCCAGGAAGAAGTCCAGCAGAAGAAATAGAATGGACAAGAATACCAACTAGACAATTAGAAATAACTAATTTAATTGCTAGATTGGATACACTATTACTTCCTGCAAATCGTCCTCAAAGGCAAATCGAATACCAGGATATGGCACAAAAAGTCAGAGAGTTCAACCTTACAGCAACTATACCCGATATGACTTCAGATACCTTGACAGTATATCCAGACCTTATGATACCAGGGAAAGACGCAAATGAATACGGTTTCTTTGATAATCAAGGACGTAGATTAGCATTACCAATAAACTTGGATATAATATTAACAGATGGTACAGTAAAAAATGTTATTATATCATGACTGACATATATAGCACCTCCAGCTGCACCAAAGGCTCCGGGGACACTTGATGTTTCAGCGATAACGCTTGTAGATAGTAGAACCGGGCTTCCACTTATTCCAGCACAATGATATCAATTTTCTATAAATATATGAGCAATCATTAATCTCGCATGAGCACCAATAGTTCCTCTAGTAAATATGAAACCATTGAAAGTTATGCGTCCGAAGCCTGGAACCTTAAATGGATCTCAAGAAAGAACTCGTTACGACATCTTCAATATGGGAGGAAAGCCAATCAATGAGTATATCCAGGATTTCTACGACAACACCTATAAGGAAGTAGAGGATAAACTTTTGGATGAAACGATAGGCGATGCAGCGACGGATGAAAACAAAAAAGTACTAAGAGAGAGAATAAAAAAACTGATAGCAGGAGGAAGGGAAGTCTCGCCATTCGTAAAAAATCAGATACAGATCAATAAAAATTTCAAGGAACATTTTTTCGCAAATACAAAACCTACTGCTGACGATATTTCGACAACATCAAAATTCAACGATTTTCTCAAAAAGACTATACCAAACCACCTCAAAACATATGTAGACCAAGAATTGAAAAGACAAATGGAAAGTACAGAAATCAAACCAGTAGGGACAGTAGCGCCATATCTCCCTGCCACAAGGAAACTACATGATGTCATCACCAAGGAAATATTAAAATATAGACAAGAACAAGAAGATCATGGAAGAGATGATTTTACCGAACAAGCAGCATTATCATCAAGTATTGCACCCAACAAAAAAAGACGATCACCATCATTGACCAGACCTCGGCTATTGGGCAAGAAAGACGTAAGCTATATGAGGTTCTTTACTAATCAAACACAAGAGATAGGAAAGCAACAAATGAAATTAGTGACCGACGAAAACAAAAATAAGGTAGAATTCGTAGGATATGATGCAACACTCAAGGTAGGCAGCGTAGACAATCTCACCATGGAAATCAAGATGGATAATTGAGAAGAAATACCACTCAAAGCAGGAAATCATATAGCACTAATAGATTCCATCCTTAAGCAACCAGGAATTCCCTACGGGAAAATGAGAATCCATATGGCATATAATATGATCAAAGCAATGATCAAAATGGCGAATAAAAACAACGTGACGCTAGAATATGCCGTAGGAAATATTATCCATACAATCTCTGTAGACAAAAATGATGATATCATATTGGAAACCGTAGATGACACAACAGGCAAAAGAAGCAGAAACAATCTATTCTCCGAAAAAAAATTCGATGCAGAAAACGATATGCATCAACTTAGGGAATGATTGGAGGGTTGTCTTGGACAATTCAATAAGTCCATGGAAAAAGTCCATGACCAATACAAGGAAGCGACCGACAAAAAGCTGTTCGGATATTTCAGTCTCTCAAGAGCAAAATTTCCTGTCGGACGGTTCGATAGCCCAATCAAAAAACTTATGAACATACGCAAAAATAGAACACTCAATTTCGATTTTCCAAATATCAAGATAGAATGAATCGACAAAAACATTTCGATAAGCTTCAGCAAAAATACCTTCACGATAACCAGTGATTTACTAAAGAAACCAGTCACCTCGAAGAATCTAGGAACATTACTCAATACGAGGATTGACGGAAAACGTATATTCGACGGTATGGAACGTGCGATTTCAGGAACTGTTTATCAAAGTATGATTGGTAATTTACGCAAAAATGTAAAATTAGCGAATACTAATTTCTGAGTAAAAGACCCGGTCAAAAACAGAATCTATTTCTTAGATAAAGCAGGAGAAGTAGGATATATATCATTAGCGAATAACAAGAATCCTATAGCAAAATCCATCACTAGGATGTTCAAACACGAATATGGAACCATAAAGAGGCTTCCGAGTACAGGAAGAATGATGCTGACCAAAGAGCAAGCACAAAAAGAATTATACCAAAATCCATTCATCATGGGTAAACTGATGAAAGCTATGAATCAGAGGTTATATAGTTTCTAACAAGATATATTATGTCTTGATACGTATCTCATCTATTTTAGTAGTATACCCCACTTTCTCCAACGCCAGATTCACTTCATTGAGGATCTGGTTTTTTTGTCTGAAAATCTCTATCTTGAGGAATTGATCATCAGTCTTGAGAAAAAAGACATTGAAGCTAACATATCATTCCAATGTAGGGATGCCCAAATACGATCTCACTGCATTCAATGCAAGCGCACCAACCATAGCCCTTCACTGATGCCTATGTGCCAATGATTTTCTGAGAGAATCTTTGAGTGATTTCATGGAGCAGAAGGAAAATAAATGATTTCATACATCAAGTGGAGCTACCGAAGGCAGACATTGACCGTCCAGTACCATAGCTTCACGTTAGTAGTTATGTTTGCAAAATCAAGCAGAATTGATATACCTAGACAAAAGTCAGCATTTGTCTGTTTTTGGGCAATCATTAGTCTATTTTTAGTCTATCAGTATACCAATGAAATTTTTGATAAATATAGCACTCTTGCTAATGGTATTGAATATCCCTCTCACATTCACATACGCACAGACACCCGCACCTATGGGTATAGATTGCGACCAAACGAAACTTGTCAACGGGCAATGCAAACTCAGTATCTACGATACCTTAGGCATCAAGACCGTATCGAGAAATGCAGGTGATGTAACATCCGTAGGACTCTTCGTCCAAGATATAGTATTATCCTCGACCGTCTTTATAGGAACCATAGTAACGGTAGCGCTCATTGTCTCAGGGCTGATGTATATCTTCGCAGCAAGTTCCGGAAAGGATCCAGCAAATGCCAAAAAAGGAATCATCGGATCACTAATCTGACTGCTCATAGTCGCATCTTCCTATGCCATCATAAGATTAGTCCAATACATCGCAAAAGGTGTCTAAACCAATCATCCAAGAACAAACGATTTTTATCGCGAACGTAGTGAGTATTTATCAATTGTTCATAGAGTATGCATATCCACATAGTCAGCATTTTTCCAGACATATTCAAAAGTTTCATGGAAACTTCACTCATCAAAAAAGCTCAGGAAAAGAAAATTCTCAGCTTCTCTTTTACTAATCCAAGGACATTTTGTCCGGACAGACACCAAACAGTCGATGATAGTATTTATGGAGGAGGAGCAGGATTACTCATGAAAGCACTTCCTGCGATACAAGCAGTAGAATCCATCATCAAAAAATTGAAAAAAGAAAATTTCAAAATTATACTACCATCACCCTCAAAAGAGACATTCACCCAAAAGACTGCTCATGCACTCAGCGACACAAAACATCTAATTTTCGTCTGCACGAGATACGAAGGCATCGACTATCGTTTCGAGCAATATATGAAAAAAAAATATCCAAAACAATTCCAAAAGATTTCTATCGGACAATATATCACACTCGGTGGTGAGATTCCTGCTATGGTCATGATCGAAGCGATAAGCAGACTCATCCCGTGAGTTATCAAAGAAGAAGCGAGCCGACAGGATGAAAGCTATAGCATCAATAAGGAGATGAAAAATCTGGAATATCCCCAGTATACCAAACCAGAAGACGTTCTCGGTATCAAAGTCCCAAAGATCCTCCTCAGTGGCCACCATGCCAAAATTAATGAACGGAGAGCCAAAAAGACCAAGACGATAAGAAAGAAATAAAGTAAGAAAACATATTTACCACATCATGAAACCTCATGAAACTAGAATTCCCAGAAAAGAAACATGAAAAAGACTATCTCGAGATGGTACAAGAATTTGCCGATAGAGGAGAAAAAATCATTCCTTGAGCAACTAACCTCAAAGAAGGAGAAAACTATGAGAATTTTCTCAAGAGGACAAAAGACAATACAGAAGGGAAAAATCCAAAACATACAGGACATTCAACACTCTATTTTATCATTGATGATGACGAAAAAATTGTTTGAGCGGTGCATATCCGCCATGAACTCAATGACGAACTGAGATTCGATGGAGGAAATATCGGATATGGTATCAGACCAAGTGAAAGAAGAAAGGGGTATGCGACAATATGACTGAGCTTAGCATTACAGAAATGCAAGGATCTTTGATTGGATCAAGTATTGCTCACTTGTGGCAAAAACAATATCTGATCATCCAAAACCATGATTAAAAATTGAGGAATATGGGATTCTGAATACCAACACGAATGAGATATCAAAGAAAGATATCGGATACATATCAAGTAAAATCACCCCTACCCCTCTTTAGCAAAGAGGGAAATGTTTTGTACTGAGGCCCTCCTTTGCCTTGTCCACGAATGTGGGTAAAGGAGGAAACGAAGGAGGATTTAAAAAATTATATAAACTATGTTGTGACTTCTTTACTTTGGCAGACTTGAAAAGGAAAAATGATTCGATGGCATCATCGAAATGATTGAGTTATTCTCAGAAAATTTACCCTTCGAACTCTTTATCTTCGGCTCATGAAGTGGAGAAACAAAAATCCAAGAATTAGCAAACACAAACGCAAATATCCATTTTTTCTGACGAAAAAGCATAGAAGAGATCAAAAGATATGTAGGAAATTGTCAGTACTGCCTCATGCCATCAGAATGCCTGGAATCATTTGGTCTTTCTGCTTTGAATGCAATCAAGCGATGACTTCCCGTCATCTGATACGCCAAATGAGGGCTCAAAGATTTTATTGAACCCCAACTCGATCTCACCCACCAATCATGAACCACTACAGGACAGAAACTTCATCACCTGATACAAGAAGTAATAAATAAAAAAAATTCCGACATTCAACATCCAAAATTCAACATCCAAAATTATAGTAAAGATAGTCGAATCGTTGGTTTTCATGCACTCGCAGGCAAAGAAGTCAAAAAGATACTCATAGTCTCTGATTTCATCAATAAGATTGGCGGGATAGAGACGTATATCAATGATGCAAAAGAACTACTCCAGCAGCATGGCTATGAAGTCCAGCTCTGCTGATGAACAGTCCCATCGGGACCACGAGGCAAACTAGCAAAATATATAGGCATTCTGACAGGCATAGGGAATTTTTGGGAAGCGATTAAGCTACGTAGAAAAATACAAAAGATGAAACCTGATCTCATCCGATACAACAGCGTCATGAGATATCTCGGCTGGGCACCATTGCAAGCAAGTAAACACACTACAGCGAAGAAACGGATGATGTTCCATGATTTAGGATATTTCTTTCCCTTCCCAAGCCAATTAACCAACGAGCATCAAATCAAAACACCATTCACCTTGAACCATTTCCTCGCATCCTCCCCTACCAAAAATCCCATAAAAAAACTAGCGATGATAGGTAAATATATATCTCTTTCGCTCATCAGAAACCAGCTCCAAAAAAACATAGAGACTTTCCTGGTACCATCCGGATTTATGAAAGACATCCTTCACAAATCATATAAAATTCAAGTAGACAAAATAAAAATCTTTCCACACTTTATCCAAGAATAGAAAAAGCGGGTATACCCGCCGTTAGAAATAAGTAATCAATGAATCCCAAAAAAAACTTGTAGATAGATAGATTGTTGATCTTGCAAAGCAAGACCGGTTCCATCCTTTCTTTCTTTAATCTGATAGAGCTTCAGGGTATGACCAATCAATAATTTGATGGTTGATGTATCCTGGAAGCAAAAACGTAACTGTTCGGGAAGAACACTGAAACCCTGCGTTTGAGTACAATCCGCATACGCGAAGCCTTTAGCATCAGGTTGAGTGTTGATAATAGTCACCTCCAAATACTGTCCCTGAGATTCTTTAGCACTAAGATGGAAAGCACCAGCATCGTTAGAAGGTGTACGAACTTCTACCTTTGAATCATTACAGGCAATGGTTCCAACCATAAAAAGCAGAACAAGAACATAATAAATTGTTTTCATATAATGATTTTTTTATGTTTTTATAAAATATACTATATATATTTAACATAGAAAGTCAATTAAATAAAAAGATTGACATTTAATGATAATTAGATAAAAATACGCAAAAGAAAAAAATATGAAAAAGAAACCAATAACCTCGTTACATGAGTTAAGGAAAGGTGCGATAATCATCGGAACACAAAGAACCGGGGAAAAACACACCATGATAGTAAAAGATTTAGAGCATATCGAAGAAAGATCAAAAACCACAATCGAGCTGATTGAAATAAATGAAAGCTTTGATATATGGGAATTGATACTCCTCAGAGAGTGCAATGAAAAACAGGAGTTTGAATATTGCAAAGATTCTTCACGCGCAATGAAGTTTTTGACTACACCATTTACTAGCAAAGATCTGGTCAAAGCGATACGAAAGTACATGAAAAAGAAACGGTAAATCAAAACGTAAAAAAGTATAAGACATGGCACATGATGAAAGAATCGACAAACAAGCCACTATCCAAAAGATAGTAGATTGGGCAAACAAAAGTATCGGCCGTAGCATCAACATCAGCAAATTCAACGACGCTATGGAAGATTCCGATTGGGAAACAACACTCAAAGAAATGGCAGAATTCTGCGGAATCGAAATCGTCTATGCATAATCAAAAAATTATCCCGTTTCGTTTTGAAACGGGTTTTTTTATTGATAAAAAGAAAAGGATAGTTTGAAACTATCCTCCACTATTTTGCAAATATATTCATTATTCATTGGTATTAAGTTTTAATGTTATTCAAAACTTTTCATGTCTTCACACACCTTCCTAAACGTACAGTTCGCACATTTCTTAGCACTAGTAGTCCTAGGGAAATTCTGATGTGGCAAGGGCTCGTTCTTGAGGATATCACCATCGACAACAAATTGTTTCTGATACTCCATATCGTCCTTAAGTTTCTGGACGATATAATCGATATCAACTTTCTGAATCTTTCCTCCGATTTTGTTGAGACTCGGTAAGTAGACTTCATATCCTTCTATCTCGATATCATCGATATTGGTCCTTGATTTGAGAATGGTCTTGAGGGCATAGATTTTGAGCTGATCTGAGGTTCAGTCGATATCCATTTTCTCCTGTCAGGTTTTCCAGTCTATAATCAGATATTTATTATCAGAAAATACGACACCAAAATCTGGAGCAGCCATCACGTTGAGATTGTGGAGTTCAGGGATAGAAGCGAGATTGAGTTTCATATTCTCGAAGTCTTTTTCCCTCGGATGCTCGACAAAAACAGTTTTTGCAGTCGTGAAATAATGCTGGACTTTCTGATGCCGATCACTTTCAAGGAAAACATCGAGGTTGTGGACGACCTTTTCTATCGCATAAGGAAGTTTTTCATCAATACTTTCACCATAATAATGCTCGGAAAGTCCAAATTTGCGGTCTCTATCATACGTTGTATAATCTCTAGTCTTGGATATCTCAAAATCCCTGTTCATCTCAGTCGTTACAACATCCTTGAGACTCTGGATCTGGGATACATCCAAAGGTCATCTCTTCAAAGCCCTCAGGTAATCTGAGAGGAGATGATGCGTCTTTTCACCTACCCGCATATCTATGCTTTTGAGATTTTTGAGGAGAAGGGTGTCTAGCCAAAGTTTTTCATCGATTGGCTTCAAGGCATGAGGATAGTAGTTGAAATAGTATTTCTTATTGCAATATTCGAGGATAGTGATTCTCGTCGTTGATCGGGTCAAGGAATGGTTAAACTCTCTTCTCATGAGATATGATTAGCAACTAAAATATACATTGACAAAAAAGAATTGTCGAACTTTCGATTGCTTATAAGGATGTATATATGGATATGGGAAGCCATTGCAATTTTTTATCGAGAGAGAATGACACAAGTGGGCAGATATCGACACCAGCATCATACGAAAGGATGAAGCAAAGGAATAGGGATAGTATTAAATAGAAACATATTCTATTGACTTTATGTTGTAATTAGATATAATTCTTATTGCACAGATGAATAATAGCTAATCGTTAAGAGAACTTTATTCGTCCCATGCTCAAAATTTTTTCGAGAACTGTTTTTTGGATCCACACTGCTTGACGGTGCAATATGCAAAACAACAGTCTACCCTATATATATTAGGATAGGTTGTCTTCTTGTATATTTTATCGAGAGCTAGTGTGGATTTTTTGTAAGAGTGGATTAACTGCGACGGACTGCAAGGCCACTGATATAAAAACCATCAAAACGAATGTGTATGAAAGTGTATATCTGCGACGGACTGCAAGAGCATTGGCATACCTATACAAAGACAAAGAAAAGATTTCCTAAAATAGGGTGTAAAACAAGTTTTTATATCTTATTTTTACGAAAATGAAAAACAGAAAGTTCCTTATGTGAGGTAAAGACCTAGAAATGCAAACAATTAAAGATGTCTTAGATGACCATTGAGAGACGGTTATGGACAAACAGTTAGGACGATGAGCAAAAATCGACGACTACCAGGAAGAGATTCCAAGTCCAAGTGATCAAGATATCTATGCGTGTGAATTAGCATGAGCAGGTGAATGAGCGTATGCTCATGTAAAATCATTAGATCACCATTGAGCAAGAGCTCATGAAAAAGCGACATTACTCCAAGTTTTGGACGTACTATGATTGGAGCCTACGCTAGAGCACAAACTCATCGCCGCAAATGATAGTGGGTATATACCTGCTATGGTTGAGCTCTTATTATCTGAGTGAATTCGTGACAAAGACGAAATCACAAAGATCGTAGGACTCATCAGATTCAAGGACAGACAAGCACAATGAATATCTCAGGAACAGGAAAGAGAAGCTATGGAAGCCTTAAGCAAAGTAGAAAAATCTGATCAGCTTACCATCGTTCATCTTCCTCATAGCAAATGTGCTACAATAACCGATAGATTATTCGGTCAGTACAAGAATTTACTGATCTTATCATGAGATGGAGAGGTGAACTTCTTTGGAGACGGAAAGGTCTGTGAAGAACTCAAAACAAAATTTGAAGGACGAAACGGATGATCCTGATTAGGAACAAAATGAGGAAACGCCTACCGAGGTGGATATCCCAAACATGAAGAAATTCAGAAGTATATAAGGGAAAGTATGCAATAATCCTAAAGATCTGGCAGCAGCACTGTATATCTTTGCTGCCTGCCAGTACGATAGGATACCAAAAATAAGAAAGCATCGTAGATGCTAAGCAAAAATTTTTTAATCATAATCAACACAACATGGAAAAGACAGACACCACGAGACAAACAATCTCAAAAGAAAAATTAAGCAAATATATGAGTCACAAAATCAATAGACTCAGTGAAGAAGGATATTATGATAGTCAATATAGACCTCAATGAGAAGAATTTATATTCAGCAATAAAGATGAATATGATCTCCAGGAGACCAGTAAAAAGATTATGAATCTATTACCAAGAGATCAGCTCAAATGAGAACATGAAGACATACCAAATTATCTTGTTTCATGAGCTAAGAGCACATTGCAAAAACGTATAGACGAGAGAAACATGACAGAAAAAGAATATACCAACATCATGCAGCAAGTAGAAAAATACTGAAGTGTGATAGCAGAGAGCAATAAGCGTAATCGAGAATACGGGGGGGGATGAGGTGATATTATATTATCAGTAAACACAGGAAAAATGTACGATGTAGATTGAGCGGGAAACGCAGAATTACTAAAGGATTATAAGGGAAAACAATACTATAGTTCAAGAACCTGAGCATCAGGAGCCGGATATATATTTGCAGGCAAGACAAGTCTCATATATTTACCGACAACAAGAATGGATGTTGCACATCCTGAATTATGAGGAAGACAAAAAATAAATTGAATGGATATAGCAGTTTTGACACATAGATGATTGGTAGATGAACAGCATCCGACAGTGATAAAAGATTGCGCTTGAGTAGATATGGTATTGTTGAGCCAAAAAGATCATCTTTCTCCTGATGGATCAGGAAAGTTCTTGTGAGAAGTCATAAAAACTAAATGAGCACATATAGAGGAGCTACCATTGATGACATTTAGGACGACCTATTATGACGAGAATCTCGAACAACAAGAAGTATCCTTCACTTATAGGACGAATATGGATCCTAAAGAGATCAACTTCAATGCAATAGGCAAAGTATTCTTAGGTATCAATCGTTGATTTGATGTAGAAGATACAGGCAGATTCACGGATCAAAAAGTAGGTATAAAAAAATATAAGGATAAATACGTCCGTCTCTGAACATTCTGACTCATCAAGGAAGTATTTGACGAACATCCTATACAGAAAACAGAAGATAAACTCTATATAGACGAGATAGCAATTTGATCAGCAAACAGGATCGAACACGAAAAAATAGAAGTTGAAGTATCAGGATACCCGAACATGATAAATGGATGGGAGATAAAGAATGATCTGGCATGCAAAGAAAATAAGAAGGAGTGGATGATATTCTGATATGAGATTGAAAGGATATGCAAAGAACACAATGTAGATACTAATGAACTATATGAAGAATTTGATAATCACATGGACAGGAGAGTCCAAGGATATCATAGCATGATATACGAAAAGAGAGTATCAGACATAAATAGTAAATTTGATATCCTGGATAAGGAATATATGGAATACGAGGAAACTCTACCATCTGAGCTATTTGAAAAATTCCCGAGATCTTACCGGGAAGCATATATGGAAAGGAAACTTCACGAGAAAGTAATTAATGAGCGAACAAACACGCTGAGTCGGTCTTCTAAAAAGATACAGAAGGAGATTGCTTTGGAATTCCTAAAAACAAATCCTAAGGAAAAGTTTGATTTGACTGATTCTTACGCGGTAGGGAATTGCAAAGAATGAACACAGAGATTCGTAAACGCATTCTGACTCAAAGAATCATGAGTCAAAGCTGAAGATCTTATGAAACATAAACATATCAGTAAGATGATGGAAGAAAGTAGATTCAGAGCTGTAATATTGAAGAAAATTCTAGAATCCAACGATATACAACAATAAAAATAATAAAAAAAATCCCGTTTATACGGGATTTTTTCTCTATGTAAACAAATACTAGACTAGTCATCATATCACTGTTCCTCAAGCGTCATACCGAGGACTGCTTCATCTGGAGCTATATCTCCTGCCTGAGCATCTCTATTGATATAGACATACATAGGCATAAGCATAGGGATCCTACCTATAATCTTATTGATAAATTCGCCAAGATCCTCTTTGATCAATCTGAGATTCTCTTTGATATCCATGCGTTTCTTCTGGTTCTCGTTATATTTTGCTCTAGCAAATTCGACAATCTGGGTATGGATAGTTTTCACTTCGCTGGAATAAACGAATCCTCTGGATTCAATCTGGATATTTCCAATAAGATCGCTGGTCTTGGTATCTATCTTGAAGATAAGAGCAACAACTCAGTTCTGTGCCATAATATGACGAGCTTTGATAACATATTCACCTGACATATGTCATTGTCATTTTCCGTCAATCATGATAGTATCTAGTTTGAGTTTCTGATCTCATATCAAGACAACGTCATCATACATTTCGATAATAGAACCATTCTCTACAGGCATAATGATATTCTCTTCTGGGATACCAAGATCCAAAGCAAGTTTTTTATGTGCATATCTATGTTTCATAGAATCAAATGCTGGCAAGAAGTATTCAGGTTTGATGAGACTGAGGAACAATTTATGATCTTCAGCATATCCATGACCACTGGTATGTACATCCATTTCATTATTGGTAATCAAATCCACTCATTTAGAAAGTAAGCTATTAAGCATTTTATCGATAGCAAGTTCATTTCCAGGGATAGTAGATGATGAGAGAAGAATGGTATCTCATTTTTTAAGTGTCACCTGTGGATGTTCACCTCTAGACATTCTAGTGAGCGCAGCAAATTCTTCTCATTGTGCTCATGTTCAAAGGATAAGAACTCTTTCATTAGGCATATTGTTGACTTCATTATCAAGCTTGCGGATCATACCTTTAGGGGCATTGATATAGCCAAGTTGTTGACAGATATCAACATTATTAATCATAGATCTCCCAGAGAGGAAGACTACTCTATTGTATCTGATAGCACTATTGACAATCTGAATGACTCTACCGATATTGGTAGCAAAGGTAGCGATAACCATTCTTCAAGAGGTATTTTTGATTTCAGAATCAACCGTTTCTCAGATGACTTTTTCAGATTTTGCTCGTCCAGGTGTTTGTGCTCCAAGACTATCTCAGGTATAAAGTCTTACGCCTTCTGTACCGATTCTTGCGATTTTTGCTAAATCAGTCGGTCTATCAACCGATGGTGTATGATCGATCTTGAAATCACCCGAATCAAAGATTATTCCTTTTGGCGTATAGATAGCCAAAGCCATACTTTCAGGGATATTGTGATTTACCCTGATAAATTCTACGGTAAAACATCCTAATTTTATCAAATCTTGATCAGGATTGATGATTTTATATTTTATCAAATTTGCTTTTTTGATGTCATCAAAAGTTTTCTTGATGATTCCCAAAGCCAATGGTGTCGTATAAATAATAGGATATCATAGTTCCTCTATAATATTTTTTATAGCTCAGACATGATCCAAATGTCCATGAGTGATGAGGATACCTCTGATTTTACTTTTATTTTTCTTGAGATATGCGATATCGGGAATAATATAATCTGCTCCCAATTCTTCATTAGCAGCAAATTCCATTCCTGCATCGACGATAACGATATCATTTTTATATTCGATAAACATACATTGACCTACTTGTTCCAAACCAATAAGGTTACCTACTTTTACAGGTATTTCATCTTTTTTGATAAGTTTTCTGAGGTCTTTCACTCCAGCAAGTGTTGAAACTTTATTTTGACGAATAAATGCTTCAGAACTCATTTTTTCACCTTGAGGACGAAGAGGTCTCTTCCCTTTAAAAGGAGTTTTCAGATTGTTTTTTTTGGTAAAATCTATAGAAAGATTTCATTGCATAGGTGCCGCAGATGATATCAATGAAGGTGTCTTAGTTATAGGTGCAGATG
>CAYXBC010000036.1:0-20596 GCA_964463255.1 uncultured Candidatus Peribacteria bacterium | reverse complement strand
TACGAACTTAGCAGAGAAGTAGGGGATGATCTCTTCTTTTTCTCTTTGTCCCATTGCATTAAATGTCTTTTCCCATCGATTCTTTACGGTAGGATTGGTTACTTTTTTTACTTTATATTCTCTATATCCTTCATCGGTAAACAGTCTTACAATATCTAATAGGGTAGGTCTATCTTCGAAGTCTTCAAGTAGTGTTAAGCTTCAGTATTTAAAATATTCTTGTAATCTTGGACCAAATATTTCTGGACCAAACATCTTGATAAATATGTCTGTTGCATCATTGACGACTCTATCAGCTTCATCTAAAACATTAATCTCGTAGAGATTTAATCCCATAGGTCTTTCCTCGTCTCCCGCATCAAAATATATTATATCTTTTGCTCTTTCTTTTGGGATGTATGCGAGAATGTCTTCTGCAAGATCACCATGTGGATCGATTAAACATATTCCATCTCCATTTCGGATATCTTGTCTTGCTATGGTTTGTAAAAATACTGATTTTCAGGTACCTGACTTCCCAATACAATAGTAATGTCTCATCCTATCGTCTCTTTTCATATAGACTGGCGAGAGGACATTTCTATAGATATTCGTCCCTATTAGGATTGCATCCTTGAAAAGTTTATATCAGAACCCTTTCTTCTGGCGTATTGATTTGACGAATTTTTTACCATCTTTCTCAATGGTTTCTTTGCCTTTCAATTGTTCTTCTGAAAATTTTTCTATTGGTTCTAGTACTTCTTCATTGTATATTTTCTCTGTTACTGCCCGATGTTTTGTGTAATCTGCAAGTATGATATCAAGTTTTCCTCATTTGAAGCTTTCTGCCAGTACTCATGACATAATATATCCATTGAAATCTTTTGGTATGGGAAGATTTTCTGGAGCTGGCAGGACCTTGTATTGCATCCATGCGATTATTGGCGAACGGTTATAGGTAGCGTCTGGAAAGTGAAAGAGCGATGTGAGTTCGTTAATTCAGAAGATATTTCTTGCAAAAAAGAATTTCGGGATAAAATTATTTACTGCAATTTTCCGGAGCGGTTTGTATAATCGTCAGAAGATATCGGCTTGTATTTGTGAATCTTGTAGTTCGTTCCCATATTCGTCTCCATAGATTGTCAATGCATTTACTATCTGATCGATATTTGTTTCCAGGTTCTTTTTTTCATCAGAGCTTGTCGTAATCAATATTGCTGAGGCAAAAAATGGTAATGCCGCTTCTTCTCCCATAGCATTGAGATAATCTTCTTTTGCTTTGACCATACGCACCATAGTAACACTCTCTTCTTCTTTTTTTGACGTCAAGAGTTCTTTGCTTGGTCCACCGATAAGGAATCCAATCAATTTTCGTGGCATCAGAATATATTTCCATCGTCATGTGCCATGTTCATAGACAGGTAGATTTTTATATAACCTATCAATGGCTTTCTGTGATTTCTTATTGAAGTCATCGCCCAATGGTTTGATAGGTATGACGATATTCAAGGTATCATATCTGGATATTTTTCCGATAGCATCTATGATGTTATTTATCGGATCATCAGCTTGTTGCTTATAGATTTTTATGTTGAATACCGGATCTTTCTTTGGTTTTATCGGCATAATATCGTTGTATTTTTTTTTGAAAAATTTTGGCCTAATTGTCCTCTCGATAGAACAATTTGGAAATTGTGCAGCAATAGCTCCTTCAAGTAGTTGTTGATATTCCGGATAGGTGGCTATGATAAAATTGAGTATTCATTCCTCATAGTTGTAGATAAGCGTTGTCTTTGGTTTATCGAAAAACTTTTTCATTAGACTTTCTTTGGTGCTCAGTTCTCCTACCTTATGGAAATTGTGAAATACCTGGCCCATACGTCAGATTTTTTCCTTCATATCTTTTGCCAGTTCTTTTTCTTGTTCGCGATCCAGTTTGCTTTGACCTCTTGGTAAAATCACTTTGAGGTATATAATCCTTGATGCATTGAAAATATCATAGAGAAATTTGAGCATACTCCTTATTGTAATCAATATGAGCATTGTACCTACGAATATCAACAATCCATCTATTGCATATTGTCCGTACTGTTTAGCTGTAGTCATCCATGGCATCTGTGCTCATGTCGTAGTTACCTTCGTTTCTCATGTCGTCGTCTGTGTATTATTCTGACTTATTCCGCTTGGTTGGGTAAAAAATCATCCTTGTCCGGTAGCGGCAGGCGTATATTTCTGCCCAAGCAAGAAATTCTTTATTTGGACTGATCCTCACATCATCTGTATACATGCACTCTTGTCTTTTCCTCGTGAAATATTCGTTAATTGGGAAATGTTTTCCAGACCTGCTGGATTTTTATCATATTGATTTTTGATCATCTGTTCGCATACTCCGAGTTCCATAGAAGAAGATCATGTATAAAATATCGGAATGACTGAATATTATGCTTTCTTTTTCTATTTCAATAATTCAGTATCTCGGTACTTTAAGTATATCCACAAAGCATTGTTTTGCATAAAAAAAAATAGCTTTTGCCTGTTGTCATAAGCCATTTTCTTAAAAATATTATATAATCTTGGATAATTACTCTTTTTTTGATAAATTACTATATATTTCTTGTCGAAAATATACGAAAAATGCTCTTATTATGGCACTTGCATACGATCAGAACAGTATACTCAGAAAAAATAATCCATAGACGCTTCGTTTGACTCCAGGATATTGGATGATATTGAAGACGATAGCAAGGTAGATGAGAATAATAGGGACCATGAGGATGATGACGAGATTGATTGAGAAATTTATCAGTAGGAAGGTTTGAATCCTTGAATATTTCAAGCTTTCCTTGAAATTTTTGAAGGCAAGGTCGAAACTTTTCAGAACTGATTCATATACTCCCTTAGATTCCAGGGTCATGATGTATCTTGTGTAGGTCTTGAGAGCATTTATTATGCTAGTTATAACTAATCGCATGAATAATAAGAAGATTGTCCGGCTTCCATGTAATCATCCGGAAACGAATATCTTGAGTATGGTGAGCCGGTAGACTGTTGGAGAGAGTACTAGCGAGATGATGCCGTATTCGAACATGGGGAAAAAATTTTCTCTTCATGCTTTCAATGCTTCTCTGATGCTTTTGCTCTTGTTGTTGAGATAGTGGATGATTGCTGTCTGTCCTATAGGATAGATTATTGAATATGTTATGAAAAGTGTAATTGCTATTCCAATCACCCGATTGATTACATGATTATTATTGATTTCGTTTACGAAAAATTCTGTGACTCTGCCTACGTAAAGTCTATTTTCATAGTTCCTTGCGAAAAGCGTGTTTATATTGAGTATTATAAGCAGGCTTGCAATCAATGAATGGAAAAATGATGTCGCCAATGTCAATCTTATGATTTTGCGGTCACTTTTCATATAGTCGATGGAATTCTTGAGTATTGATTTAAGCATGCAGAGAATGTACAGAAAACCCCTTTGTAGGCAATAGGAATTTTAGTTGTTCTCTATGGCTGAATATTGCTGCTCTTATCTTTTCTCTTCTTCTTACTATTGAAAGTTTTGGGCAAATCCTTATAGTCTCTTCCGTATTTATTTGGTTTATTGCTTATGAAATTCATCAAAAGGATTCTCTTTATCCTCATCTTGCTCTTGATAGCTTTTTTTGTCTATCGTTTGATTAGTCCTGCATCTGCTCAGGCTCTTTTGACTGATCTCAAAACTTTTTCTAATGATACGTTAGGTACTCATTTCTCCTTGAGTGGTGCATCGCTTGCAGCGACGTGATCTGTATTGGAGGTGACGGGATTTATTATAGATGATACATGATCTCTTGGAATCATTACTGGAGATGATGAACTCATTCTTAGCGATGTCGAGCTTCCTCAAGAGGAAAGTGGTGCTGTAGTAACTGGTGTCGTTTCTTCAGGAGATCTTACATCTCCTTCCGTCATACCTCCAGTGTCTCCTCCAGTGTCTCCATCTGTTACGAAAACGACTACTACAAGAACTACACCATCTTCATCTTCTCAAGAGCAACGTGATTATCAAAATATTATGCAAGGTTTCGGAAATTAATATCTAGATTGAAACTATATAGTAGGAATCCAATTTATCATTGTATTGTCGCATGAAGCTTACCCTCAAGGAGTATATAACTGGTGACAAATATGTTTCCCAGGATGTTGTTAATGAATATCTCACTACAGCGAAGCAACTGAATGCTGATTATTTTTCTTTTATAAGATTCCATCAAGATTATATTGATGCTCATCTTGATGAATTTGCTCAGAGACCACTTAAAGCTGCGCCTATCGGTATCAAGGATATTATCTTGACTCAGGATTACATAAGCTCCTGCTGATCCAAAATGTTAGAGGGGTATGTAAGTCCTTATAGCGCGACCTGTTTTCTTAATCTCGAGAAGAATTGAGGGCTGATGATAGGAAAGACTAATATGGATGAATTCGCTATGTGATCTACTACAGAAAGTTCCTATTTCGGTATAACAAAAAATATTTATGGAATCGATAGAACTCCGTGATGAAGTTCTGGTTGATCTGCAGTCGCAGTAGCTTCTGGTGCTTGTATGGCTGCTTTGGGAACCGATACCTGAGGGAGTATTCGTCAGCCTGCTGCATGGTGTGGGATTGTCGGTATAAAACCTACCTATGGTATGGTGTCCCGTTATGGTGTCCAATCTATGGCATCAAGTTTGGATCAGGTCTGAGTTATGGCCAAAACTGTCGACGACGCTGAGATATTGCTCAGGGCGATTGCATGATTCGATCCGAAGGATTCGCAGAGCGATCCTAGAGCGGACGACTTTGTGGATGACCAATGACTAATTACCAATGACCAATCCAAAAAATTCAAAATTGGAGTACCCAAAGAGGCTTTGTGAGATGGTTTAGATCCAAAGATCAAGGCATTATTTCTTGATACGATCCAAAAACTTCGTGCAGATTGAGTTATTGTTGATGATATTAGCTTGCCTATGCTTTCCTATTCTGTACCAATGTATTATACTTTGATGCCTGCAGAAGTCAGTACAAATCTTTCAAGATTCGATTGAATAAAGTTTGGGCTTCAATCCGATAGTATGGATGCAGAGTCTCTCCAAAAATACTATGAGACCATTAGGTCCGAGTGATTTGGTGATGAAGCTAAAAGGAGAATATTGCTCGGGACTTTTGTTCTCAGTTCGGCTAATTACGAGTGATACTATCTCAAGGCTCAAAAAGCGAGAGAAGAATTACAAACAGAGATGGATATGATATTTGCACATTATGATATCATCCTTATGCCTACGGTACCTGAAGTTGCATGGAAAATTGGTTCAACGACCAATGATCCCCTCAAAGCATATTTGGCAGATATGTATACTATTCCCGCTAATATGTGAGGATTGCCAGCTATGTCTCTTCCTATGGGATTAGTGGAAGATCAATGAGAGATGATGCCTACATGAATCCAATTAATGGCTCAGAAATGGTCTGAGAAAAAGGTTTTTGGCTTTGGCAGATATCTGGAAATTTTACTTGCGTAATATGGTCATTTAACTACAACATGATCCGGTCGTTCAGTGGATAGGACACAATCCTGCGAAGATTGGAACCCAGGTTCGACTCCTGGTCGGGTCAAATTATTATGGGTGATTAGCTCAGTTGGCTATCCCGCTAAAGCGGGACTCGCAAGCTCGGAGCGTTTTGTAAGGTAGTATTATGGGTGATTAGCTCAGTTGGCTAGAGCGTTTGCTTGACGTGCAAGAGGCCACAGGTTCGAGTCCTGTATCACCCACCATTATCAAGAAAATCCTGGCTTCACGTCAGTTTTTTTTATTATTTTATTTTGCTAAGTTAAACTTAGTTTAACTTTCTCTTGATTTTTAGTTAAACTTAGTTATACTACACCTGTTTCAGCTGAAACACTTTATATCTTATCTTTATTATTATGAAACAATTTAACGCAACCGTACTTGCAAAATGACAAGTGGTCATTCCCAAAGAACTCAGAGATGAACTATGAATAGATGTAGGAGACAGTCTTAGTTGTTTTATGAGGTGATCTGCACTTGTCATAAAAAAGAGACTTCAGACTATAGCGTATTGATCTAGTGATTCTTGAAGTCATATTCCTTTTGGAGTGGGAACTGATGGTACTACATTGAATATTGCTATACATGATTTACAATGAATTACTTGCTTGCTAGGGAAACCATGATTTGGAAAATCAGTCCATGGACTTAATATGATGATTAATATGTATACCTCATGAAAATCTCTTATCGTCTTTGATCCATATGGAGATCTTATATCAGAAATCAAAAATCATATTGCAGATCTATGAGAAGATTCTATATATCAGTATGTTGTTGGTGCATCCAATGATTGGAAAACATTAAGAGACACCATCATCCAGGATAAACAACAAAAAATTGTACTTATCTCTACTAACTTCCAATGAATTTGAGCAAAAGAATCCGCAATATTAGCTAAACCTATTCTCCTTGATTGTTATAAACATCTTGTCCATGATGATGTAGCGATTTTTATCGATGAGTTTGCCAACTACTTTGATGAACAGATTTTATGACTTATTCATTCTTCTGATTGATATACTTGCATCTTGGATCAATCATGGGACATGTTTTCTGTGGATCAGGTCAAACTGCTTTTTGCTACCATCAATCATATTGCCATCTACCAGGTATCGTGAATTACTGCAAAATATTTAGTGGATGACCTTTGACTCTCGCATACCATACAAGATTTGAGAACTATTGAAAAATACCATTTTTATTTTCACTCTTCTTTGTGAAATAAAGATGCTGGTAAACTATTACTTTGAATATATCCACTTAGTTAATAGCTACTACACTACACTAACTGACTTTATGAAAACTTAAATTTTCTATGAGTCAGTTTTTTTTAAATGCCGATTTTTTTTTAAAATAATTACTGATTATTACCCTAAGATTTCTTTATATTCTTCTTTATGTTCCGATATTTCTTCATACTTCATTTTTTTGAATTTTTTTATCAAATCTTTATCTTCCAATATTTTTTTATCTATAGGAATGGCTATTCCATCTATGGTTTTTGCGTCCTTGATATGCAGAGAAAAGGGACATCTTGCAAGCTTTCCTGGCGGCGTGTTGCTGGTATCTAGGATTATCGCTCATCTTTTTCTTTCATGTCCGGCAAATACTTTGAGTCAGGTTTTTTTGCTGACTTCGTTTGCTCGTCTAGAGATGACGCTGTCTTCTTTGCCTTTTCCGAAACTCAAAAAACTTTCATAAAATGCATGATTGATGGCTTTTTTGAGCAAGAGATAGATGTGAAAACTGGAACCTGTTCGGAGAATCAATGTTTTGAATTCAACTAATTTTTTGAATTCTTTGTCGGAGTCTATTGTTTTTATCAGCTCATTCGTAACTCTTCTGGCATCATCAGCCGAATTACTCTGTCTATCTATATCTATGAAGATTCTGTCCATGGTGTTACCATATTCATTATTGCATGCATAGAAGAAATTGATTAGTTTCCTAGGTACGAAGTATTGTCGAAGCAGTACTTGCTTAGGTGTAAGTTGATCTTTCACTTCATCCAGATGATGATTCGCTCTGAGTTTTAGATATATTTCATCTACCTCTTTGAAATCATCGATGAATAATGGAGGATTCTTGGTTCCTCTTTTGAGGAGGACAAAATTTTCTCAGATTATTTTGCTGGCAATCTCTTTGCCTTTAAGAAGTTTTAGGAGTAGTGGAGCTATCTTACTATATCGTCCCAGAACATCCAACTGTCCATAGGGATGGAGAAAATCCTTCATGGATTATTTTTTCATCGATAAAACGATTATAGCATATCTTCCATCACTATACTCATTTGCTTTTTTTTGTAAATAAAAAAAATCCGCTCATTGGTAGCAGATTTTATATAGTTGCTGTCGAGGGGATCCGCCAAAGGCGGACAAGCCCTCCAAAGGCGGACAAGCCCTCCAAATGCGGACAAGCCCTCCAAAGGCGGACAAGCCCTCCAAAGGCGGACAAGCCCTCCAAAGGCGGACAAGCTCTAATTTTCTCGTTAATTATTTGCTGTCGAGGGGACTCGAACCCCTAAGTCTTCCGACATACGCTTCTGAAGCGTACATGTCTACCAGTTTCACCACGACAGCGAAAATGCCTGCTTTAGCAGGCATATCTTTATGTTATTATCATTATTTTTTCTTGAATGTCTTGGTTTTTGCTAGTGCTTTGATGGTTTTTATTGGCGCTTTGATTTCTGTGCTAGGAGTTTTTACTGTTCCTACTTTCTCTTGCTTCTGGAAGAATGCCAAATAGATGATGGGCAATATCCCTAAGGTATTGAAAATGAATATACAGATGAATCGTGATAATTGTCTTTTAGTTCCTGCTTTCCAAAGTCCTATTCCTTTCCGTATCATGTCTCGAATCATAATTACTATGAGTAACATCATTGTTCCTTCAGCAAAACCTGGTGCTTGTGCGTTCATTTTATAATGGATACATAAGTAAAAAATTATTTATGTGAGCTATTATGAAACCAAAATCCTTCCTGCTCCACTTTTCTCTATTTTTCCAAGCTTCAATAATAAAGGTTCTACATCTTCTTCAACGGCTTTTTCATTGATTCCTAATTGGACGGCTATAGCTTTGACTCCAATTGGTCTATCAGCTTTTTCTAATATTTCCAGATATTTTGCGTGCAGGGGAGTCATTCCGCCCTCATCAATTTTGCTGCGTCTGAGAAAATCTATTCGAAGGGAATCCGTCAATGTTTTATCTTGTGATTCGGTAATTACGAAGTCACGAATCTTGATACAAAGATTGTGAATTTCTCTTGGTACTGCATCAACTTTTGCACTTATTTTTGAGATAATTTCATCACTGGTTTTGATCTCATATTTCTTCAAATATTTTTTTATGATAATTTCTTTTTCGCTTGGTGTGTATTCCATGAAATGGAAATGATAGACGAATCTGTTCTTAATCGGCTGGCTCAATGCCTCTGATTTTGTCGTAGCTCCGATAAGCGTGAAGGGATTTATAGGAATCCTTACATTGCCTCCTTCTGGCATCACCATATCTATTACGAAATCTTCCATAGCGATATAGAGTACTTCTTCTATATTTGGTTTCAATCTGTGAATTTCGTCTATGAAAAGGATATCTCAGTTTTCGAGCGTATTTAGAATACTGATAATCTCAGATGGTTTGGTGATAGCGTATCATGTTACTGCTTTGATGTTTACTTGTCCTTGCTTAGAAATAATATGTGCCATAGTTGTTTTCCCAAATCCACTGGGACCTGAAAATAAGATATGACCCATATGTCACTTCCTTTTTTTTCCGCTATCAATCGCTGTTTTCACGACACCCTTAATGTGTTCTTGTCCGATAAATTCATCGAAGGTATCTGGTCTTCCGGTATGATTGATCTGTAATAATTTGTCGGTATTTATTTTCTTTATCTCCATACTATGTTCAATATTCCGTTAAATGATTATATCATTAATCTGTTTTTTTTGTAAGTCTCATAAATCTTGGATAGTGTGTCATTAATAGCACAAAAAATAATATAGTCCAAATTGCACCGCTAAGCATGTCAGTTTTGAATACTGCATTTCTTGCTTGGATGAGTGTTATTTTTTTATCTTCCTTACATTTCGCTATCTCTGTGTCCGTTGGATACACCATATTGTTTTGGTTCGCCATTGTAGGTTTAGATATCCCATTGTTGCACATATCCAATTCATAATACCTTTCTCCTACGATATATTCATTATTGGTGATGACTATTTTCTTTCCTGCAGCATAGAGTAAAAATCCTAATGAAACTAATGTTCCTATCACCCCTACCAGGGTCATCAGAAGAAAATAAATTTTAAGAATACTTCGTCCATGAGCTTTAGTAACTGGTGCTTTTGTTGCCATGATATATGTATTAATGATAAAAAAATGCTCTTTGTGCTTATTTTGTCTGACTTATTTTATAGTAGGCGTTGGTATTCTTGAGCTGGCTTACGGTATAATTTGCATCGTTTATCCTTATGGTTCACTCTATAAGTGCAAGATTGCTTACGATGAAACTCACCGTACCTAGTTTCTCTTCTTTGTCCAATGAGAATATATCTCCGAATCGTTGGAAATTATTGTTGAAATATTCTTTGGTATTGGATTTCACTACTTTGTATCTCTGTCCAAAAATTTCAAGATATCCTACATCGAAATTTCCATTCTGCAATAAATTCATATCTACATAGACATTTGATTCTGGAAGATTATTTGCTCCAGATGTTATTGATCATGGGACTGTACTGATTATCTGATTCTTGATACTCTCGCTATTCATGTTTTGGAGTAATTGGTATTTTACTTTGAATCTATAGAGGAACAATGCTACTTCGTATCTTGTGATAGGGTTTTCAAATGTCACTGCGTCAGCTGGTCCTATCATTCCGATTTCCTGAGCTTTTTCGAAATAATTTTTCCATCGAGGAGTTGTGCTTTCGTCTAGTGTCTTGCCTTCGAATAATCTTATGATTGCTGCGATGAATTGGGATTTATTTATCGTTCATTTTGGAGAGAAGTAGCTATTTGATCCCTTCATAATATTCATTGAGCATGCTTTCTCTATATAGGTCATAAGTGATCCGTCTGCATCTGAGATATCTTTGAATATGCATTCTGCAGGCAATGCTCAGCTGTATGTTGATCCGAAGCTGAATATATTTGCGAAGAGGCTTATGATTTTCGCTGCTTGTTCTCTATTTAGTATTTCGAATGGTCTATATTCAGCGATAGTCTTGAAATTAGTAAGGCTATTGTCGTTCATCCGTCTTATAGCTTCCAGAAGTTCTGGATCATTATTTATGCTGAGCGAGTCGGCTAATGATGAGAAACTATTCAATATCCCACTATTGATACTTTGTCCTGTCGTTCATAGTTCCGCTAGTTTGCTGAGCATCATGAGTTTTTTTGTTTCATTGGTTACGGTATTTCTGAATCTATAGATATAGATGGCCATTTCTCTTCTGGTAATGCTTGAATCGAAGAGTGTCTGGCTATTGAGTGTAGTTAGTCCGATTGCTTGTCCTTTGACATAATATTCTCCCCATCGTGGAGTTTTGCTTTCATTGGAGAGTTTGCCTTCGAAAATCCTTACCAATAATGCCATGGCTTCAGGTCTACTGAGTTTTCTTGCTGGCAAAAATTTATTGTCAGTGGTGCCTTTGAATATCCCTCGTCCGCAACTATTTTTTACAAATCATGAAAGTGTAGGATTTATTTCATTGGTATCGGTGAATGTGCAGAGATTGTTCTTCGTTGTTTGGGTGTATCCGAGTACTATATATGCTTGACCGATGATCTTTGCTGCTTCTTCTCTGGTTAATCCATCATCAGCTCTATAGTCTTTCTCATTCTCATATTTTGTCAATCCGTTTTCGTACATCCATGAGAGCGCTTGTTCGAACTCCGTACCAGTATAGGTCACTACGCTTGTAGCTACATTTCCTGTTGCAGTCCCTGTACTCGTAATTGTTCATGTATTCACTATCGAAGCATCGGCAGTTCCGGTTCCTATTGTTTCCGTATTGGTGACTACGGTTATCTTCTTGGTTATAGGATCGATGACAATCTGAAAATTACCAGTTGTCTCTGCTTTTACAGGAAATATCAGCGAGAGTGCGATAATAGCCAAGAACATTCAGCATAATTTTTTGTTCATAAGTATTGGTGATAATCGATAAAAATTTGCACTATCTTTCTTTAGTGAATATTATTCATGCGCAAATATACGAAATCTTTGCTTTGTTTCAAGTATAAACTGCACGCTTCCGATTATCTATTTAAGCCTTATTTTCTGCCTCAGGTATACGGTGGATGCTATAAATGGTCTTGAAAATCTGTGACAAAACCTTACTATCCAAAAAATGTCTTTATTTTTTTGTATGTATCCCAAAATTATGACTCACGTCCAAAGAACTCTGGTAGTCTTGAAACCTGATAGTGTAGGCCGCAGTGTTACATGAGAAATTATCTCACGTTTCGAAAGGGCATGACTTCATATCGTCGGTATGAAAATGATTCGTCCTGATAAAGATTTCCTTTATCATCATTATGAAACGCTTGGAAATATGATTTCTAGACGTGGACAGAAAGCATTTGATGTTACTCTCGAAATGATGAATAAAGGTCCTATGGTCGCTATTGTCCTGGAAGGTGTAGAAATCGTTGAATATGTCCGTAAGATAGTTTGAGCCACTGAACCTAAGGCTGCTGCTCCAGGTACGATAAGAGGTGATTATGCACATATGTCGTTTGCATATGCCGATGGAAAAGATATTTGAGTTCCCAATCTTATCCATGCATCTGGTACCATAGAAGAAGCTCAGGAGGAGATCAAACACCGATTCAAACAGGAAGAATTATTCGAATATACGCCATTACATGAGATATATACTCGTTAATTATTTTGATTATCATACCACAACATTATAATCTTTTAATCTTCTAAATGTAATTCACATGAAAACATGAATACACGGAAATTATTTCAAGGATGTAGAAGTAAACTGCATCTGTGGTGCTAAATTCACGGTCAATGCTACTATCCCAGGTCCTATGAAAGTGGAGACTTGTTATCAATGTCATCCTGCGTTCAATAAGGATAAAGTGATCAAGAAAGTCATCAAGGGAAGAATGGAGAAATTCCTCGAGAAGCAGAAGAAAATGGATACCATCAAAAAAACCAAATAAATTTTTAGCTTGAAGCCCGCTTGCCGGACGTGCAGGTTTGCTGCTTGAGGCCTGAGTTTTTGCTGGTTGCTATGCTAAGAAAACAAATCATGAAAAGATACGTGGATGCTGATAGTATTTTTCATGTAATCTGACATAATGGCAGCGTATTCGTTACATTGACTTTGAAGACGCTCATTTTCTTGTTGGTGCTCTATGTCGCATTTGTTGTATTGGATAGATATATTGTTTGGGACTATATTCCTCGGTGTTTTGGTATTCTCGGTGTTGGATTTTTTGTCAAATATATCATCGATTTCCTCAATATTTACCTTGATGGACTTATCCTTTCCAAGTGAGGTATCACTATGTTTATGCGAGAATGACTCTTCCAATATAAGACAGATTTTTTTGAACGAAATAAAATAGAGACGGTATCCCATAATCAGAATAGTTTCTGGGATAAACTGTTCGCCAAGGGTGATCTTATTATCAAACTCGAGCATGGCATAGAATATCCTTTTGAAAATATCAATGCTCCACAAAAGCAGGCTGATAAGATACTCAAATTAAAATTACAATTCTGATCTCCGATACCTTCAGTTCCCATGTCTACGCTCAATGATGATAAAATGGCTATCATCGCTGAGGCTTTGAGTGAGGTAGTGAAAGAATATATGGACAAAAAATCTTCTGAAGAAGATGATGAGTATTAAATAGACAAATTCTTCGCGACAAAAAATAGACAAAAAATAGACGAATATTAAATATTTTCTTATTATCAATTACTATTTTTTATTTTTTTAATTGTCATTGCGAGGTACGAAGCAATCTTTTATTGGATTGCCACACCTCATTTCATTCGGTTCGCAATGACTAATGCTTTATAATAGCTTCAACTCTTTTAAAACTTTTTCGTATTTGGGATAGTCATTCCCAAATTTTTTTTGCATATAATTTTGCAGGATATTTTTTCGATCGGAAAATCCATTGAGATCGTCTGAAGAGACTTTGAACGTATTTACTAGATTGTCGATATTCTCTATGTCTTTTTTGAGTCTGATATCTTTGCATGCTGTACGCAGATCCGGTTCGATCAATTCATCTATCTTATCGTAATCGATATGTTCGACATTGAGGGTCAATGAAATATTCGTCAAATTTGGTTGTAGATCTTCTTTGAACTGTATATCTCGTGCTGGTGAACCGAAATAGCTCTTGTTTGTTTCGTTGATTGCTTGCAGCTCTGTGAGTAGCATTGTTTTGCTCACTGCTTCTTTGCTTCTGATGGTAACTTGTGGGTTGATCATCAATGGTATTGCAGTAATGCTTTTGCTTGTTGTGTCATAATGAAATACATATTTATTTTGATTGGTCTCTAACGAACTCGTCGACCATACACTTCCTAGACAGAGATAATTCGTATGTGTAAATGGCTGATGTAGATGCCCGGAAACCATCTTGATGCTTGGAATGTCCAAAAATTGTTCATTGAGCGCGATGTCTTTGTAGTTGAATTTTGATTTTTGTCCGGGAAATGCTGTGCCATTGATGTAATAGTGGTGAAATACCGTGATATTGGGATTCTTGTCTATCTGTTCGGCGAGGAATCTATTGATATATCATGAAAATGCTTCGTGCTTATTCGTTGATGTTTCTAGTAGTACAGAGAGATCGTTAATCGCTTTTAGTCTCTCATTCTTGGGACTATAGGTGTTTGCTTGCTGCTCGCTTGGCAGAAAAAATGGCAACAATACTATCTTTTCGCCATCTATTTCTTCTATTGTCGGTTTGCTGATAAACTGTATTTTACCACCTTTCCATCCGTCTATATCTCAAATTTTCAATACTCTATCAAACGCTTTTTGCGCTTCTTCAAAGACGAAAGAATTTCCTAACCAATCATGATTGCCTGAGAGCACATAGATATGTTTTCCTTGGTCTAAGAGTTCCAGGAATAGTTTATAGAGTTGAAGTAATGCATTTCTGTCGTAAGCGAAATGGTAGACATAATCTCAAAAGAATATAATTGACTGCTGGTCAGGATATTCGGAAAAAACTTTCCTGAGCTCTGTCAGAATTTTGTCTTGATAACGCGTGTTGATATGGATATCGCCTATAAGCAGCATGTGTTTTGTAAATGAGTTGAATTCAAAAGATAATAGTTTAGTATTTTTGTGGTATCGGACCACTACGACGTTTCCGTTAACAGTGGACAGGGAACCATCGCCATACCGGTCGACCGCTATGGATGTTTATGCCCTTATGTAATCTTTCCCTTGTCTGGCAAGGTTGTAAGTGAGCATATGCAAGTATTTTGCTGGCACATTTTTGTGCCAGTTTTTTTCTTTTTATCTCTCTCAGAGATACTACTAATTTGATTAGTATAGTCAAATGACTCTATTGTAACTACTACAATAATTCCTTATTCTATTTCGAATTTATTCAGGTAATTACCTATAAAAAAAGTTGCAAATATTTGATAATTATATATACATCATGATATGAGAAAACGTGTACGACTCATCTTGATTATTCTCTGCATCCTTGTTCTTGGAGGTGTAAGGTTTCTTTCTCCTGAAGATACACGAATCTGTGAAGGCACTACTTTGGTCAAACATGGAAATCCTAGCTCTGATGGTTCTGGATTTTTTTCTTTCTGAAAAAAAAATCAGGATGTAACGTGTTTATCTGGGAAACTAACACAATCATTTTTACCTATTCAACCTATTTCTATGGATATTTCTACCGATTTTATGGATAACGGATTAATGCCATCAATGTATACCTGTGATGGTGAATGATATTTCCCTAGCTTGCACGTCGGGGAATTGCCTAAGGAGACAAAAAGTTTAGCGCTTATTGTCGATGATCCTGATGCTCCCGCTGGTGTTCGAAATCACTTGCTTCTTGCTAATATTCCTTTGCCTGTTGAAGATGCTTTGATTATTTCACAAGATACCTTCGATCAATGAATCCTCTGAGAAAATAGCTGGTGAGAGCAGGCGCGATGAGCTCCTTGTCCCCCAAGCGGAACGCATAGATATACCTTTAAACTTTATGCATTATCTGAAATGTTAGATCTTTCTTCGTGATTTTCCAAAGAGAGATTGCTAGAAATGATGTGAGGAAAAATACTCTGACAAGCCCAGATTGTGGGATTGTATAAGAGATAAGACTCCTATACTACATTTTTGGGGTCTATAGTGGTCATATATGATGGTTGTAATTGTGACATAAATTTTAGAAACTCGTTAGGATGCGTGATGTCCTGTATTCATTGTATATCCAGTCATTTAGCTATTATTTCAACGCAATTGAAATAATCATCTGTTGTTCATTTTTTCAATGTAACTCATGTCCCTTCCATGTCTTGTCTATAGATACCTCCTCATATAGCTGCATTATTGTCATATCCTTTTCAAATATTCGCTTTCGCATACGCTAGCATTTTCTGTTTGCTGACATCTCCAGGTTTAAGTACTAGAAAATCGCATGATTGGACTCATCAACGTTGGAAATAATTTTTCAAAGGTTCTTCTCTTACTCATCATGATGTTCATACTTTTTTGTAATCATCTGTCGTAGAATGAAGGATGCTGATTTCTCCATTATCTTTTACTTCTGAGACAATCGCTGAATGTATGAAATCTGTCTCGAAATCTGTATCATACGCTTTCAAGAGATCTGCTCAGATATCTTTTTCTTGGAGTTTTTTGTTGAATAATAGTATATCTCATGGATGGATGTTTTGAGCGAATAGCTGATAGTCGTTCATTTCTTTTCATGGGTTATTGACCTTTACTAGTTGATTTTTGATCTTACTAATAATATAGGTCAGTTTTAGATCTTTTTTGATGTCTGGTATCTCTTCTATATTTTTCTCTATCGATTTGATGTATGTCTCTAGTTGCTCTTTTGATGCGTTATTTAAATCGATGCTTTTGATTTTGGCTTCCAATGATGTATATTCACTGAATCCTGTCTCATGTTTTACGGAAAAAAGACGTCGTACTATATTCATAAATTCTTTGATTGCATTTCCCCATTCTTTCTTTTCGATGAAATCAGATAATTTATCAGATTTTATTTCGACATCAGGATCTTTTTTTATATCCTCCACTATATTGGAAATTCCTTTTGCTTTGACATCATCTTCTAGCGCTCCCAATTTTTTATGAACTTCGGAAACGAGAATATCTTCCACTACTTCTTTTGGTTTCTCTGGTATCTTCGGCTGCTCGCTCGGATTTGGTGCCATTGTGGGAGATGTTTAATAAATGCGATAATTATATCTATTTTATGAAAAAAAATCAATTTTTTTATTTTTAGCGTAGATTTTTTTATTTCCCTATGTGTTTCCTGATTTTGAAGTCTATATCGCCTGCACTGTAGATGACAACTATGCTATCACTGTCCGTATTTTCTATCTCCTTCGTTATCATCGTAAAATCTTTCGTATATATCCCTCAACACTCTTTGGCGAAATGATTACCCAAGTCTTCAAGTGTCGTGATATGTTCCTCTTTGATGAATGCATGATGGTCGATGAAGTCATGGATATTTTCTCTCGCTGCATAGATATCGTAGATGATTACTTTGTCATATTTTTTCAATGCATGCTGAAAATCTTTTCGTCCCGTAATAATCCTATTGATCTGATGTGGCTGAAAAATTACAAATAATTTTTTGTCCGGGAATTTTTTTTTGAGGGCTTGATATCCAAGATCGATAGAGGAAGCCATGTGTCCATAATCTGTGAATATCTTCGCTCCATACTCATTCGTCTGCAAAAATTCCAATCTTCTCCAGATTCATCAGAAACTCTTGATGTGTGTTAAAATTTTTGTCGCGGATTGGTTTGCTAGGATTTCTTTCATGAGTGCCAATACCAATGATCCGTTGATAGTATTATGGTCTCCGATTAGGTGAGTAAATTCGATAGTTTCGATACGAACTCTTTGGATGCTAGCCGATGATTCGAGAAACTGATTGAATGATGAAACTTCGGTACTAAGTCATTGTGGTATAAAGACTTTATATCTAACTTTTGAGATAAGTGTTTCATATGCTGAGAGATAATCTTCCATGTCTTGGTAATAATCCGTATGGTCAAGTTCCAGGCTCGTGATGATTGCATAATCAAGATCGAGATGAAGGAAATGTCTTTTGTATTCGCATGCCTCGACCAAAAAACTCCGTTTTTTTATTAGGGACGAAGATCCAGACACAAGGGACGAAAAGTTTTTGCCCGTAAATATATAGTCAAATATCGTTCTGATATCATTTTTTGCTTCTTTGTTGATTGCATAACTCTGGTTATTGAATCCTGGGACCATCGCTCAGAGAATTCCTAATCAGAAATCTGGCATTACATCCTTTACTGTATGGATTGCTAGCGCAGTCGATGAACTTTTGCCGTTGGTACCTGCAAATCCTATGCTTTTGAAATATTTGGATACTTCTCCAAGGAACTGAAAATAATTTAGGATTACCATAGCTTTTTTATTCGCTTTCATAATCTTTCTCGCTTCTTGTACTTCCTCACATTCGGCGACTGCCTCAGAGTAGATGACTGCGTCTCAGAGCTGTACTTTATATTTTCCGTGTCCGATAATGACGTCGAGACCTTGTGATCTCAATTTTTCTGTCAATTCACTTTGGACTGCGTCAATGCAATGGATGTCGGTATATCACAAATCATGGAGTATCCCTGCCACTCCAGACATTCCTGTTCATCACGCTCCTACTAAAACTATTTTCATCTCTGTTTTACCAGCTAAATAGTGAGTGAAATTGTAAGGAAGACATCCCCAAAAACAAGAAAAAAAATCTTCCTATGTTTTATCTAATCTTGTTTATGAGATACAGTATTCCGATAATTATCGGTTGATGAAGAATATATATAGCCAGGGTATGTCTTCAGATGAAGTTTATCGGTCCAAAATCGAATATTTTTCAGAATATATTTCTTCTCTTTTCATAGAGTATCTTCGCCATTCCCATCCCTATGAGGTAGACTCCAAACCATGGAATCAATGGATAATAATCTGCTGATTGGAAAGTCTTACTTACTACTCCCACAAAAAATAAATATTCTGATTGTATCGATATATTGCTTATCCATGATCATGCCACTATAATTCCTATTCCGATGCCCATTATCACATATTTGTTCATCTTACTAAAGAACAATGCAATCAAGCTACTCAGTGCAAAAAAATGCAGGATGCCGAATCGTATGACATAGTCGTTGTTATACCGATAGGTTGTAACCGTTATAATGATTGACATACCTGTTAAGAGTAGAAATCTCTTGAGATTGAACTTTCCTAACGAGAATACGATACCGGAGATGAGTATAAATCCGATAGCTGAGATTCTTCCTATAAAGAAATTTACTCAGGACATATATGCTATATGATATCCGAAGAGCTCGTTCATAGACCAGATAGTATGGAAATAGATCATCAAGAGGAGTGCTATGCCTCTGAAAAAGTCTAGTTCGGTGATTCTTTGTTGCGGAGTAGTATACGAGAATACTCTTTGCATTACTTTTTTCCGATATGTTGGCATTTTTGTATCTAGATAAAAAAACTTTTGCTTGTTAGATAGCGTAATCAAGCCTTTCAGGAAAACAAGAATAAAAAAAATTCTCCTTTGAGGAGAACTTTAATGTGTATGTACTTAAATCAGTCTAAACTCCAAATAGGTCGTGCTCACTATTGAGTCATATGTTAGTTTGTTTCAAACAAAAAGCCCCCTTATTGGAGGCTATGTTTTTATGTATAGAAGAATGAATATAAAAATCACAGAAACGCCACACAGAAAAAAGAACATAATATTTTATTATTTACTCATTTTTTCTATAGCTTGATTGAATTGTGTTGTTGCTCCTGGATCTTCTTTTGTAAATTTCTCCTGCGTTACTTCTCCATCATACGTGACAACCATTTGCCCATTTTCATTATATCTCCAATTTCATTTAATTGTATGGACATTATAGTGTGCTCCCTCGCTTGCTCTCTGTAATATACTTTGTGGCTCCGTGGCGTCTATTTGTTGGATAACACGTCAATTTCCATAAAATTTTTGTGTAAATTTAGGCATGGGGGAATATAGAAACATAGCATCTCAAGACCATCACCATTTTCGTACATCATTCATATTACTTATAAGAATTATATTGGGTGCTAATTCTATCATTTCACCATCTCGTTCTATTTTTGAAGTGGGAGTTAGATTTGTCTTTGTAACTTTTCATGCTCATATATTGTTTAATGTGGATCTTCAAAAAACACCATCGGCATTTTTATTGCTATCTTTCGCACCTACTTCCATTCCAAGAGCTAATTGTATTCAGAGTATATCTCATTTTTTTATCAAAAGAGAGACTTTTTCTCATAGCAATGAGTTTATTTTGTTGAGACTAGCAAGAGCTTTCATTACCCCCTGAGGACTCACCCATTGAGTATCAGATAAAGTCAATTTATTAATATCTTCAATTGTCACATCTTCAATTGTCATATTTTCAATTGTCTTGCCTTTTATATTTGATTGCAACACATTCAAGGAATCCTTTATCGGATCAATAGTTTTTTCTCAGTTTTCCTTTTGATTATTGCTTTTAATTCATTCAACTGTCATGAGAATATATAAAAAGATAAAACTAAATACATTTAATTATATCTTATTTTCCATATTTGTCAAAATTTGTTATAATTGCTGCAATTAGGGTTACACTTTACAAAAGCATAAAATATGATAAAACAATAGGGACGGTAGTCCCTACCTGTATTTATCTTTAAGTATTTACTATGTATATCTGTAACACTATGATCCAACTAAGAATC
>CAYXBC010000035.1:0-25210 GCA_964463255.1 uncultured Candidatus Peribacteria bacterium | reverse complement strand
TTTTATTACATCTTGAATTAAATGCTCTTTTACGTCTAAATCATTAGTCGAGACCATGGATATATAGTGGTTAGGAAGATAAACTAGCCAATTATATTCCATTTATTAAAAAGCGACACCAATTGCAGCAATTATTACATTTTTGTCAAGTATTGATGACGGGAAAGCGTTGAATTCCAGTCGGTTTTAGCTATATTTTTTTTGTTAAACCCCAGACAAACTTTTTGGGCCGCTGCCTTAAAGTTTTTTTGTCTTATGAAACTTTATATCATTATCATATTCTATGAGAGAGGAAGATACCAAAATCATTGCTACATGAATAGTTACTCCACATTCTATCGAAGATGAGATTTCCAAATCGTATATCGAATACGCGATGTCTGTGATAGTCTCCCGTGCTTTGCCGGATACTAGAGATGGATTTAAACCTGTTCTGAGAAGAATCCTCTTCGGAATGCATCAGATGAATAATTTTTTCAATCAGAAGCATAAGAAATCTGCTAGAATTGTCTGAGAGGTCATGGGTAAATATCATCCGCACGGCGATAGCAGTATCTATGAAGCTATGGTCCGTATGGCTCAGCCTTGGGCATTTAGATATCCTTTGGTAGACGGTCAAGGTAACTTCGGTTCCATAGACGGTGATTGAGCTGCGGCGATGAGGTATACAGAGGCGAGATTGACCAAAATAGCTGAAGAAATGCTTAATGATATCGATCAGGATACTATCGACCGAAGGGATAACTTCGATGGTAGTCTTCAAGAACCCGTCATGCTTCCTACAAAGTTTCCTAATCATCTCTGTAACGGTACTATGGGTATCGCCGTAGGAATGGCGACTAATATGGCTCCTCATAATCTTAATGAAGTGCTTGATGCATCATTGCTTCTCTTGCAGAAAGAATGAAAGGTTGATAAAAAATGAGAACCTATAGAGATTACTATTGATGAAATCATGGAAATCATACAAGGTCCTGATTTTCCAACCTGAGGAATTATTTATGATTCTAATAATATCAAAGAGGTATATAAGAAAGGTAAGTGAGGTATCGTGATGAGAGGAAAGACTCATGTCGAAGAGAGCAAACATGGTAATATTATTGTTATCGATGAAATCCCTTATCTAGTTAATAAGTCTTCTTTAGTTTCAAAGATTGGCGAATTGGTTGTTGATAAGAAGATAGAAGGAGTATCAGATATGAGGGATGAATCCAGTAAAAATAAGATTAGGATTGCTATCTATCTCAGATCAGGTATCGATGCCAACAAAATCCTTGTAGAACTCTACAAATACACGGAACTTCAATCCGCTTTCAATCTCAATAATGTCTCTCTTGTGGAGTGAGGTAAACAGCCGAGACTTCTCAATATCAAGGATCTCCTTATGGAATTCGTCACATTCAGAAGATCTGTCGTCTACCGTAGGTCAGTATTTCAACTTACCAAAGCGAAGGATAGATTGCATATTTTGGAAGGATTGAAAAAAGCCATAGATATCATCGATGAAGTTATCGATACCATCAAGAAATCTGAGACCAAACAAGATGCAAAACAGAATTTGATTGATAAATTCCAGTTTTCTGAATCACAGGCGGAATATATCCTTATGATGAGACTCCAATCTTTGGTCGGTCTCGAGATTCAGAAGATTAACGATGAGATAGAAGAGAAGAAAAAACTTATCGAAGAGCTTCAATCCATTATCGATAATCCAGAAAAACTTGATACGGTGATCAAAAACGAATTCACCTATATGAAGAAACATTATGGGGATGAGAGAAAAACTGAACTTTCTCAGGATCTTAGTGTTTATAATGTCTCTGGTAGCCTCAAAGCATTTCTTGATAGCGCTGACAAAGTGAAAGAGGACGTTATCGTGTGGATAGGCAATGATTATACTATCAGAATCCTCTATCAGTCCAGGATACAAGCAATCCCTGAAGAAACTATGGATCTCGTTTATACCCACAATCAGGATAAACTTATCATCATCACTGATATCGGCGAACTCGTCGTCCAGAGAATCAAGGATTTTGGTAGTTTCGTCATGAAACAAAATTCATTGAACCTCAATGATCATTTCTGACTCAAAGGAAAGATTGTCTTTGCTAAGACACTTCATTTTGACTATCATCATCTCGTATTTCTCACCAATCAAAATAGCATCAAAAAAATAAAGAAGGAGCTTGTACTCTCATTCAAGAAATTCCCTACTATCATTATGAAACTTGCTGATAAAGAAAAAATCCTGAGTGTCGAAGCAGTAAATAATTCTGACAATATCGGTATCTTGACCAAACACTGATGGATGCTTCTCTTCAAGAGCGTTGATCTCAGACCTATGGGTAAGACCGCTTGAGGTGTCAAATCTATCGAACTCCAGGAAGGAGATGAGGTAGCGAATATGTTTTTGCATAAATGAGAACCGTTTATCCTTATCCATGCAAACAAGAACGGTAAACTCCTTAATCTCGAAGATCTCAAGGTATGGAAAAGAGCTAGGAAAGGTCAAGTCGTTATGACTGGCAAGGAAATCCTCGAAGGTTGAATCAGTATCATCGAATGAGCTATCAGGATAAGATTTAAGGATAGCAATATAAAGACCCTGCATTCCAATGATATCCATCTTGATGAACCTGATACTCCACTCGCTAAGATGGTCGATAAAGATATCGATGTGATTTATAGACCTTGGGAAGAGAAAGATGAGAATCTCAGATACAAGGAAGAAAGGAAAAAAGCAGAAAAAGAGGCAGATAAGATGGAAAAGTCATTATCATCTCATGATGATGATTAAAATTTGAGGTCAGTATACTTCCTATATTTAGCATTTAGCATTTCGATCTATGTCCAAGAAACAGATCAGATTGGTCCTTGTCTTCAATCTTTTTCTTATACTGCTTGCGACGCTCATCCTTTGATGGATTATGCAAGCGCATCTTGCTAGTATCAGAAAAAATATTGCTCAGATAGCTCTCCCATCCACTACTCCTGTTGCTACTGATCTGCATGCTTTGCAATCCTCTCTTATCGATACTATTTCCAAAGCCAGTATATCTGTCGTAAGCATCACTATCTCAAAAGATATCAAAGTCTATGTTGATGATCCCTCTCAACTGTATGGTCCCTGAAATATCCAACAGCAGACCTCGAAAATATGATGATGAAGCTGAATCCTGATTTCCAAGAAATGATTTATCATCACCAATAAACATGTGGTCCAAGATACCACGGCTAAGTATTCCGTTACGCTCTATGATGGCAGTGTCTATGCAGTGGATAAGATTCGATTTGACGATCTCTTGGATATCGCAATCCTCAAAATTATAGATTCTGATTGAAAAATTCCTGATGATATCCAGCCCGCATCATTTCTCTCTATGAATACAACCGTGGGTATTGGAAGTTTTGTCTTGGCTATAGGTAATTCTCTTTCTGCTTATGCAAATAATGCTACGCTCTGAATTATCTGAGGCAAAAATAAACAGCTTACTATCAATAAAAATAACCTCTATGTCTGATTGTATCAGACTGATGCTTTGGTAAATCCTTGAAATAGCTGAGGACCTTTGCTTGATCTCGAAGGTAATATCTTGGGTATCACTACAGCTATCACTGAGGGGCAATGAATTGCATTCGCTTTGCCAATCAGCCAGGAATTCATTTCATGAACCATAAGATCGATAGAGACTTTCTGAAGGATTATCAGACCGATCATTGGTATACAATATCTTGATATAACTCCTGCACTCAGGAAAGAGAAAAAGATCTCTACGGCTACTGGTATCTATGTGACTGATGTTCTTGCTGATCTTCCTGCATGGCAATGAGGACTCAAAATTTGAGACATTATCCAAAATATCAATGGCAATCCTGTTACCCTTCAATTACCATTCCTCTATCAACTTTATACTTTACTTCCTGGTGATCAAATCACTCTAGATATCATAAGGGGCTGAGAAACGCTAACTCTAGGGTTTATCTTATGATGAATACCCCAATAAATCTCATTATTTTCGAGGAAATATATGTATCTATGTCATTATTTTCATTAATGTAAATCTGAATATCTTCCATAGGTCGGTAAAAATTGAAAATACACCTTTTTTTGGATACACTTGAAGTGTTATTTATTTCGTGATGTGATCGTAT
Organism: uncultured Candidatus Peribacteria bacterium; assembly: GCA_964463255.1. Lineage (GTDB taxonomy): Bacteria > Patescibacteriota > Gracilibacteria > Absconditabacterales > Absconditicoccaceae > CAJBLF01. Next base: position 21,058 of record CAYXBC010000035.1, on the reverse strand, counting down.
GCCTACATATATTCCTGAATCCTTGATCCATGAGATAGAAGAACTCAAGGAACTGTGAAAATTTGATGAAGCCATAAAAAAGGTCAATACCATCCTCTCCAGGGATCCAAGCAATGAGGATGCACTCCTCCAGGTCACTGATATCCAATATAGAAAATGAGAGATTGGAAAGGCGGCCAAAGCGATCGACTTTCTAAATGCGAAAAAAAATAATACTGATCCGCTTGGTCTCTATATCAAATGAGTTCTCGAAATGGAAAAAAATCATTGGATGGAAGCTAAGAAATATCTTCAGCAGGCACTGGTTCTCACCAAAGCTGAAAACCATGAAATCCTCAGATGCTACGGTCTTTGTGAATATCGGTATGGAAATAGAGAGAAATGACTTAATCTTATCAAGGAAGCATTTCATATCAATAGTTCTGATGCAGAAGTTATCTATAATCTCATCGAACTTTATATTCTCGAGCATAGATACAAGAAAGCAAAAGATATGATCAAATATTTCTATAAACATCGCAAAAAATTACAGACTATCGATAAAGCTATCGATTTTTACGATCAGAAAATTTCTCTTTTCGAAAAATTTATCACTACCCAATACATGTTTAAGAAATAAAAAAAAAGCTACCAAAAAATATTTATACTTTCCTCTTTGCCAATGCTAAAAAGCTCAATCTCCAAAATCTTTGCTAATGATCTAGGGACTCTCTTGAAATCCTCTCGAACGAATGTCGTTTGAGTCAGTATCTTTATAGGATTTTTGCTCTTTCTCTTGAATATATTTCTATGACTTTCGCTGTATGCCAACCAATTTACTGGCCAGCTCAAGGATAGGCTCGGCATGTACTTCTATATCAAGGAAGATACCACTCAGACCAATGAAATCTATAAGAAAGTCATCGCTATGAAAGATGAAATGGAGCAACAATGACTCAAGGTAATGTTTTCATCCAAAGATGATGCCTTGGCCTTTCTGCAGAAAAAGATTCCTGATGTCGTCACTAATTTCCAAAGATTTGGCATAGATAATCCTCTTCCTGCAACACTCTATGTTATGTTTGATAGTGATAGTAAATACGAAGCACTCAAGACTATTATCATAGCACATAAGGATATTATCCTCAATACCAAGGATATTGATGCTTGATCGACCTTGAAACAACAGGAAAATAGAGTTCTCACCATTATCAATCTGTGTAATTTTATCGTAGGATTTTCTTATGTCATCATAGCTATCCTCTTGCTTATGATTCTCTCTTTTCTAGGTTTTCTCTTAAAAAACATCTTCCATGCTTTTCATAGAGAGTTAGAAATCAAAAAGACTCTATGAGCCACCTATCATCAGATCGTCCAATGATTTATCGCTCTTACGTTCAATGTTCTATGATTTTCATTTCTTATCTGCCTAGGATTGTTGCTTATCAGCATCCTTACTATCAATTACTATATCTATAGCCTGTTTTCTATTACGGTGTGGTCACTTTTCTCTAATATACTCCTCATACTTTGTGTCTTTGTAGGTGAGATTGTTATTGTTTCTTGAGTTTGATTTGCTTTCTCTTCTTTCTTTGCTCGTGCGCTAAATAAGAGACTCTAGATATCACTAATTACCAATGAATAATGAATAATGACGAATGAATCATTTAGCAATATAGAATTGATAAAGATATAAAAAAAACAGACCGGTTTCCCTGTGTCTGTTTTTTTTGTATATGATATCTGTGAATTAAGCTTCTATCCAGATTCCAGGTCCCATTGTAGGAGCGATGAACACTTTCTTGATCAATTTACCTTTTATTCCTGTAGGTTTATTGTCTTCCAAAGCTTTGATGAATGATCTGATATTTTCTTCGATCTGTTTTTCGGTGAATGAAAGTTTTCCGATAGCAGCATTGATGTTTCCTGTCTTATCCAGTTTGAATTCTATCTTTCCTTTCTTGAATTCTTCAACTGCTTGAGGGATATTGGTGACTACTGTCCCTGCTTTTGGGGATGGCATCAATCCTTTTGGTCCTAGCTGTTTGGCTACTGGTGCTAAATCTCTGATATGTTCTGGGGTAGTCAATAAGATATCGAAGTCGAATTTTCCTGCTTTGATATCGTTAAGCAAGTTTTCCATACCTGCAACATCAGCTCAAACCTTTTTAGCTTCAGCTTCATCTGCAGTGAATACTGCGATTCTTTTGCTTTTACCTGTCCCATGTGGAAGGATTGTAGTCCCTCTCATCATCTGGTCACTGTATTTCGCATCTGCGAAAGTCTTGACTGCAATCTCTACTGAGCCGTCAAATTTGGTATATCCTGATTTCTTGAGCAAAGCTACTGCTTCGCTGATAGGATACGTTTTTGCAGAATCTATGCTTTTTGCTGATTCTACATACTTTTTTCCATGTGTTCTCATTTTCCAAAATATAATATAATAAAAGTGGTCTTAGCGTCTCGCAGTATCTGCGTGACTCCCACATACATTGAACTATTTTTCTACTTCTATACCCATATTCTTTGCTGTTCCGGTAATAGATTTGATCATAGATTCGATATTTTCGGAATTCATATCTCATTTTTTTAATTCAGCAATCTCTTCAAGATCTTTTCTGCTGAGTTTGCCTATCTTATTTTTATTAGGTTCTCCTGATCAAGCTTTTAGGTTGAGTTTCCGAAGGATTAAGTTGGAGGTGACCGGTTTTCCTATTTTGAGATCGAAGGTCCTATCTGCATAGATAGTGAGTGTTACTTTTACTTTGACGTCCGCTCAACTGAATTGTTTCATAAGATCCATCGTCTTTTCGTTGAATTCTTTGATGAATTGTCCGATATTTACTCCATTTGCTCCAAGCATAGGCCCAAGTGGTGGTGCTGGCTGAGCTTTTCCAGCCGGTACTTCTAAATTAAGGATGTTAGTAATTTTTCCTGCCATTGTACTATTGTTCAATAAATAAAGATTTTAGATATGATTTGGATTTATGATATAATCAATATTCCATTTGTACCAACCGTATGCCTTCATCGAGGTAGATAAGTAAGATTACTTGTTTGTCTTTGTACTGCGGAAGGTTAATGAAAACTACTTTGTTTCCGAAGAGTTTGTTCTGAATGAGATCTTGCTCCGTCGCCATCGTATAAAGATCACCTTTGAGTGCTCTCGCTATGCTGGCAAAGTCGTAACTCGGTGTACCTAGGTAGATATACCGAACTCCCTTTTCATCTGTCAAAGCGTATTGGTATTTTATGCCTAATTCTTCTATAATGCTTATGGATCAATAATAGATGCTTGTTCCGGAGAGTAATCTTATCTTGGAATTTTTCCCGGTGACGTTTGGAACGGTTTTGGGGATCATCACGGTCACTTCTGTCGTATTTTTCTGTCCGCTTGTGGAATTTGTTGTCTTTGTTCATGTTTTGGAGTCTGCTTTTCATGTTATCTCTGATATTCACATATCTTCATAGCTTATTGTGTCATCTATCACGAGATCATCGCTTTTGTTAGTAGTGACACTTGCTAGTGATCACGAATCTTTTTGTTGTATGATTTTTTTTATTTCCTCTCATTTCACCTGATATCGGACGATATATACTATCATCAGTGCTAAAAATAGCAACATCATAGAGAATCTTATAATTTTCTTCTCTTTGCTCTGCATCCTGATGATCAGCAAATAAAAGCTATGGAGAGAAGCAACAACTCTAATGACCAATGTAATTCGTAATTAGTAATTATAGGTGTTCTCCATGCATATATTCTTTAGCTCATGAGTTCTACTTTATCAAGATCGATTACGACTGGTGTCAGCCTTCCTAGCATCTCGATATTTACTACTGCTGTTCATTTTTCCGCATCTATATTCCTCACGCTGCCTTTCATTCCTTTGAAGTCACCGGTCTTGAGTAAGACTACATCGCCTTCTTTGAAAGGTATCTTGAGTTCTGATCTCTCTTGGGATTTTTTGATCTGTTCTACTATCTTGATATATTCATCATCTGTCAATGGAATAGGACGTGTCTCCGCACCTACAATCAATCTCACTCATGGAGTGTTTCTGATTACGTACCGGATTTTGTCATTCATTTGGGATTTTATGAATACGTATCATGGATAGAGTTTCTTCTGTTTGATTATTTTTTCTCATTTTTTGAGTGATGACTCATTTATCATCGGTGACATATAATCCTCTACGGTCGGTATCAAATCCTGTTTCTTTATCCTTTCTTTGAGATTTTCTATAACCAAATCTTCCTGACCTGACACTACGCTCAATACATACCATTTGAAGCCATTGTCTTCGATTTGTCTTTTGATCTCTCATGTATTACTCTCTGATTTTTGCATACTCGTACACGGTAAAACGATAAAATCATTGAATGTCTACGCATCAATACTATTTTATTGCATGATACTATAGAATCGTTTGTAGAGGCCTGAGAATACGGTATCAGCTAAGATAAAATACACTCCTGCAATCGTGATCGCTGCAAAAATAGCGATGGTTAGATTGATAAAATCTTTTTTGGTCGGATGCTTCAATTTCTTGACAGTTTCCAGGCTATCATAGATAAATTTCATCATGATCCCTTTTTTCAATAATAAAAAAAAAGTTTGGTAAGCCTTTTGTAGTAAAATTCAAGGTTTTTTCAAGGGGAAATTACTTTTACTCTCCCATGAATGATGATATTCACCTCATCTATCCTACTGCGCAGATATATCTTGTGGCTATCGATGAGGATCTGCCAAAATCTTTTGGATTTACATATGCTATGATTTCAGGCTCTTTATCAAGTATATCAAGTACTTGCCTGAAGATATAGAGTAATGGTTTATTGGGTGAAGCTGTCCTGATTATCTGATGTATCTTTTTTTGTTCGTCTGATTTACCGGATTTTGGTATCGGTGATAACTCGATATTTGTAAGGAATACAATATTGTAGCTCTCTCTATGGTCATCTATCCGTTGTACTATTTTTTCGAGGGCAGCTTTTCCAATCTTTTTGCCTACGCTTATATGTACTAGACCTTTAGTTTGCGTCATTACTCTTATGAAGGGTAATTGTTGGTGTATTGTTTCGGAGATTGATGGGTGCTCTGTATTTTTTTTCTTGGCACCTATCTCGTTGCTAAGTTCTTTGATCGTGACGACTGGGTTTTTCCATGACTTTCCTAGAATCGGGCTATAATCCACGGGGTCGATCACTATATCCTCAGGATTTTCCGTTTGTTCGGATATTATGAGCATATCCTTTTTTTTATGATCTAGCAAAAGGTATCCTCCCGCTTGTAGTAGGCCTGTATAGAAATGTGGCCCTTGGGGGATGATAGCTACAGTATATGTGTTTCCCTGGGATTGTTTCAGTGTCGGTATCAATTCAGCCGCTCCTACTGCGTATCCCATGACTTGTTCAGCAAGTACTTCTGGATTTAATGACAAAATGATACATGATATATGATAAATAATCTCTCTCTATTGTTTGGATTCCGGCTGCAAAACTTAATGCTGGAATGATGTGTATTATATACCATTATTTTTTTGAAATCAGACTCTTTTTGATTTGGATGACGAATCTATCTGCCAGCCTGTCACGTTTTTGCCGTTCTTCTATTCCCATAAATACCACGCTCACTACTTCGATGAAATAATTCCTAAATATCTCGTTGATATTTTCTTTGATCATATCTATCTGTGGTTTCTCGCAGTTCTTGTATATTACGACGAGATCCATTTCCAGGTCGATATTGAATTTCTTTCCGAAATAGTACTGATCGATCATAACCTCATAGGTCGTGAAGAGGGTGATGATTTCATTCTGAAGTCCAAAGAAGAAGACATTTTTGAGGGTATCATAAAATTCTGGTTTGATTGAGATGGACCGGCCTTGTTTATCTTTGATAACATTGATAATATTTGCTTCATTCAACGAATCTACTTGTTTCTTGATTGCAGGAAACGTCCAAATGATCTCGCTTTCCAGGGCTCTCATCGAGACTCATTGCCTTTTGAAGAGAAGATATTTGAGGATATCCACTTTCGTCTTACTGCCGAAGAGTTTCTCTAGATTCATACTTTAATGCTCAAGCGTTAAAATGATGAATTGATACAACGATAAAACATATATCATCAGATATTCATATCTGCAGTATGTAGGGATTTGTTTTAAAATTACAAGTGAAGGGAAAATTTGCATTTTTTTCCGTTTTCTGATATAATTGTCGTATATTTACTTATTCCTCTCTCTCTATGCATATCATCAAACTCTATCTTAATGAATTTATCGCAAAATATACTATACTTTTCTTTATAGTGGTAATCCTCTTTGTTATCTTACTATGAACAATCGCTTTCTATACTTTGGAATGATGGACATTTTTTAATTCACTCTATTTCACTTCAGTTACGATGTCTACGATTGGATACGGTGATATGGCTCCTGCCACTCCTGCTGGTAAGATTGTTTCCATGTTTTATGGATTTATGGGCGCGCCTTTGTTTATCGGTTTCACGTGAATAGTCTTCCAATCCAAGATACAGAAAATGCTTAAGGCAAGTATCCATGCCTATCATAAGGAAGCCAAGGAGTCTGAAGAATTAGCAATCAAGATCGAAAAGTCCAATAGGAAGCAGAATAAGAAAATCAAAGAAATCGAAGAAGAGATCCAGAATAAAGGATAATTTTCAATTTCCCCTCCTTCGAGGACAGGTAATTTCTAATTCTCAATTTTCAATTTTCAATCTTTAATTGATATCGTCTTATTGTGTTTTGCTGGCGATATAGGCGAGTGCTAATGCGTCTGCTGCATCGTTGAATTCTGGGAACTCTTTGAGTCCGTAAAGTTTCATGATACACTTTTGTACTAATTGTTTCTCTGCTTTACCATTGCCAGTAATGAATTTTTTGAGTTCAATGGGCGTATATTCCTTGATTCTGATATTATTTTTTAGACATAGGGTAATAAGTATCGCTCTGATGCCATAGACGAATTCTGCGTTGTTTTGGTTGAATTTCGTGAAAAAGAGTTTCTCCATACACATAGTCTGTATCTTATATTTTTTGCATAATTTGGTGAAGTACTCCTCTATTTCTCTCATCCTCTCAAACTGATCAATTCTTGTAGGGGATTTTATCTCTGACAACAAAATACCTGAATCGACTATTTTCAGGTCTGACGTAATCAGTGCATATCATAGTTTCCTAACTCATGGATCTATTCAAAGGATCAACATATAGAATTTAGAATTTAGAATTTAAAATTTAAAATTTTCCTCTACGAGGATGAAAGAATTTAGAATACAGGATCTATCATTAGATTATCTCTTCGGTTATTCATGCGAGTATCTCGTATCCAGTTTCTGTAATCAGGATGGTATATTCCCATTGGGCTCAGAGATCTTTCCCTTTACAATAGAGGTTTCGGTCATTGCCTGGTCTGCTTACAAAATCAGTTGAGCTTACCGCGGTAATCGGTTCGAATGCTAGCACCATTCCAGTTTGGAAAGATACTTTCTTCATCTCAGGATGCGGAGTATTGTAGATGTATGGTCACTCATGTACTTTGTTTCCTACACCATGTCAGGTCAGTTTTGCCAATACGGAAAATCATTCGTTGGTGATTACCTGATGTACGTGATGAGAATATCCAAAAATTGCCTTTCCTGGTCCGATTTCTTTGATAGCTTCGTCTAGCGATTTCTTTGTTGCTTTGGCTAATTGATATCCTAATGGATTCGCCGCTTCGCCTCAGATAGGGATAGTTATTGCTGCATCACTTATCCCACCTTTGTAGGTAATTCCGCAGTCAATCTTTAGGAGATCTCCATTTTTGAGTATGTATCCATCAGGGATTCCATGAACTACGCAATCATTGACCGATAAACAGAGATTTGCCGGGTATCCTTGATATCCTTTGAATGCTCCTTTGAGATTATTCGTCTTGATATAATGTTCTGCAACGAATTCCAATTCGATCAGGGATATGCCTGCTTTGGCTTTGGTGGAGAGCAGATAGAGTAATTCTGTCAGATGTTTTCCTGATATCCTGATATTTTCAATCTGTTGTCTGTTTTTGATGATGATATCTTTCATACGGATGGGTAAAAATAAATGCACTATCTTCTATCTCTGTCAGCTTGATCAGAATCATCATTCCCCTCTTTGGCTCTGGCTTTCTGGTAATATATCGACTTCCTGCCGATTCACATAATGACATTTTTCTACGATAAATTGGGCTATCTTATCTCCTTCATTGACTGGGAAATCCTCTGTTCCAAAATTTATGAGAATTACACCGATATCTCCCCTATATCCTGAATCTATGACTCCAGCAAGCACATCTATTCCATGCTTGTATGCTAATCATGAACGAGGTGCTATCCTGCCGTAATATCCATGCGGAATGGCTGTCGAGATATTCGTCTTGTATAATTTCCTTTCTCCTGGCTTGAGGATATAAGATTCGGTAGCGAATACGTCATATCCCGCATCTGAAAATGTAGCTTGCTCTGGTATTCTCGCTTTTTCTGAAAGTTTTTGGAATGGGATGATAACTTTTGACATGATAGTAGACTAAAAAATAAAACAATAGAATCTGGTATTAGGGATCTGGAACCTGGAATCAGGTTTCTGGAATCAGGTTTCTTTGTATCGATATATTAGCTGTTTTCAATTACTAAATGGAAATATCTTCTCGTCAGGAGACTTTGATAATATTGGAATCTATGCCGTTCTTATATCTCTTGTTCCATGGTTTATCAAGCAGATAGACTTTGATTCCGGTATCTGCAAGCTCTTTGGCATAGTCCGCATTGTCCTCTATCATGATATTGATCCCGTGTTCTTTGCATAGTTCTGATTTATTTTTTTCTTGTGCTGAAAAATGGTTAGCAAATACTATTTCATCTCGTAGTCCTGCAAAATGTTCGTTCAATCGATGGATGGTAAAATCTTTTATCTGTTCTCTTCTTGCTGTTACGATGATAATTTTCCATCCCTCTTGTTTGAGTTTTTCTAAGCCTTCTTTCGCTCATTGTACTGGTACTATATCTTCACTGTTTTGTGCTTCATCTAGGAATGCTCTGAAATAGATGATTGCATCTTCCTTGGAAAGATTATACTTCTCGATATTGAAGATATAATAATCTGTAATATCTTCTCTCGTGGCTGGTTGTCCGTTGATCTGATAGTTGTGAAATTTCAAAACACCATCTACTGTTTCACTCAAGACCTCATCTAGGTCTATCCCTATGATTTTCTCCATATTTCCGATAATTCACCTAAAAATCTCTGAGACTATAGTAAAATACTGTTTTACTTCAAATATAAAAAAACTCCTCAGAAGACTGAGGAGGGTGTTTGATTACATAGTGATATAGCCATGTTGCGTTTCGGTAAGTTTCTGTTTTTTTATCTTATCCGAAAGATAGCGGGAAAGTCCTGGTAGTTCGTCAATCTGATCTTCGGTGAGCTCCAGGATATATCCCTGCCTGCTGTGTATCAACATATACTCGCATTTTATATGCATTTGATCCAGGATGCTGTATCCATAGACTACGGAAGATGCAAGATATATGAAATTATATTCACTATCATGCTTGATGCTTAGTTCCACCGTCTTGATATAGATGCTGGTATCGTTCTTTTGTGTCAGGAGTTCCATCTTGCATGATTTGACTTCACCCTTTTCGATGATGGTGATAAACCGTTGTTCAATTTCTCTTTGGTCCTTATTTCCCTGTCCATGACAGCTGATGAGGAGCAATAGACATACCATGAGTACATTAATCTTTTTTTTCATATGGCTAGTTTTTTGTTTGTTTTCTTAATATATCAATTCCTTGGTAAAAGTCAATGTCTGTGGTAGGGAGGCACCTATCCTTTTGATGAAGCAGTCCGATCCTGATTGAATTGGTCAGAAAAGGTTTTTATAATTCATGTATCGAGAAGAAGTATTCAAATTTCCCTATTCTCGTCCAAAGAGGTTGTGGAGAGGTTCATGCTTCCCAAGAGAAAAACTTTGTGGTCGATGAGTATCATCTTGGTATGATTATAATATTTCTTGAATCTTCTCGCTTGCTCGTTGCCGAAATATTTGGTCAATTCATCGTTGTTCTCGGTGTCTGCGACCAAGAGTTTGAATTCCGGTAGCTCCCTTTTGTTCTTGAGGATTGTTCGGATGGCATCATCAGTGATATATTGGGTCTGGATGATGATGGACTCTTTGGCTGAGGCAATCAACTGCTCTATGACTCCTCTGCAATTGATGTTGCAGATCACGAGATTGGGATGGATATCTTGCATAGTTATTGGCTTTCCTTCTCGGTCTTTTTCAAATATCTTGAGTAGACTGGTCTGTATTCATATATCGTAACTTTGGAAAAAGTGCTCGCGATTGCTTGTAAATGAGGTATTCGTCAGATTCGCCGTCTGGATGATAAATCCACTATCGATGAGATTGACTTTGGCGTGGGTGTAGTTGGTTCCCATCTGCTTGTCGGATTTGAGCTGGATAGTCTCGTACCCACTATAATACTGGGTCAAGACCTTGAGTGTGTTCCAGAATTGTTTGAATTTATCGTCTTCGACGATTATCCTGATATGTACGTGCTTGTCCGCTAGCTGTTTGAGCAGGGATTTGAAGTCTTTTTGGGTGAATTCATAGGTTCGTAGGTCAATCGAATCTTTCGCCGCAGCAAATGCCGATAGTTCTTTATTGAAGCTCTCTCCCGGAGAACGATAAAACGCTCCGGTGATGTCCTGGAGATTCATTATATTTTTTGTAATCGTTTTTTTGCTTGCTTGCGGCGTGGTTTTACCATACTTGATTTGGATATCTCCCAGGAGGAATCAGAGAATCCCGATGATAATAATAATCACTCGCCCTATGTTTCTTTTCTTCATCGTTTTTTGACAAATAAAGAAATTTACATATAATATCTTATAAAATAGTTTTTGATTTTCAATATCTTTTATCTTTGCGACTTTTGTGCCTATGGTCCAAACATTCCAAGCAGAAGAATCTAATTCTGAAGCTATAGACGATAAAGCCTATGAGGAAAACTTGGTCATTGAGGAAAGCCAAGCATCTTTGGGCCAATTGGAAGAAGATATGTCTGAGGAAATACCTGCTGATACTGACGATGGTTTACGAGATAAAACAAAAAAATTCCTTCATCTGGACTGATCTACTCCATGAGCTGCTGAATCCTCCAAAAATCCTTCTTGATATCCCTTTGCACGTCATGAACGTAATTTTCGGGATCATAATGATTTATATTTCCAAAAAAATCTTGCTCCTAAAAGCATGACACTTGCTCGTGGTATCAAAATCATACGTGATGCATGACTCTACTTCTATGTTGTGCAAGCAAAAGATACTCTGGAATGAATCCGCAGCAAACTCTCTGGTACCAAGGCGTTTTCTTATCTCCATGATGATGAGTATAATCTGGCAAAACATCCTAGCAATAAGACCCAATCATTTAATATCTCTCCTGATGATATCAAACCTGGCATGCTTATCCCCATCCCTCTCAATTATCATGATAGAGAGATCTCTTCCCAAGATTTCACTAATTACTGTCATGAAGCCATCCAGGAAATGCAGATGAAGTGATCTCATTATACTGAAACTATCAAAACTCTGTTGAAGAAAGTAAGCGAGAAAGATATTCTCATCAGTATGCTCGCTTTTGCAAGAAGTGAAAGTGCAGGTGATACTTCATGATTCACCAAACCGCTTGGCGATGTCGAGCTTCATCGTCGGGAACAAAGGTATAAAGCCTTTTCTTTCACATATTTCCATATCCTTATGGAAAAGACCGCCGATCGCAAAACAAATTGACCAGGTCTTCAAGCAAGGATAAATCTCTGACTCACGGAAGGGCAATGCTATCATCCAAAGAATGCTGCTAAACTCTTTCTCGCTTATCGGATAGAAAAGACCAAGTGAGATTTTAAAATTACCTTAGCAAATGGAAAAACAGTGACAGTATTTCCCCTCACCAAAAATAATCTCACCGTCTCTGGAACTACGTTTAATGGTTCTCAGGAATATACTAATAAGCTTGCTCCTAACTTTGATTTTGCTACCAAACTTCTCAATAAGGAAATCGTATATTATAATAATGCGCCTCTCGAAAAAATCTGATTCGTCTATAAATGACTCAATTCCAAGTATAAACATGTCTTTAGTTTTAATCCGCCAAATACTACTCTCCATAGCGTAGCCGAACTCAAAAACTATGTCGTCCAAGTATTCAATAAAAATAAAGCTGCTTCTTGTCCTGCTATCACTCCTAATAATGTCGTCAAGATGTGAGGTCAGCCGCTTCCCCCAGCAGAAAAAACAATCCCAGATTCAGTCTGTGTTGTTTTGCCTTCCAAATAGTATTTTTTTACTTTGATCTTATCCCTACTACAAACTCTCCTTTGATGGGGAGTTTTTTGTCCTTTATCATGAGTATCGCTTCTTCTATCGTTCCTGTGAAATGCTGTTCGAACATCTTGCTCACTTCTCTTGCAATGGAAATCTGCCCTTGGAAACCAGCCTGAGATAATTCTTGGAATAATTTTTCTATCCTATGGACTGATTCATACACAAATACTGGAATCTCTGACTCGAGGATTTCTTTGATTTTTGTCTGTCTTCCCTTCTTGGTTGGGAGAAATCATAGATAGATGAATTCAGACGTATCAAATCCAGCTGCTACTATAGCTGGTATAAGTGCTGTAGCGCCTGGAAGGATGGTATAAGGGATTTTATCTTCGTTGCAGAGTTGGATGAGTATCTTGCCTGGATCGGATAATCATGGCGTTCCTGCTTCAGACATCATTCCAACATCGTTTGTCTTGATAATATTCATATAATGGGCCAATTTTCCTTTGTCGGTGAAACTCGTCAATGACAAAAAATCCTTGTCTTTGTATGGTATCTCATACATGCCGAGGAGCTTCTTTGCTGTCCTAGTGTCTTCGCAGATCAGATATCTAAGTTCTTTGAAGAGTCTTAAGGCTCTGAGCGTTATGTCTTCTTTGTTTCCGATAGGGGTTGGGATGAAGTAGAGCATTGCTAATCATAAATAACTAAAGAACATGGAAAGGTGGAGAGTTGTCCCCTTCGAGGATAAAAGAATGGAGAGTCGAGGGTGATATATTGATTGCTTCACGTTGCTTGCAATGACACTATTCAGCGATGGTGAGGGTTCATCTTTTGAGTTTTATGAGGCCTTCTTGCTGGAGTTCTTTGATGATTTTTTTTACCTGTTTATGGGGGAATTCCTCTTCTATAGTGGGCATAGCTATAGTTCCGTGTTTTACGAGTTGTTTCATTGTCCATCAGCGGACTTGTCTATCGGATCATTCGAATTTGGATTGTTTGGATAATGGCTTGATCTTTGTTTTGCGTGCGGTAAGGAGTAATGCTCATTGGTCCATGAGGGCATTGTGCCAGTCACGTGATCTACCTTTCGGGATTATTGTCTCTGCAAAGTCTTCAAGTGCCTTTGCAGTGATTGTTTCCGGGAGTTTGAAAAGGAAGATCAGTACCCTCCTGATATTGGTATCTATTACGGGTACGGAGATATTCCATGCAAATGCCATGATGGCTGCCGAGGTATAGGGGCCGATTCCTGGTAATTTTTGTAATAATTCTCTTTCTTCTGGTAAAAATCCTTCTTTCCATTCTTCACTTCTCCATTTTTCAATTATAGTTTGTGAACATTGCTGGAGTCTTACTGCTCTACTATTGAATCCAAGTCCTGATCGATGACTCAAAAGTTCTGTCTTGGATGCTTTGGCTAGTGTCTCATAATCCGGGAAAGATTCCATCCATCTGTGAAAATAAGGAATCACTCTCTCTACTTGGGTCTGTTGGAGCATTACTTCCGAGATATGAATTGCATAGGGGTCGGTGGTCTCTCTTCGGGGAAGCTTTCTGCCGTTTTTTTCGTATCGTGAGAGTATGTTTGATTGGATTTCATTCATGGAGGGAATAGGGAAAAGGTGAAAAGAATTAGGGACAAGGGACCAATAATATGGAAATGGATTCCGGCCGCAACGCTTGACGCCAGAATGAGGTATAAAGTAGGGGGGATAGGGACAAGGTATCAGGAATCAGGGACAAGTTGTTATCAAAGCATAAATAATAATCATATCGTCAGGAGTATCCGTAGTCAGGTGATCAACCGAAATTTGGTCAGGAATCAAGATTTGATGGTTTTGTGGTGGAAGGCTTGCATACCGAGTACAGCTCCTATCCGTCAGCCGAGGCCGGTAAATCGCAGAAGATTCTTCTCTGAGATCCTCCATTGCTGTCCTCTGGCTTTATATTTATCTATCCCCCAGACGATGAAGGTGAAGATGTTGATGAGGAGGAGGTATCGTAGGATAAGTGTGGTTCGTGTCATAATTTCATAGAATCTTTTAAAATTCTTTACTGAGAAAAAGCGTATCTTTCTGGATTCGGTTTTCAATGTGATTTGGTTTTGGATTGTTTATTCTCGAATGAGGGTTTCGCTATGTTCGTAATGACAGTGGATTAGTTTTGGATTGCTTCTCCCGTAGGACTGCGGGATTGCAATGACAGTGATTTATTCTTACAATACCACTGAATTGGATTGTTTATCCTCGAATGAGGGCTTCGCGTTGCTCGCAATGACAGTGATTTCAAAAAAACTCCGCATGTGCGGAGTCTCTTGGTCTATAGTGTAATGATTATTTCTTGTGGTGATGTTTTTCTTCTTTCTTTTTCGTTACTTTTGCAATAGATACTATAATCCAGATCGCCAATATGGCGATAATACTCTGAAGTATCCTATTTTTATTGAGGGTATATGCATCTTTTAGGTCATCTCGTCGTCCGAGGGTATAGACGTCTCAGGTAACTATGATCTCGATAGGTGCCACTTTACGTGCGAATATTCAAAAGATTTCTCCAGAACCCTTTGAATAGCTGTTAGGCAAAGAATATGCGAGACATCCATAGATATTTCCTGTCGCTGTCGTAGGTATCTTGATTTTGAAGGATGTTACGGTGGTGCTTCCTGATGCGACCATGATTTTTATTGTTTTCTCAGGCATCATCATCATATTCAGAAATTTGTTGTTGTCCATATTCTGATCACAACTTATCAACCCTGCCCCATCTAATGTTCATTCACTGAATCCTATTGTAAATTCTTTATCTTTGGGGATATTGTTTATAAATACTACACAGATATCTTTTGATTTTCCTGGCTGTAATGTTAAGCTTCCCATCCTGCTCAACTTATCCGGTGTAAATCAATCTATACAATAACGCATTGAAGTCTTATTGAGTTCATCAGCGATACTCATATCAATCTTTGGCGATGCAGTTATGGTGTTTGGTTTTTTGGTCGTGTCTTGGGCAGAAACTCGTGATAGTAATAATCAAACTATCATTATTGGTAATACCATCTTTCTGTTCATCTTGTTTTGTCTCTTCAGAAATAAAAACTATTATTGAGTTTTCTCTATATTCTTCTTTTTTGGTCTTATAATCAGTATAATAACTCCGATAATAACTACCAAAATAACGATACTTACTCGAGAAAATGCATATATTGTACCACTTTCGCTCAGTGTAGCTCAATTTTTGATTGCTTCATCTATTCCGCTTATCTCAAAATCAAAAAATGGTGTATTTTTGACGTTCATATTTACATTGAAGACTCCCTTATATCAGGGTATCACCCCTACATTTGCGACTAATTCTTTTTCTTCTCCTGGGCTAAGTTTCACTGCTGTGGTAGTGAACATCTTCTCGAATCCAAGGAAATTGTGTATTGACCCCGTAATCTGCACAGTTTGAGATATATTTCCTCCGTTTTTTACCTTAGCTGATATTTCTAAATTGGTCCCATCTTTCATCTCTGCCTTGATCTTGGAATTTGTGCTGAATACTCATCATCCTATTTCTGATAATATCACAGAACTTTTTATCGATTCTGCTTTACCTATAAACAGATTTAAAGGGAATATCTTACGTACTACCACGCTAAATATGCTTCATGCTGTCTTTTCTGGACTACTACCTTCTACGGTATTGATTAGACATCAGTATTGCATTCCGTTTATTCATAGTGGCACCTTGATTTTTATCTTGACTGTTTTTTCCTCTCCTGGATCCAGTGTTAATGTCCCATCGCCTGGCTTCTCAAAAAATTTACTGAATTTATTGTCCCATGAAGAATCTTGATCGCAAACTTGTGTTCATCACTTATTGAGTAAACCGTAACTGAGTCCATACGTCACTTTTGTCTTTTCCTTAGATCCATTACTGAATACAACACATACTTCATTTTCTTCTCCGGGGTTTACTGCAATCACCTTTAGATTTGATAGACGAACTTTACCATCTATATCATCACAAAAATGAAATGATACTGCTTCTAATGATGCACCCCTTGTGATTGCAAACATTCCTACTACCATAATTATTAATCCAAATAGTTTTTTATACATACTTTTGTTTAAAAAATTAAAATACTTTTGTTCTAGATAGAGAAATATCTATTACTCGTATAGTAGATATAGTTACCTATTTTTATGAATTATTCAAGAACTATTGATGTATTTCATATAGTTTTTTTTCTTTTTTTTGTTCTTGATAGCTGTATTAAATAGTATTTTATCTATTTCATAATTGACTTTTAAAAATATATTAAATTATTACTTTTCTTTTGGCAATATTATTATCCAAAATGAACTATATAAAAAAAGTCTTCAAAAATTTGACAGGATTTTTTTTTTGATTATACTCTATTGTGTACAACAAGAAGTATGAGATCCTTAACATCCACTGAAATGATATATTATATAGTCTAGGACTTTTTTGCTATCTCAAAAAAGATAGTGAAAATTTTATATTGTTATTTTAATAGAAAAATGAAAAATTTGTTAAAAATCGGAGCCTTATCATTGGCTCTTGTAGCTGCTGTATTTATGTTAAATACAAATGCTGCATGAATGCCAACTGCACAGTTGAATCTTGAAATTAAAGGAACATCTGGTAGTTGTATTTATGGTAATCTAGTTGAATTTGGTGTCAAAAACTTTAACTATTCTGCTCAGATTTACTCAACTGGTTTCTTATCTACAAGTGGTGCTATATGGTCTTGTAATGATACTGAAGGAAAGGCTTTTTGGAATGTAACACTTCAGTCTAATACTATTGATCACAACAATACTGTTACTCGGGATATCCCAGCAACTAGAGTATTCGTAAAAAATCCTGCTGCAACTAAGGTAGATGGAGCATGTACTCCATATATTGGTGATTCTGCAGGTGTAAGAAAACCATTGAGTGGATCAGTAACTCTTTTTGGAAAGGCATCTGCTCTTGGTGAAGTATGTAGTATCGAAACATCATCTATTACTATCGAAGTTGATGCACTTGAGAACCAAGCAGTTGGACTCTACTCTGGAACATTAACACTTTCTATACCACTACCATAATCAACTTCTTATAAATCAATAAAAAAAACTAGTCTAGAACGCAAAACTCCCCGTTTTGTATGTCCTAGACTATATAATATATCATCGATTGATGTACAGTGAGTACTGTAGCTATTAGCGTACGAAAATCAACACGACTTGCCGTTGATTTTTTTTGATTTTTCTATAATTATATCTCATCGTTATTGTTTTCATATATATAACTCTATCTCTATGACCTTCTTTAAGAAAGCATTTCTGGGTGTCGGTGTATGTATATGTCTTTGACTTTGAGTATCCTCTATCTACGCTTTCAGTAGTACCGCAACCTTGAGTCTGGAGATCAGAGGTCTCGGTATCAGACATGGTACTCCTAAAAATATCGATTTCTGAGTTCTACCTAGTGCTTCTCCATCTGATCAATATCTTGACGGTCATTTTGATAGTGAATTTTGGATTGAAGATCTTCTCTGATCCATGACTGGTCATTATACCACTATCCAATGCGATGGCGTTCATGGATCCTTATGAAATACCCTTACCGGTGTGTATCTCAAAGCCGGCAATCTTTCGCCTACCCTACTTTTGTGAGCTTCTGGGAATGTTCTTATTAGTTCTTCGCTTCAGGACTATACCAGCATCATCGCTCCGGTGGTCTATATCTACAAACCCACTGATGTCGCAAATGCTGGATTGGGCAATAAATATTGAGATATTCCTCGACTAAGGATACTCATTCCTGCAGGTACTCCTTCGGGTACGTATAGCGGAACTATTATCTTTACACTGTATAAGTACTAAGAGTAATAGTTTATGTATATCAACAATCTATTTCCATCCCATGGAGAAAAGTAATCAAATCAAGCTGAAAGATGCTTGATTTTTTTTGTGTTTTTTTTTCCTGATAGAATTCTCGGTTTATTCTATCACTATTATGACTTTGTCAATTGATAATACGGACTATATACGCTATATTTTGATTATTTGCTTTCATACTCATATACTTTATTCAAGTATTTTTTTATATTTACTTTCATTATCTATTAATCGATGAAAAAACTAATTTCTCTCTTCATTCTTAGCTTAGCCATGATTCTATCAATAGTTTTCTTGGGTAGAGAAACTACTAACGCTGCGCTTGGCATAATATCACTGAGTATTATTCCTGGGGATAGTTCCTGTGTTTATGGTACTTCTTTGAATTTAGGTCAGCATACCTGAGACTATGTTGGTTTTAATATGACTTGAGAATTTCCTTCTTCATTTTACTGTATTGATTTTGAATGACTGGAGAGTCGATCTATGACACTGAAAGCACCTAATAATTTAACTAATGGTCTACAAACCATCTCTAAAGAAAATATTTTCCTAAAGGTAAATCCTCACCAGGTAACCCAAGGTTCCTGTTCTTCATGATTGAATACGACTTCATTAACCTCTATCTGAATTATTCCATGAGTAATAATCTCGAAATCTTGATTGAGCTGAGAAGTATGTAAGATTGAAGCTAATAGAATCCAGATAGTAGTAGAAGTACCTCCTGGTCAAGCCATAGGTTATTATACTTGAGAATTAATCCTCAATTCACCTCGATCAAACTAATTTATATCTCAATTCTCTATCACATTCTCTATCTGGATTGTTTTTTGGCTTCCAGTTTTTTATCTTTCTTGAATATTATTATCAACATAGCAACTGTGAGTATCCCTATAATGGTTTTTAATAGTAACTGTTTATTTGTCTTTACATAATCTCATACATCATCTACTCGACCTAGACGGTAAATATCTCCTGTAAAATAAATGTTAATATATCCTACATTGTGACTTATTACATTGAGCATGCTTCATGGTGAATTTTGTCATGGTGCATCAAGCCGATGGTCAGCGCAACCAGCAATGATTCAGTTGTTATTTATAGAACTACGGAACATAAATCTCTTTATGATTGTTGTTTTAGGGGGAACCGTAAATCAGGTTACATTAAACCCAACGATATATTTTCTGAATCAATCATCATCTGCATCACATACTGTGCTTCAGTCTTTATTTATGTATCATGATCAGAATGTATATCTCAATGCTATAGGATGTTCGCTCATATTATAATATGCTAGGCAAATTTCATTACGTTCTCATGGTCTCATAATGAATTTGAGCATTTGTCTCGGTTTTTTTTCGAATCATGGATCATTACAAAATGAAGCCTTGATGTTCTTAAGGTCTTGAGGCATATTCAATCCTATATCTTGATTGACTTTGATGGTATCTCCTGATATTGATTCATCTGTACCTGTTTGTACCACCAATTCATTAGCATATGCAAAGCATATCAATGAAATACTCAATAATCCGAAAAAAAAATGTTTCATCTTTCTTGAATCTGATAAATGTTTAAATATTAGTTTGCTATCTGAGGCTGTTTATTTCTTCTAGGTGAGATTAACTTGATTAGGATTAAGATAATAAATATTGCTACCACTACCAGTACCCAAGAAAATATGAAAATATTTCCTTTGATTATGGTATATCCGCCTTCCTTTGCTTTTTCATCGTTTACAGTAAACATATATACAGGAACATTTGTTACATTCAATTTCACAGAATAGAGTCATTTATAGGCAGGAAGTATACCACCATTCAGCATAAATTCACTTTTTTGTGCTGGCCCTACTAATTTCATTGGTGCACTGAATTCTTTCTGAAATCCGAGTATATTATATATCTTTCCAGTTACCGTTATATTCTGTGAAATATTCCCTTTGTTTTCAACAGAAATACTTAATCATAGATTGTTTTCATTATCTATTACTGCTTTGATTTGCTTATTGGTAGAAGTCACTCATCAAGTAGATTCAAGAACCGCTATATCTTTCTTCACTGAAGTAAATCATCATACCATGATATCGAGATATCAATATTTCTGAATCACTACATTCAGCATTCATGCCTGTCATTCACTTACATAATTTGAAAGTTTGTATATCAAACATCACATTTGTAATCCACTCATTCCCGGCGGTATCACTATTTTTTCTTCAATTATTTGATCATCTCATGGTTTTATCCTAAATATCCTTTCTGGTGTCTGATTTGGTATCATTACATTAAATTCATTGCTTCAAATATTAGTGTCACATACACGGGTTCATTCCGCAGTATAATATCATATAGTCCATCAGTAAATCACCTCATATTCTTTATCTCCAACATTGTTTACACATACACGTATAGAATTATCTTTAGTCGGATCTATTACCAGTGCATCGTCATGAACCGAATCTTCTCATGGTTTATTGCAGAATCTCATATTAATGTACTTGAGTTCTTTCATATAGTATACAGATAGTCCATTATGTGAATTCGTTGTTTGAATATCACTTGGTGCTGTTTGATTCTCAGACGTTCAAGTTCCTTGCGCTAATACTGAAACACTTCATACATAGATTGCTAATCATAGCATACTTATTCACATGACTACTAATTTCTTTGATTTCATTTTTTTATTTATATCAAATAAAAAATATATTGTACGATATTATCTTTGTCTTGTTTATATATTTCTTATTCTTTTTCAAGAATCCTGTGTTTTTTTGTATGATTAATTATAAAATTTATAA
>CAYXBC010000034.1:0-4774 GCA_964463255.1 uncultured Candidatus Peribacteria bacterium | reverse complement strand
GATGTGTATAAGAGACAGATATCAAAGTGACTATACAATTTTCTATTCGGATTTTGTATCAAATCTCTCAAAATAGTAGGATAGGATCAGGTTATAATATAGAAAATATTTCATTGATTTTGTAATTCACTTCTAAAAATACTATCAATAGTTTTCAATCATTTGATTTTGGTAAATTCTAGAATCTCTTGAAATTCATCAAAGATGATGAGAAGTTTTTGTTTTGATGAGATTATGGTTAGTAATTTCAAAAAGCTATCAAATATCTTGGTATTGTCGGTTTGGCTATCATAATTTTTGTAGGACAAATAAACATCTCCATGAGAAAATTCATGAAAAAAGAGATATAAATCTAAATCTAAATACGTGTTTTTGTATGATTTAGCAAATTCCAGAATAATTGAATCACAAAAATATTTGATACTTTCTGTCAATTTGCTTATATCTATAAACAGTGGAATTATATCCTTATGATTCTCCTTGATGACATTGTAAAAATATTTGACTAGGTAGGTTTTTCCAGTTCTTCTAAGTCACAGGAATGCTATATGGGATGTATTTAACCACGTTCAATGTTTGAAATCATCCAATCTTTCATTTAATATTTTGAGCTCAAATTTTCTGTTTATGAAAGCCATATATGAAATGTTATAAAAAATAAAACAAATGTATTATAATAGATTCGTTTTAGAAATCAAAACATTTTTTGTATCTATGTTATAGATTTCCACTTGGAAAAACTTTTCTTAGTAATCTTAGGTTTTTTTGCAGGTTTCTGCTCTACTTCAACCTCGGACTCTTCAACTTTTTCAACCATAGGTTCCACTTCTTTGATAGTCACTTCTTCAATGGGGGTGGCTTTTTCTATAGTTCAATTGAGAAATTTCTGAAGCTCTGATATGTGACTTTCAACAAACTCTCTGATTTTCACAAAGCTCTCGTCTGATGGTTCTTGGATTTTCTTTTGCCATCTGTTAAGTTGTGCGACTTTGATTCCCATAGTCTCTGCTATGTCTCTGTCTCTTTTTCTTAAAATAGCTAATAATGCTGATACATTCATTGATCGTAAGGTTTTAAAGAGTAAAAGTTTAGCAGATTCCTGCTTGTTCTAAATTTCTAAGGGCTCTTTGATAAACTTGGATTTCCTTATTCGTTGCCTTTTCAAATCCTTTGAATCCGTAAACTATTGTTAGATATTTATCCATTCTTGCTACCCATTCCTTGTTGCAGTCAGGTAGCAAAGCTTCATGGAATTCTCTAATTCTTTTCTGTAAATGGGCTTTTTTGATTGAATTCATGGCTTATTGATTGTCAGGAATAAAAGGAATTTGCATTCAATTATCCAAAAGTGCATACCAAATACCGTTTTTTTGAAATACTGCCACCACCTTAACCAACTCAAATCCTGTTTTTCCGAATTGATATTCTCTTTCTAGTTTCAAAGTTTCTCATTTTTTGATTGTTCATTTGTGGATCATTTTTGGTTAGTAAAGGAGATAAATGTAGCTTCTTAATTGTGGTTTCATGTTATCTAATAAAAGCTTCTTATCAAGTCCTTTATCGAGATAATCTAGGTATAAACTAGTATTATAGATGATTTATGCCTTCTTTTTCTTTATCTGTTTCTTAGTAATGAAAAACGGCAAAATCAAAACTAAACCTCCAAAAACCACCAAAGGAAAATAAACCAATACCAAAAAGAAGCCCAGGAGTAGTAAAGAAACCACGAGCAGATTGAAGATATAGAGTGCTATTATTAGAGATTTTGGTGGTCTCATTTCTTCAACAATCACATTACGAGTAAAAAAAGGGAGCAGACAATGTCTGTTGTTCTCCCAAAATTTTATATCTCAGCATTTATTTCCCCTGGGTGTTCATCTGTTCTAGAAACCATTTATATCCAACATCTGCTCAGAACTGTTTGAATGGATTGACGATGAATGGGTTTTTATTGATGCTCTTGTAATAGAGATCAAGAACCACTTGTTTGTAGAGATAAATAAAAGCTTTCACTGGTTCCATGTTCTTGGTAAAATCGATCTCGTATTTTAGTATCGTTTCAGGTATAGGCATAACTTTAGCATCAAGAAGTTTCTGTTTCAATTCTTCATTCTTTGTAAATTTCTCATAGGCTATCCCATGTTTATCACAAAGCTCTCTCAAATCTTTTTGAAGCAGACCTTTAAATACATTTTGTTTGCCTTTTACGATCTGATCAAAAATCATTCTTTTGGGTTGCTTTCAAGTGATACTCATACATCAGATAAAGTAAGCTCCTGCCTGAAGATCAAAGTCTGGTGCAATATCGGTCGCTTCTTTTTCATAGCCAGCACTTGTTGTTTTGTGGTCTACGATGACAATATTCCCTTCTTCATCTTCGGCGATCATGTCGATTTTAGTTTTGATCGGCACAGGCATATCTTCTCATGAGAAGTCTGTAAATTCAACGATATCATCAATTTCAGTATAAAGAGGTTTGTATTTTGGTGGATTTGAGAAGTAGGATTCCAAAGTCTCTTTGATGGTTTCCAAACTTCCTTCTCTGTCTTGGGTTACTCACCAAACCATCGTTCAGTTTTTCTCTGCGACATTGAAGGCGTGGTTAGCTTGTGATGTAGCAACTGAGATGAAGTCTTCGTTGGTCATTGTCGGAACATCATGTCCTGCATTGAGGTGTCATTGATGAATCCAATAATGTTCTATCCCTGCATGGACAGCCGATCAAATCACAAAGCTAGGCTTCGTTTCAAAGTCGTCTCGTTGTCCGAGGATGTACCCTTTGTAAAAGGATTGTTGATCCTGGCAGTAAGATTTAATACTACTGTAGGAGAGGTGGCTCACTGGTAGAGCCTCGATGATCTGTTGTTTTGCTGGCAATTTCATTTCGTTTGTTTAAAAAAAGATAAAAGGAGGTATTTACTTGGTGGTAGGTTCCTCTTTTTTTGTTTCTGTTAATGTTTCTCCAAATTTTATGATTTCTTCAAGGAGCTTCTGATCGTTAGGATTTGCATAAATATCTGTGATTATTTCTATGACAGAGCTAAGTTCTTCTAAAGTATAAATTCTGTCCGTGATGATTCTTTTCTTCAATCAAAGCTTAAGTTTCTCTATAAAATTATTGGCTTCATCGTTAGTAAATTTGGTAAGTGAATCTTTGTTGTAGAGTTCTTTACAAAATTCTTTTTTCTTGGTATCACTATCTTCATATTTCATAAGATCAAAAATCTGATTAATTTTCTTTTTCTGTTCAGATGAAATCATGTCCGCTTTGACTGATTTTGTTTGTAAAGCATCAACATTTACAGGCTCTATATTTTCTACCTGAGCAAGACTGACTTTTTTTCTTGTATCAGTTTCTCAATCAATAACTTGTGCATTCCATATTTCTTCTTCAAGATATGGCATTCATCCGATATCCTCAGGAAAGCATAATCTCATACCTTGTCCGATCAAAGTCTTCTTGGTCATGAATTTTGGTTTCTCGTTCCAGTTCTTGTTGGGAGATCAATCCTTTTTGCATTGAACGATCTCATCTCGAGTCACTTCCCAGATGAATGGATTATTCCAATCTTTACGGTGGATAGTGATTTTACCGCCTGCCACTTTCCCGTCATCATCTTCAATGATTTCTGTTTCCCAGCCATCAAGCTTTCAACTCGCTTGTGCTTTTTGAAGGTAAACTGTGTAAGCGGTCACAGGTTGCATGTCGTTTTTCCCAAGTTTGCTATTCCAAAATGGAATAGGATAGATTTCTCTTTTGTAAGGGTTGAGATTGTTTGCTAGAGCAATTCAAACAAACAAGGCTTTCTGTTCATCAGAGATTTCGTTTTTGCATTGGCTGAACAAGAAATCTTCTAGAGTGTCCTTGCTGATTGCCATAGTCTTTTGGACTGTTGCCAGTTGTTTTTTGTCGTTCATGGTAGTTGATTATGAGGATGTAAAAGAAGTAACTTTCTTTGTGAAACGGCTCCTTATCTCATTGATGCGATCTTTGGCTTCTTGAGAGAGTGGAGCGGTTTCTTTTTCTGGTGGACTTGTTGGCGGAGATAGAATGCTACGAATTTTGGAAATCACATGCTTCCTTTCTTGTTCGATAGTTATCCTAGCAAAGACATCTTCCAAGGTTCCATAGAATTTGTTGATATGCTTCAGAAACTCTCAAAGATCAAAATGCTCGATTTTAAAGAAGAGGTATTTTGAAAGCCTGTGTTCCTTGATCAGATTCAAAACTTTTGTAAAGATTGATATCCTGAAAATAAGATCTTGAAGGGTGATAGAATCAATGATGTTGTATAAAGCTTTCTTTGTTTTTTCATCCATTCGATCGTTCCTTCCTGTAAGAGTATTTCGGTTGGCGATAAATTCCTGACCTTCGTTTTCAACTTTTAGCATCCTTTGTTTAAATCCGTCAGGTTCCCCCTCCACACCACCCCCTATACTATTTAAAGAAGAAGTGGGGATATTTCTTTTATCTAGTTTCTTATCTATAGTATATATACTCTTATTATTGTGACTGTTTGATGACTGTTTCGTGTCTATTCCCTGGCTGTTTGGTGGCTGTTCGATAATAAATGGTGCTATAACTTCATAATTAGCAAGCCTATAAATCGCTGACTGTTTCGTGGCTGTTTTTTTGTCACGGTTTTCATAAACTATAAAGCTTACTTGGTCTCTTAAATCTCACATATTTCTCATGGTATCTCACATGGTTTCTTTTAAGTATCCTAAATATTGTTGTTGGATGTAGCTTTATATTATATTCATCTTCAAGTCT
>CAYXBC010000033.1:0-5003 GCA_964463255.1 uncultured Candidatus Peribacteria bacterium | reverse complement strand
GTAGAATCGACAGAACCTACGGTAGGTATATGATATATTTCTGTAGGCACCATCGGAAGCAACGGAGCAGCATTATTCTACAAAGGAAATGTAACGGTTGCAGCGACCGTGATGGATAATTACGGACTCAGCGGAAATACTTGCCAATACACTATCGACGGTACAACATGGAGTACGGCTACGTACAATACCACCTATTGTAATGCAAGCGTGACGGGAGGTCCTGATCTCAATATTATGTTCAGAATCAGAAATATCTCCAATTATCTTGGTACCTGAGATCTCGGAGTATATACCTATGATGCGACACCTCCCGCGATTCCAGGAACATGATTGAGTTTTGCACGGGCAGTGAAATGATGAGGAACTGAATTGGATTATGCAAGCAGGATAGCAGTGGATAGCTGAGGAAATACATATATAGCAGGAGTATTTTCTTGAAAGGCATCTTTCTGATCCAAGATATTGATAAGTACCGGGAATAGCGATATGTTTGTAGTCAAGATTTCATCTACAGGACTCTATCTCCGGGCAGTGAAATGATGAGGAACAGGAAATGATGTAGCATCCGCAATAACTGTAGATAAGGCGGGCAATGTCTATGTATGAGGAAGTTATATCGCTACCTGAGTTTTCTGAAGCATCACCTTACCGAGCAGCGGAAGTAGTGATACCTTCATTGCCAAGATTTCATCGACTTGAGTATTTCTCCGAGCTGAGGAGGGATCAGGACCAGGAAATGGTGAAATCAAAGGAATATGATTGGATGCTCAAGACAATATTTTAGTAGCGTGAAATTTTGCATTGACAGCAAGCTTTTGATCGACAACATTAGTCAGTAGCTGAGGATCTCAAGATATATTTGTCGCTAAACTTTCATCTACAGGACTCTATCTCCGGGCAGCAGGATGATGATCGAACAATACAGATTATGTAAACTCACTATCGGTAGACAGCTATGGAAATAGTTATATCATAGGAAATAATTATGCGACTGCGGTCTTTTGATCTACTTCGTTGACGAATTATGGAATAACCGATATTTTCATCACCAAGATTTCATCGACCTGAGGATTTCAGCGGGCAGTAGGATGATGATCTGTTGGAGCTGATGGTGGAAATGATATAGCAGTGGATAATCTAGGAAATAGCTACAGCGTGGGAACGTTCTCATGATCTGCGACCTTTGGATCGACGACACTGGTCAGCACCGGAAATGATGATATATTTATTGCTAAGCTCTTATCGACATGAGCATACCAGCGGGTAATTAGAGGATGAGGAGTGAGCTTGGATGAAGTACAGTGAATAACATTAGATGTCGCAGGAAATGCATATATAGCAGGTGATTTTCAGGGATCTGCAACCTTTGGATCGACGACCCTGACAGATGTGGGCGGAGCAGGAGATGCATTTATCTCGAAAATTTCGCCATCAGGAGAATTTCAACGGGCAGTCAGATGATGAGGTACATGATCTGAGATGTCCTATGATATAGCTATAGATCAATGACTGAATCTATACGTGGCAGGAATGTATCTTAATATGTCAGAATTCTGATCAACGACACTCGCCAATAGCGGATCTGAGGATGTCTTCGTAGCGAAACTAGCTGCTACCCTTACCGGCACCTTATTTACCATCAATACTTGAGCACTCTATACCGATACCGTTAATGCCGTTCTCTCCATTAATTGTCCAGTGGATGCGGGAGTAGGTGGCGTCAAGATTGCCTACGGCCATACGACAGGAAGCTATGGCGCATGGGTTAGCTGTACGAGTGTAAAGTGATGGACCTTGACTGCAGGAGAAGGTACCAAAACAGTTTGGATGAGGAGTGAAGATGCACTCGGAAACATCTCCAACGACTACTCAGATACCATCATCCTGGATAGCGGAAGTCCTACCGTATCTCAGGCATATATCTCCAGTGGAGTAACAGGGTACAACTGATGATTCAATTACTACAAAGGAATTATAAATATCGGTGCAGATGTGAGCGATACCAATAGTCTCAGTACCGGAACCTGTCTCTATACGACGGGTGCATCATGGCTTGCAGCATCCTATTCAGGAACCGCTACGGCTGGATACTGCTACAAGACAGGACTGACCTATACTGCTGATATAGACATAGCATTTAGTATCCAAGATATCGCAACCAATCTGACGACAGGATCCATAGCATCCTATATCTATGATGGGACCGCACCAACACAACCATCCTTCACTATCAATACCTGAGCGCTGTATACAGATACAACATCAGTGATGTTGCAACTATGACAAAATTGTCCTGATGATGGTATATGAATAGGTTTATCAGGAATCCTCTATGGCAATACTACCGGATCAATGGCACGGACATGATGTTCATCATATCTCACGATACCATACACCTTGATAGACATCGACGGCATCCAGACAATCTATATGGAATCTGTGGATCTGCTAGGCAATGCATCGATGTGGACATGAAGAAACATTACCTTGGATACCACAGCTCCGCAGACCCAGAAGGCATATATCTCTAGTGGAGTTACCGGAAGCAATGGTTCACTCTACTATAAGTGAACTATCGATATCAGTGCAGCAGTGAGCGATGCTATCGGTATCTCTGGAGCTAGCTGCCAATATACCACAGGTATCACCCGAGCTCCTGCAACCTACTCAGGAACCGCTACGGCAGGCGTCTGTATCAAGACAGGATTTACCTTTGCCTCAGATATCACGATACAATTTAGCGTGCATGATTTCGTCGACTTCGTCGCGACATGAGCAGCTACGACCTATATCTACGATGCAACTGCGCCTGCTTGAGCATGGTTCCAAATCAATAATGGAGCTGCTATTGCTACATGAACATCAGTGACACTCGACATAAACTGTCCTACCGACGCTGGTATAGGATGAGAGGAAGTGGCCTTCAGCAATACGCCAAGTCCAAATGCAAATTGGCAGGGATGTGATACGCCATTATCCCACACGCTGACTGCCGGTGATGGTACCAAGATTGTCTATATGGCATTCCGTGATAGCTTGGGCAATATAACAAGCAATTACACAGATACGATTCTCCTCGACACCGCTACGGCATCGGTTATCAATGTAACATCCGACTATGCAAATGGTACCTACAGATACGGAGATATAGTAGATATCAAGGCACAATTCTCCAAACCGATAGCAGTAAGTTGATCACCCGTGCTGGCCCTCAATACTTCACCACTGAGGACAGGAACTTTCTTGAGTCAATGATGATTCGCAGCTATAGATAGTGGTTTTAATATCTGAAGTTGATTTAATAGTAATGTATTAGCGATAGCATTGCAGCCAGACGGCAAGATAGTAGTCGGAGGATCATTCAGCAACTATAGTGGAACAACCCAAAATTACATCACAAGATTGAATGCGGATGGAACAAGAGATAATGGTTTCGTAATCTGATGATGATGTAATGTTGATATCTTAGCGATAGCATTGCAGGCAGACGGCAAGATAGTAGTCGGAGGATGATTCACGTTATATAGTGGAACTACTCAAAATAAGATTACGAGGTTAACGAGCACAGGAAGAATAGATAGTAGTTTCGTTATCTGAGTATGATTTATTGGTAATGTCAATACGATAGCCGTGCAGGCAGACGGCAAGATAGTAGTCGGAGGATTATTTACGAGTTATAGTGGAACTGCTCAAAATAAGATTACGAGGTTAACAAGCACATGATTGCAAGATAGTAGTTTCGTTATCTGAGATTGAATTGTTGGTAGTGTTGCTGTTATTGCATTGCAGGCAGACGGCAAGATTCTCGTGGGAGGAAATTTTACAGGCTATAATTGAACTACCCAAAATTACATCACAAGATTGAATGCTGATGGAACGAGAGATAGTAGTTTCACTATCTGAGATTGATTTAATGGTATTGTCTATACGATAGCCGTGCAGGCAGACGGCAAGATAATAGTCGGAGGATCATTCAGCAACTATAGTGGAACAACCCAAAATGGGATTACGAGATTGAATGCTGATGGAACGAGAGACAGTAGTTTCGTAATCTGATGATGATTTGGTATTGGTGCTGCATATACGATAGCATTGCAGGCAGACGGCAAGATAATAGTCGGATGACAATTTACGAGTTATAGTGGAACAACCCAAAATTACATCACAAGGTTGACGAGCACAGGAACCAGAGATGGTGGTTTCAATATTTGAAGCTGATTTAATTATGTTAAGGTCCAAACAATAGCATTGCAGCCAGACGGCAAGATCCTTGCTGGAGGATACTTTACGGACTATAGTGGCACGACCCAGAATCGTATTACCAGACTCGCACCAGCGGACAACACGGCAACCTTTAGATATACAGTCAATCAGTGAGATTATAGACTCGACCTTGATTATCTCAATGCATCATCGCTCCAGCTCAACGGAGGAAGTATCATGGATTGGTGAGGCATCCCAGCATCGCTCACCTTAGCAACTCCATGAGGCGCATGATCACTGGGAAACAACAAAGACATCAATATTATTACTGATATTACTCCTCCCGTGATACTCTTCACCTGAGCTACGCCAGGAAATGGAACGACGGGTACAGGAAATAGTTTCACAGGACAAATCCAGATTGTGGAGACAGGAGTAGGACTCAATCAATTTATCTATACCTTTGCTGGTATACCATATTCGATCTATGATTCATGACTCTTGCTGATGTATAATTTTGATAATATAGGCGCATTAGGAGATACTGCTACAACGGTGAAAGATATGTCGATATATGCAAATGACGGAGTCATGACATGAGGGGCATATACAGCGAATGGTAAATGGAATGGCGCATATAGTTTCACCTGATCAACTGGTTACATACAAGTAGCACAAAACACAAGATTCACGTGATTAACACAGCTAACGGTAGCCTCACGAGTATTTCCTACGACAAATATGGCTACGGATGGATATAGGGTAATCGTCAGTAAATTAAAGAGTACACGGACGAG